>DATHKA010000055.1:0-5146 GCA_035489615.1 Chryseolinea sp.
CCTCATGGCGCACGTCCCGGTGGTCGCACGCGTGAAAATCGCTCCGACGCTTCTGGATCAAAACGTCCAGCCCCATTCAAGAAGGGAAGATCAGATAAACCTACGAGTCGATCGGAAAAACCTCCTCGGCGAGCAGGAAAACCGGGCGATGAAGGTTCCAGCGGACCTTCTCGATTCGGAGCCAAGTCGTTTGGCGGCAAGCGACCGTCAAGGCCGGAAGGCGACGAACGTCGTGGCTTCCGCAAGTCAAGTGGCGGGGAACCAGGTGCAGATAGACCCAGATCATTCGGAAGCAAGCGACCGTCAAGGCCGGAAGGCGACGAACGTCGTGGCTTCCGCAAGTCAAGCGGCGGGGAACCAGGTGCAGATAGACCCAGATCATTTGGAAGCAAGCGGCCAGCCCGTCCGGAAGGCGACGAGCGGCGTGGCTTCCGCAAGCCCGGAGTTGAGGGTGCAGATCGTTTCAAGGCAGGGGGAGATCGTCCAAAACCCGGTAAAATTGAGCGAGGTGATTCCGATCGTCCCGCACCACGTGACGAGAAAAAGAAATCGTCTTTGGAAGGATCTGAAAAGGGTGACCAGCCGGATGAACGCACGCCTTTCAAAAAATTCAACCGCTCGGGTGTAAAGCGCGGGGGCAAAACGGTTCGTGAAGACCAGGAACAGCCTGCTTCATCGCCGTCTGTTGGCGGCCCCATTCGCCTCAATAAATTCATAGCAAACAGTGGGGTGTGCTCACGGCGAGAAGCCGATCAGCTCATTACCATGGGGTTGATATCAGTGAACGGAAAAGTGGTCACAACGCTTGGCCATAAGGTTAATCCGGGTGATGAGGTTCGCCATGAGGAGCGCGTGCTGCGCGCAGAGAAACCGGTATATATTCTCATGAATAAGCCGAAGGGATTTCTCACCACAACTTCCGATCCCGAGGAGAGAAGTACGGTGATGAACCTTGTCGGCGGTGTGGTGAAGGAGCGCGTTTATCCCGTGGGCAGACTGGACCGCAACACAACGGGACTGCTGGTGCTCACCAACGATGGCGACCTCGCCGAAAAGCTGATGCATCCTTCTCACAACGTGAAGAAAATTTATCGCGTCGAACTTGATCGGCCCCTTACTAAAGCTGATGCCACGAAGATCATGGAAGGCGTACAGCTCGAAGAAGGACGCGCGATGGTCGATGATCTGGCCGTTGTTTCTGAAGACAAGAAAACGGTTGGGCTGGAGATCCACATTGGATGGAACCGGGTGGTGCGCCGAATATTCGAAGCGCTCGAGTACCAGGTAATTAAACTGGATCGCACGATGTACGCCGGGCTTACCAAAAAGGATATTCCCCGCGGCGAGTGGCGATTTCTCAAACGTGAAGAAATCGTCCTTCTCAAACATTTCAAATAATTCGTTGACTAGCTCTTCAAGCGATTCGCTGACTGCGTGTTCGTTATAGTCTATTTAACTATATGATATAGTTAAATAGACTATAACCTCCAGCGGATAGGCCCGTTCCCGCTGGTAAACTTGATAAAATTTCCTCATGAGAAATTCCCTTCTCAGGCATTCTCAAGCACTACTTTGAACGTACTGCCTCTCCCCAGTTCTGATTCAACCGTAATGATTCCATTAATCTTAACGAGGGCCTCCTGCACGATATACAAACCCAGGCCAGTTCCATCAGTAGTAAGGGAAGCACGGTAGAACATGTCGAAGATCTTGGGTATGCTCTCCTGCTCAATTCCCTGTCCGTTGTCTTCAATGGAAATTTCAACAACACTACGGATACGCCGGAACGTGACCTTGATATATGGATTCGGCTGATTAAGATTGTGGTACTTGACGGCGTTCGACATCAGGTTATTAAGAATGATCTTGATCTGATTGTAGTCTGACTTAAAAGTGTCGTTCGGTCCTTCCTGGTAGTCCAGCTGGATGGCCGACACTCCTTTGTTAAAACGGATGTCAGCGATCGTTTCGTCCAGGAGTTTCGGGAAATCGAGTTGCTCAAACTTCAGATCGACCTTCTTACTTCTCGACAGGCTTAGAATGTCGCCAATCACCAGATCCAGTTTTCGGATACGCTCTTCGATCATGTTCATGAACGATCGCGCCTTCTCCTCCTGAAGTTCAATTTTGCCCAGGTAGGTAAGACCCAGGATAGAAGCGATGGGGGTCCGCAAATCGTGTGATGTATTGGAAAGAAAGCTATCGAGTTCCTTGTTCTCCCGGTTAAGATTCTCTCGTTCATCTTCGAGGAACCACATGACCATGCTCATACCCATGAGAGAAACGAGCAACAGGTCGACCGATCCAAACAATTCCAACCCCGACACTTCATTCCCCAGCAATTTCAGCAGACGAAGAGTGAAATCGTACAGCTGGTAAACGCTGAAGGCAATGAGTGAACTGGACAACAACTGCTGCCCAAAGCCCTTCGTAAATTTCTTGTTCGTCCATACCACCATCCCTGCGGCAAGGAACCCGATCCCGGTAATTACTGCGCGACTGCCGAAGCTGACGAGGTACCTCGAAAACGGTCCGGCCTGCCCAAACAAAATCACGCTTAGCGAAGCAAACAGGAGCGTCACAATAAAAATGATTCCGAACTTCTTGCGCGAGAATGCCTTGTCATAAATTAATTCGTACGTGCCTCTCAGTATCATGATGATCTGAAGAAAGCACGCCATCTGCGCGATGATACTCAGACTGTCGCGTATGATGCCATAGCGTTCCAGCAGGAATATCTGAACCACACCAGAGGAGAAAGTATAGGATGCGTAGGCAAGCCAGCTATATGACCACGTCAGGAGGAATCTCCTTCTGTAAAGAACTCCAAAATGGCGGAAAATGAAAACGAAGATCAGGCCAAGGGTAATTTCGGCGAGATACACGTAGAAATAACGGGTCGTCGCTTCAGGAGGAAGATTAAGAATGCCCATTCATCAATACGTTATTTCACCAGCTTGATCAACGGCCGGGTAGGCCTAAATTAATACAAATTCAGGCTGGTAAAAGACAAAAACAAAAACCCCGCCATTCATAGCGGGGTTTGCGGTGGTGATGGAGGGAATTGAACCCCCGACACAAGGATTTTCAGTCCTTTGCTCTACCAACTGAGCTACATCACCGGAAAATGCGGCCACAAAACTATCTAATTTTAGATACCACGCAAAAAAGGACTGGCTATTTCTTAACCACCCGAAATACCGCTTTACTTAGTACTTTTAGATCAAGGTATGATTCAACAAATCGCTTTTGCAGGGGTCGTGGCCGGCACCACGTACCTGGTCGCGAGAAGGGTGGCCTTTATCAGAAGGAACATTAACCTGGGTAAACCTAAGGCCGTAAGCGCTTCGTCCGACCGGTTCAAGAATATGATTCTCGTGGCCTTCGGCCAGAAGAAAATGTTCAAGCGACCCATTCCCGCGATCCTTCACTTATTTATCTACGTGGGGTTCCTCGTGATCAACATCGAGGTCCTTGAATTCGTTATAGATGGCCTTGCTGGTACGCACAGAATTTTCTCAAGCCTGCCGTTTTATGGCCTGATGATGAATTTGTTTGAATTCCTGGCCGTGTCCGTGCTCCTGGCATGCCTCATCATGCTGTTTCGACGCAATGTTCTGAAAATCACAAGATTGTCGATGCCGGAACTGAACGGCTGGCCAAGGCTCGATGCCAATATAATTCTGATTACCGAGGTGGCCCTGATGTGCGCCATTCTCACCATGAACGCCTCCGACCAGCTGCTGCAGCGGACCAATCCTCATTACATCCAGACGGGAAGGCTGTTTTTCAGCTCGTTCCTGATACCTGTGTTCGACGGCCAGTCCGGGTCGGCGTTAGTCGCCATAGAGCGCGTGGCGTGGTGGTTTCACATTCTGGGTATTCTGGCGTTCGCTGTGTATATCACCTATTCCAAGCACCTGCACATTGCCCTGGCATTTCCCAACACCTATTTCGCCAACGTGACCCCTAAAGGCCACATGGAAAATATGCCTGTGGTGACCAATGAAGTAAAGATTATGCTGGGATTGACAACAGCCGACAGTGCTGTTCCCCCGGCAGAGCCGGGACGATTTGGAGCGAAGGATGTCGGTGATCTGAACAGGAACAATTTGCTGGCTGCTTATTCCTGCACCGAATGCGGCCGATGTACGGCTGAATGTCCCGCCAACCTGACCGGCAAGAAATTGTCGCCCAGAAAGATCATGATGGATACGCGCGATCGCATGGAAGAGGTTGGCCGAAGTCTCGACACAGGAGGCGCGGGTCTTAGCGATGGGAAACCGCTCCTGGACCATTACATCACACGGGAAGAAATCAATGCGTGCACGAGCTGCAGTGCCTGTGTGGAGGCGTGCCCTGTGATGATCAATCCGATGGAAATTATTCTGGAGCTACGTCGCTATGTTGCCATGGAAGAATCCGGTGCGCCAGCCTCGTGGAACGCCATGTTTCAGAACATTGAAACGAGTTTTGCCCCCTGGAAATTTCCTTCGGGAGACCGCTTCAATTGGGCTAACGAACTAAAGAAATGATGGAATATGGATACCGTTGTAACAATGTCCGAATGGGAATCAAGAGGCGAGGCGCCTGAGATTCTGTTCTGGGTTGGATGTGCGGGATCGTTCGACGATCGCTACAAGCGGGTTACGCGTGCGTTTGTCAGCATCTTGCAAGCAGCGCGGATCAGCTTTGGCGTTTTAGGTACAGAGGAGACCTGTACGGGTGATCCGGCCCGTCGCGCAGGCAACGAATTCTTGTTCCAGATGCAGGCCATGAGCAATATTCAGGTATTGGATCGTTACAAAGTGAAAAAGATCGTCACGGCTTGTCCCCATTGCTTCAATACACTGAAAAACGAATACCCTGAATTGGGCGGGTCGTTTGATGTCATGCATCACTCCACCTTCCTGCAGCAATTGATTAACGAAGGGAAGATAAAGTTAAAAGAAGGCGGGGTATTCAAAGGCAAGCGGATCACCTATCACGACTCTTGCTACCTGGGTCGGGCCAACCAGGTGTATGAGGCGCCACGCGCACTACTGGAAGCGTTGGATGCCGACTTGGTGGAGATGAAACGATGCCGGACCACAGGACTGTGCTGTGGTGCGGGTGGCGCTCAGATGTTCAAAGAACCCGAAAAGGG
>DATHKA010000056.1:0-12146 GCA_035489615.1 Chryseolinea sp.
CTCGTGTAAAGCGGTTTTAATAAGCTCCCCGGTGCCGCCATCGCGCACTTCCTCGATCGCGCTCAGGTTCCAGCTGATGTCGGCAATGTCTGATTCGATCGCATACTTAATGCGGGTGATCTGTGAAATGCCAGCTTTAAAGCCGCACTCACCCAACGATAGCAGTATTTGCGATACAATGATCTTATTCGGATAATCGATCTTTCCCCAGAGAATTTCGCGCGCGCGTTGACCGCCTATGCGACCAATCACCTGAATGATGCGCATCATTACCTGAGAGCCCTGCCCCGTTCGATAAAACGCCACGTCCAGAGCGTACAGGGTCTCCTCCCCGATCAACAACAGCGCGTTCATTGCCTGATTCCCGAATACCGGGCTGCCGAGGTTCTCAATAACGGCATTGACAATCTCCGGATTATTTTTTTTGATTGATGTCTTGATGGCACTGATGCGTACAGCCGGATCGTTGTCGTTCAGCAATTCCAACAGGAATGAAGTACACTCGTCGCGCGACGTGTGCAACAGCAACTCCGCCGCGTAGTGCCGGTCATTCGGATTAGTCGATCGCGTTAATTTCTGAATGCGCGCTTTTGTAATGTCCCCATCGTTGTCAATAATGAACTTGAGGTCATTTTTGCTGATGATACTCTTGCCATTGCCATTCGACATCCTGGACTCATCCATCCTGATCACGTATTGATCCGACACCGACAGGCCTTTCAATTCGTTCATGCGCTCCAGCGCATAGCTGCGGGTTGCCTCATCCTGATTCTTCATCAGGCTGTTTGCCCACTGGGGTATCTGCGCCGCGTTGATCTTCTCGAGCAATTTATAGCTGAATACCGCCTTCCCGGGCTCGGGCATCAAAAGATTGTTTTCCAAACGCTGCGTTACTTGCGCGAACCCTGTTTCCAGACGGTCAAGTTTTCGATCTCCGGCATCGCGATCAACACCCTCGAGCCGTTGCCGGATCTTTTGTCGGTATCCATTGTGAATCTTCGTAACGATTAGAAAATAGCCCAGTGACAGGAAGATAATAACAACCGAGATGTACAGGACATTAAAGAAGGGCGTGAGTGCCAGTCCGAAAATGATTACGCCCCCCACAAAGCGCGCCGTTTCGTTTACCAATCCCTCAACCTTAGATTGGATACTGAAACGCAGGCGGCTGTCCAGCGGAATAAAGAACAGCTTGAATACGGGATTCTCCAATGATTCACGGAGTGTCCAGTTGAATAACCTGCTTACCGCCACAAACAGAAAGAAGTATACGAAGCCCGTTGCAGAAACACTTTTTTCAAACCCGAAAACCATTCCCAGTGCGATCGCGCCAATCGAGAAGATGATCATGATAGTGGGTAAAATATAGAGCGAAATGCGCAGACCATAATTGTTGATGATGCGCTGATTCGCAAAAGTCTGCATGAGGAGACTGATCACATAAACAAAGCCAACGAAGAACGAATTGAAGTTCGTCAGATCACGAACGTCGGGATACATTTCCGTCAGCAGCTTTTGAAATGAGAACTGGCTGAGAACGAACATGACCATCGATATCAGCAGAAACACCGACAACAGCACAACGAAGTTGTCGCCAAAAATGCGGGTGAGTCGCGATTCGCGACGCACGGTGACACTTACTTCACGGGGATCGTTTTTGGAGATGTTAAACCGTGCGGAGATCACAAACATCAATCCCATCACGATAGCCATGCTCAAGGCACACACGAACAGATAATTCGACGTGTCTTTAACGTATTGGTTGGAGATCGGAATGACGACAATAGTGGCCAGGATCGCGGCGATAAGCTGTCCGGTGTCTATCCAGCCAATGATTCGTTTCGACTGACGGAAGTTGAACAGGCGGCCAAATATTCCCCAGAAGCTCAATAGCAACACCGCGGTCATGGGGCCCGTCATGCAGTATATGGCAAACACATAGTAGTCGGCGTAATCGCGATTACCAAAGTGCATCAGCCAATACATGCTGAGTGTAAAGCAGAAAATCATGACGACACTGCCGATGGCCAGCGTCGTATACTTAACAAAGTTCTGAGCGGTGGAGAATAACGCCGTAGTAACAATACCCAAAATACCCGCAACGACGAATGCCTCGTCGAGGTAATCGCCCAGCCGGTTTAGAAAGAGGGAGTCTGCCGTTACCTGATAGGTGGCGATGAAGATACCCATGAAAAAGCCCGTGCAGAGCATGAGCACAATCTGCTTCTGCTCCTGGCTTTTGATCCTGAGGGCCTCAACGAAACGGTTCGCCATGTCTAACCAAAGGTACTAACAAAAAAACCACGCAGTTGCGTGGTTTAACTAAGCGTTAGGGCGCTCACCTATTTTTTCGCGGCCGTAGAGTCCTTTTTGGCTCCAGGTCCGGCCTTCTCGTCTTTGTACTCTGTGTTCAGGCGATCCGTCACCTCTTTGGAGATATCAAGGCCATCAACCGCATAAAGAACGTCGCTCGTGGGATCCAGCTTCAACACCACTTGCAAGTCCTTTTCCACGCCGTACTTCTTAAGAAATACCGTAATGCGGTCGTACAATTCCTTGTTGAGTTTCGATTCTTCTTCCGCCAGCTGTTGGCCGAGGCTCTGCTGATACATTTGCAGATTCTGTTGTTTTTTGCCGAGGTCTTCTTCGGTCGCCCGAACCTGACCAAGGGTCATGCTTGACACGTTCCGCTGATAGGCAGCGATCTCGTTCTGCAGGCCAATGGCGCGATTGCGGTAGTCCTGTTGCATTTTCTCTGATTTGGCTTCCAACGACTCGCGTTGTGCCTTCAGATAATCATAATTTTTCAACACACTGTCTGACCTTATATAGGCAATTTTCGAATCGCCCAGGCTCGCCGGTTCCGCCGATGCGGATGCCGCTGGTCTGGATGACGAAAAATGCAGGTAAAACAATACAATTACAGCCACCAACAGGACTGCATTCAGGATCAGGGACAAATTCTTCATTTAGCGGAGATGTTTTGAGGGGGCAAATATGAAAAGAATCTCGGGAGTTGCCAATTGCTGCACCACCCCCCACACAGAATCCCTATTGGTCCGCCTCCTGGTCCTGGGTCTGGAAAGAATAGAGATTCTCGTCCAGCCGGAGGTTGTCATCGTTGAAGTCCCGAACGAACTTCGAAATCACCTCTGGTGTCACTTGTTCAATGTGTAAGCCAACGTCAAGACTGATACCAAATTCGACGTGAATATCCTGGTCTACGTGTTCACTTACCTTGACGGACTCTTCTTCTTCGAGCTCCATGATCACCTCGGCCATAAACAGTCCTATCTCCTCTTCCAGCGCATCGAGCGTCTGCAGGTTGCCGTCATCGTCTTCGTCGTAGGAGATTTTTTTGTATTCCGGGAAGTGCTGCGCCGCCCGGTGCTCGGCAATTTCAAAGAGTTCGCTTTCGTGATGCAGACGAAGGGTGTAGATCACGGCATCGTAGATCACCTCGCGCCCTTCGTACAAACCAATAAAATAGAAATGCGCGTACTCTTCCGACTGCTCGTCTTCGTCGTCCAGCACATACGTGCGTCCGGTCGCTATCATGCGCTTTCGATGTGAGGCAATCGTCTCCTGCTCAAAGCCCTTATTCTTCAACGCTTCCATATTCACTTAAACTACTGAAAAATGTTTAAAAAGTAAACCATTAAATTCCAAAATCCCCTATGACAAAATCGTTTTTTAACCTCCGTCTCCGGGCCATCAGACGGGCTTGTACCATTCTGCATACATCGGGTAGTTCTTAGCCGTTCGCTGAATCACAGCAATCAATTCATCGCTGGTATGCGCCAGAAATTTCGCAGGCGTTCCACCGTACACGCTTCCTGCCGGGACCCGGGTGCCGGCCAGCACCACCGCGCCGGCCGCGATAACGGAGTTGGACTCAACCACTGCATTATCCATTACAATTGCCCCCATGCCGATCAGCACATCGTCATGGATAGTGCAACCGTGAACGATCGCGTTGTGTGCGACCGAAACGTTGCTGCCGATGGTGGTGCTGGCGCGCTGATAGGTGCAATGGATAATGGCACCGTCCTGAATGTTCGTGTTATCGCCAATGGTGATCGTGTGCACATCGCCCCGAACCACCGCATTGAACCAAACCGTGCAATGATCGCCCATAAAGACCTCACCCACAACCGTAGCGTTGTCGGCCAGAAAGCAATCCTTGCCAAACTGCGGGGTAAACCCCCGTACCGATCTGATCAATGCCATGATAGTTCTATCCGCCCGTTTTACCGGTTGTAAATCTACATGACAAGATGTCACTGCAAAGAATAAATCTGTTATTTTTGCGACCTGACTATATCTGGATGCAGCAACTGATCAGTGACATAGATATCCTCGGCGGAGCAGAAAGTGAAAGCTGTGAAACCGTAACGATATCAAAGGATAAAAGCCTTGGCAATAGCCGAAAGCTCTATATCGAGAGCTATGGATGTCAGATGAATTTCTCTGACAGCGAGATCGTTGCGTCTATCCTGGCCGAGCATGGCTTCGACACCACATCCGATATTCAACAAGCCGACCTGATTTTTCTCAACACCTGCTCGATTCGTGAGAAGGCCGAACAAACGGTAAGGAATCGCCTGATGCACCTGAATGGACTGAAGCGACACCGGCCCGGCCTGCTGATCGGGGTGCTGGGATGCATGGCGGAGCGCGTAAAAGCAAAATTGCTGGATGAGGAACAGATCGTTGACCTGGTAGCCGGACCCGATGCCTACCGCGATCTGCCCAAACTGATCGATCGGGTAGACGACGGACAAAAATCGGTGAACACATTCCTGTCGCGTGAAGAGACATACGCCGACATTACTCCCGTCAGGTTAAACTCCAACGGCGTGACGGCATTTGTTTCCATCATGCGGGGATGCGATAACATGTGCACATTCTGCGTGGTCCCATTTACGCGTGGTCGCGAGCGGAGCCGTGACCCTGAGTCGATCGTGGCCGAAGCGAAAGACCTGTTCTCCAAAGGATTTCGAGAGATCACGCTCCTGGGCCAGAATGTGGATTCTTACAAATGGAGTCCGCAGGAGAACAACAAGGCGTGGCTCGAGCGACATGGCATCCGCGACGTAGTAAACTTCGCCAACCTGCTGGAGGCCGTGGCACTGGTGAGTCCTGATCTGAGGATCAGATTTTCGACTTCTCATCCCAAGGACATAACTGACGATGTGCTTCACGTGATGGCCCGCTACGAGAATATTTGCAAATACATCCACCTCCCGCTGCAAAGCGGGAACACGCGGGTGCTGGACCTGATGAACCGGGGCTATTCGCACGAATGGTACCACAATAAAACACTGAGAATCAGAGAAATACTAGGCGATGATTGTGGCATTTCTTCGGACATGATCACCGGCTTTTGTTCGGAGACAGAAGCCGAACACACGGACACCCTGTTGATGATGGACAAGGTGAAATTCGATTTTGCTTATATGTTTTGCTATTCTGAGCGTCCCGGAACCCTGGCAGAAAAGAGGTTCCAGGATGACGTTGCTGAGGAAGTAAAAAAGCGTCGTCTTGAGGAAGTCATCGAAAAGCAGCGACAGCACTCACTCGAGCGCAACCGGCGCGATATTGGCAAGGTCCACAAGGTGCTGATCGAGGGTTTGTCCAAACGTTCCGACAATCACTACCAGGGCAGGAACTCCGCCAATAAAGTGGTCGTGTTTCCCAAAGCGAATTTTCAGAAGGGACAATACGTTGATGTATTGGTAGAAGAATGCACCGGCGGTACCCTTATCGGGCGCACTGTTTAACATTCAAAAGATTCAGTTATCCAAGACTTTATCTACGCTTGCGTAGACAGCAAAACAACATGGCAATTACAGATTTAGATATACAAAGTGTAAAGCAACGGTTTGGCATTATCGGCAATTCGCCCCTGCTCAACAACGCGGTGAGCGTGGCAATGCAGGTGGCGCCGACGGATATGTCGGTACTCATAACGGGCGAAAGCGGCAGCGGAAAAGAATCGTTTTCCAAGATCATTCACCATCTCAGTTCGCGCAAGCACGGACAGTTCATTGCCATCAACTGCGGATCTATTCCTGAAGGCACCATAGATTCGGAATTGTTTGGGCACGAAAAGGGCTCGTTCACGGGTGCACACGAAGCGCGCAAGGGTTATTTCGAAGTCTCAAATGGCGGGACGATCTTTCTGGACGAAATCGGCGAGATGCCCCTGGCCACCCAGGCACGCCTGTTGCGCGTATTGGAAAATGGCGAGTTCATCAAAGTTGGTTCGTCCAAGGTTCAGAAGACAGACGTGCGCGTGGTTGCTGCCACCAACGTGAACCTTATGCGCAATGTGGATGAGGGGAAATTCAGGGAAGACCTCTACTATCGCCTTAGCACGGTACCCATATACGTTCCACCCCTGCGTGAGCGAGGCAAGGATGTTGAGCTGTTGTTCAGGAAGTTTGCTTTCGACTTCGCAGAGAAATACAAGGTGAAGCCGATCTCCCTGACCGACGATGCCAAGGACCTTCTGGCGCAATACCGCTTTCCCGGCAACATCCGCCAACTGAAAAATCTGGTGGAACAGATCTCTGTCCTCTCCACTGAAAACAAGGAGATTACAGGCGAACGACTGCGTTCCTATCTGCCAAAAGAAAACACGCTGCCTGCATTGTACAAAGCAGCCGGTGGCGACAGCGACAGTCTTTCCGAGCGCGACATCCTATACAAGGTGTTGTTCGATATGAAGAAGGACTTCAATGACTTGAAGAAACTGGTCCTTGAGTCTTACGCAAATCCTACCAAGGCTTCACAACTGGTAAAGGACCATGCCTCGTTATTTGAAGGCGTGGATGACGTTCACGAAGATGAACAGTCGCCGGTAGTATTGAACCTGTCATCCAACGACGGGCGACGCCACGAGCATGCCGAGGAGGTCCATGACATAACTCACGAGGCAGAGGACGATTCTCTTTCTATTGAAAAGAAGGAGAAGGAACTTATTATCCGTGCGCTGCGCAAGAACAGTAACAAGCGCAAATACGCGGCACGCGATTTGGGTATTTCGGAGCGAACGCTGTATCGGAAGATTAAGCAATACGATTTGGAGGATTAGTGCGCCCGTAGCAAAAAGAGGCACTTTCTTTGATAATGGTTGCTCCCGTTATTTTTGCTATGGCGTACTAGTGCACGTAGCAAAAATCTACTGATGCGGCATCACTTAACCATACAGCTATTTTTGCTACGGCGTATTAGCATCAGGACGACCCATTCCCTACTTTTGTTTCAAATGAAGGCAGTTTACAACGCGTTCGCCAAGCTTAAGACCGGTTGTGCCTCTGCAACCCGACCCGGCATATTCTCAGGAGCTGTTATCCTGGTGTTGTCGTTCCTTTGCGGCGCCTGTGGGTTCGGGGTGCAATACTCCATGTCGGGAACGACCACGACCGCCCAGACTATCGCCATCACGGAGTTTTACAATAACACCGATCTGGGTCAGGCGAATATAGGCCAAACCTTCACCAACCAGTTGAAGAATTATGTCATTCAGAACTCCAGCCTGTCCGTCGTTGCTGAGGATGGTGAATTATTGCTTGAAGGCGAAATATCCAACTACCAGATAACACCCATCGCGCCCGTGGCCACGAGTGATCCGACGCAAGCGAACATTGCGTCATCAACGCGCTTAACTATCACTGTAAAAGCGAGTTACGTGAACACGCTCGACGAGAGCATGAGCTTTACGGACAAGACCTTTTCGTTCTACAAGGACTTTCCCAATACGCAAAATATCACCGATGTCGAGGAACAATACACGCGTCAGATTTTCGACCGGATCGTAAACGACATCTTCAACGCCTCTGTGGCCAATTGGTAAAATTTCCTAATTTTACTGTTCATCCTTTCTCATCCTGGTGGAAAAGCAACAATTCGTTGAACTTCTTGGCCGGTTTTCAAAGAGCTCTGAAAATGAAGCTCTTAATGCTATGGCATTGAAGGAATACTTTCCCTATTGCCAGGTGTTCCATGCGCTTTCTGCCCGCACAACCAAAGACCATCGTTTTCTCGAGCAAAAGGCTGCCCTTCAACAGGCGGCCGTTTACGCCGCTGATCGCGCCGTTCTCAAACAGGTGATGACTGACGATGCCCTCCAGGTAGGCAAGAGTTTTCCACCGTTCATGCACTACATGCCCTCTGACAGCAATGTCTCTGAGCGGTTTACTGACGAGAACGATGTCATCATTGCCAATGATGCCGAACCGCATATCGAACCTGCCGAGCCGCTCGGCACAGACGCGATGGAGACTGAGCAGGATCTGACCAGAGCCCGGCAAACCGACGCCGGCACGTTGAACTTTCAACATCGGGCACAACAAATACAGGCAGAAGCTGCGGCGGTTGGCGAAATACAGAATGATAATCCTGTAGCAATTAACGAGTTAGGAACTATTACCGAAACTGATATTCCGGTCACAACCAATATAGATGCCGTTGCGGGCGCCCCTGTTGCCGCGGCCGGGCCGGAGCTGGCAGACATTCCCTCGCTACCCGAGCCAGACCGCCTCTCCCTGGTTACCGTCTCCAATGAATCCATCGAGATGAATGTTGCTGATCAGGTGATCAGTGACCTGGAGCGGTTGAACCAGCTCAAGCACAATTTCGAAGCTTTGTTTGAGGCCAATAAGGCGAGTATCCTTCTGCGTGACGCCGCCAAGACGGTGGGTGTTACCCCCGTTGAAGATTTGGGTCGAATTCAGCAAGCGCGTCAAAAACGCATTGCCGAGCTTGTTAGCTCATTGGATCCTGAATTGAACGGAGAAGTCGAGCTAGATTATGTGCTGGGTGCGAAGAACATCATCGACACGAAGAACATCCTTGAAGAGATCAAGAACAATAAGCAGGAGCTTGAACCGGAGAGTCAGAAGCAGAAAGATCAGCTTCAGATGATCGACGACTTCATCAAAACGCAGCCAAACCTGACAGGTAAGGATAGGGCCGCCCGTGTCCCCGAAGACCTGTCGACCATTAAGACCGGCGAATTCAGCGACAATATCGTGTCTGAAACACTTGTAGACATCCTGATCAAGCAAGGCAAAAAGGACAAGGCGGTAGAAGTTCTGAAAAAGCTGATTTGGAAGTTTCCACAAAAAAAGGCTTACTTTGCGGCTCAAATTGAAGACCTGAAAAAGTAGCTGGGCACTATGTATACGTTGATCATTTCTCTAATCATTCTGTTTGCGGTCCTGTTGGTATTGGTGATTCTCGCCCAAAACTCCAAGGGCGGTGGACTAACCAGTCAGTTTGGTGGATCATCTGCCAGCAACATCATCGGCGTGAAGAAGACCGGCGACCTTTTAGAAAAGCTCACCTGGGGCTTCATTATTGCGATCGTGGTATTGATCTTGTCGACTAACTTTGTCGACAGCACGATAACGGGGTCCACTAACGATGTGCTTGAACGTGCCGGAGAGCAGGCACCTGCACAACAGCCAAACCTTACCCTGCCTGATGCTGGTGAAGAAAGCGCGGCGCCGGCGGATTCTGCTAATAAGTAATAGGTAACAACATCAATATAGGCAGCCTGGGCATGAAAGCCCGGGCTGTTTTGTTTTAGGACCGCTCAGGCAGTCTGAGAGATGTGTTTCACAAACAACCTCTTCGCCACGGGCATCAGCGTTTCCGAAAAGGGAAACTTCATTTTCGCCAGGATCAGAAATGCCGCTGGATTCGGTAAGTCCTTAAATCTCCTCACAAGGTCGAGTTTGAGCCGCTCATAGGTATTGGCGGTATTCTTCTCCACCTTGTCAATAAACTTCGTATTCAGGCTCCGAAGCTGCTCCTGACTACCTTCGTAGATGCTCATCTGGTAGCGGTAAATCGTCGTCTCTTTTTCCGGAGGTTGGGTCACAAAAAGGTAGCCTTCCTGGGCATACAGCGGCGTTACTCCTACCGGGGAAATGTGGCATTGTGATTCTACGTATTCATAAATTACCGAGCCTTCCTGGAGCGAGTCCTTAATTTGCGGGAGCGCGAAGCTGATGATCGCCTCGAGCTCGGACATCACCGTATCGTCTTCGATCATTTCGCGGTAGCGCAGCTCCAAGGTCTTGATTTCTTCGAGCGACAATTCCTTCGGGAACGAGTCTCTGAACAGCGCTTTGTCGTCGCGCAGTGCCTGGAGATTTCGATAGTGAAACACCAGGTCAGCAAGGAAGGGATATAGTTCGACACGATCGAATGACTTTCTGACGGTGTGCAGATAGGCCATTAGCACGTACTTCTTATACTCGAAATCGATCAGCCCCTGTGTGAGCCAGTCCTGCGACAACTTTTCCATGACACGGCGACATTTAAGTATCTACAATTTAACAAATCAGCAACGTGGGTGCAACAAGAAACCGCAACTGAGTTGGGGCTAATTTGCACGAATCCTGACATGCACGCGTTAATCTTATGACGAAGCAAAAAAACTGGCAGGTTCCGAGGCTGACACCCGGCTGACATCCTGGCGTACAAACTCTCTCAAACACTGTCAGGTTCGAAACTATAAGTGTCAGAATCTGCCAGATTTCGAAGAATTTGTCAGTTATTCGCGCTTCGAACCGCACTGGCACAATAGCTGATAGGCGGTTGTCATCAATATTTGTTAACCTTTTAAACACATAATACTAATGGCGAAGATCAACTTCAAACCAAATGAGGATCGGGTGCTCGTAGAACCCGCTGAAGCTGAAACCAAGACTGCATCAGGCATTATCATCCCAGACACAGCAAAAGAAAAACCACAGAAGGGTAAAATCATAGCGGTAGGCGAAGGCTTGAAGGATAAGCCCGTCACTGTTAAAGTCGGTGACAATGTTCTCTACGGCAAATATTCCGGAACGGAGATCATCATCGACGGCAAGGAGTACCTCATCATGCGGAACTCTGACATTTTCGGAATTATCTAATTGTCTAACCTTAATTATTAAATAACATGGCTAAAGAAATAACCTTTGATACCGCAGCTCGCGACAAGATAAAAAGGGGTGTTGATAAGCTGGCCGACGCGGTGAAGGTCACTCTTGGACCTAAGGGCCGAAACGTTATCCTCGACAAGAAATTTGGCGCACCGACCGTAACAAAGGACGGTGTTTCCGTTGCCAAGGAAATCGAACTGAAGGACCCTATCGAAAATATGGGTGCGCAACTGGTGAAAGAAGTGGCTTCCAAAACGGCTGATGCAGCCGGTGATGGAACTACTACCGCTACCGTTCTTGCACAAGCTATCTATGCACACGGCATTAAGAACGTGGCGGCTGGTGCGAACCCTATGGATCTGAAGCGTGGAATCGACAAGGCAGTTGATGCCGTTGTCGAGCACCTCAAGAAGCAATCCAAGAAGATCAAGGATTCAAGCGAGATCGCTCAGGTTGCTACTATTTCTTCTAATAGCGACGAGACCATCGGTAAGATGATCGCTGATGCTATGGATAAAGTGGGCAAAGATGGTGTGATCACCGTTGAAGAAGCAAAAGGCACTGAAACTGAAGTGAAGACGGTAGAAGGTATGCAGTTCGATCGCGGATACCTCTCCCCTTACTTCGTTACCAATACCGAGAAGATGGAAGCTGATCTTGATCAGGCGTACATCCTCATCTACGACAAGAAGATCAGCAGCATGAAGGAGCTCCTTCCTGTACTTGAGCAAACGGCTCAGACAGGTAAGCCCCTGGTGATCATCGCTGAAGAAGTGGAAGGCGAGGCACTTGCTACCCTCGTGGTGAACAAGATTCGCGGTGCCCTCCGCGTAGCTGCCGTTAAGGCTCCTGGCTTTGGCGATCGCAGAAAAGCCATGCTCGAAGACATCGCTGTCCTCACAGGCGGTAAAGTGATCTCTGAAGAACAGGGCTTCAAACTGGAGAATGCCTCTTTGGATATGCTCGGCCGCGCTGAAAAGATTAACATTGACAAAGACAACACAACGATTGTCAATGGTGCTGGCAAGAAGCAGGAGATCCAGGGCCGCATTGCCCAGATCAAGGCACAGATCGAATCAACTACTTCGGACTACGATAAAGAAAAACTTCAAGAGCGTCTTGCCAAACTTTCTGGCGGCGTTGCTATCCTCTACGTGGGTGCAGCTACTGAAGTTGAAATGAAAGAGAAAAAGGACCGTGTGG
>DATHKA010000057.1:0-3317 GCA_035489615.1 Chryseolinea sp.
GCGAATGGAAATGCGATTTGGCCACGCACTCAAACTCAGCATCAGGGGCTCGACTTTATTGTGCAGCGACATGTAGTTAAAGTCTTTGATCACGCCGATGATCTTGCCCTGGTATCGATGGTGGATCTTCTTTCCTAATGCTTGTTCCGGCGTCCAGCCAAAATCCTTAACGGCGGTCTCGTTGATGAGAAAAGCTGTTGTATCGTCTGCTTTAACGTCGCGTCGGAAATCACGACCGGCCAGCAATTTGATGCTGTAAGTCGTGAGAAAGTCGTGATCCACATAATTGAAATTGATATTCGTGGGCGACATTTTTCCATCGGTCATTTCAATTTGGGTATAGTTGTTTGTGGTGGATCGGCCCGGCACGCTCGCGGAACCCGTCACGGCGACCACCCCTTTGAGTGCTTTCAGTTCGTTCTTGACCGCGTCCAGGTGATTCATGATTACGGTGTCGCCATTGGTCGGTACCACAAGCGTGGCGTTCTTGTTAAATCCGAGGTCCTGATTCTTCACCAATTCAATCTGATCCTGTACGAGCAACGTACCGGCTACCAGCATGATCGAGATAACGAACTGTACCGACACGAGCACTTTTCGAAAATTATGATGACTGTATATGCCTTTCACGGAGGGTCGGAATATTTGCAGTGGCTGAAACCCTGAGATGATGAGGGCCGGATAAGCGCCGGCCAATATTCCGATAAACAAAATCAGCCCCAGTCCTGCGCCTGCGATTATCCAGGGGTCCGGCAATATGGAGAAACTCAAGCGCGATTCGACGATTGTTCGGAACGAGGGGAGTATCAACCAGGCGATGAGCATACCTAATAACGACGCAAGGAGGGTGACGATGATTGACTCGCCCAGGAACTGCGCCACGAGCATCCTTCTCATGGCACCGAGAGACTTGCGAAGACCTACTTCTTTCAGGCGCCTCGACGCGCGCGCAGTCGCAAGATTCACATAGTTAAAGCACGCGATCAAAAGAATGAACATGGCTATAATAGAGAGGATGTATACATTGTTGAGGCTTCCGCGCGTGCCGTTTTCCCATGAACGAAGCGGTGCCATATAAATACTGGCCAGGGGCTGCAGCGGAAGATCTTCGTAATACATGCCACCTTTTTCCATGTTTCGGCCGATGAAGGCTTTCATCTTCGCCCGTACCTTGTCGATGGACCCGGCATCGCGCAGTAGGAGATAGGTGTGAAATCCATTCCAGAACCATTCGCCGTTCTCGGCTTGCTTGTTGTTGCGACTCCACGTAGAGAAGGATATGAGATTTGAGAATCTGAAGTGTGAGTTTTCGGGAACGTCCTCCATCACTCCGGTTACTTTATAGTTGTCGTAGTCCATTTTGATGGTTTGTCCCACGGGATCCTCGCCGTCAAAATATTTCTTCGCCATCGACTCGGTAAGGACGATGGAAAAAGGCTCGCGCAAGGCCGACTTCTTGTCTCCTTGTAAAAGATTAAAACTAAAAATGTCGAAGACGGTACTGTCTGCTAGGTAAGAGTCCGGCTCGTAGTAAGATATTCCGTTTCGTTCGGCCAGCAGGCTCCAGTTCTGAAAGCGCGCGTAGCTTTCCACTTCCGGGAAGTCGTTCAGCAGGTGAGGACCCATAGGCGGAGAGCTCACCGACTGAAAGAGCAATTCGTTTTCGGTTCTCAGATTCTCTACGACGCGAACAATTCGATCGGCATTCTTATGATAGCGGTCGAAACTCATTTCGTGATAGACGTAGAAGGATATCAGGCTGAAGGTGGCAAGGCCCACAGCAAGCCCAATGATGTTGATCGTGGAGAAGCCCTTGCTGCGAGCCAGCGATCGTACCGAGGTGATGAAATAGTTTTTGAACATGGGTGATGGATGGAAATGGGACGATGGATTTTTTACTTTACGGATGATACCCGGACGGAAAAGGCGAAGAACGTTTAACGTAAAGCGCCAGCGCGCGTGGCTCAGCGTATCCTTATGCGCTTCACGCAAAAACATTTCGGTAAGGTCTCCTTCGATATCTTCAGCGATCGTCGGATCGCAAAACCATCGGAAGAACCGCAGTGAAATGGTTGGTGGCTTTATTCCAGAAGGGGCAGTCATTGTTTGGGGAAGGCTACACGCGGTATCGCTTTAAAGAGTTCGACTCGTTGATCCTGTGTTTCCCGAAGCACGCGGGATCCCAGCGTGGTGAGGTTGAAGAACCGCTTGCGCTTTCCCCCTCTTACGCTGGTTGCCTCTCCCAACTCAGAGGAAAGGTATCCTTTGTCTTCAAGTCTCCTTAACACGGTCTGAAGAGCGCCGATGCTCACTTTCCGGCTAAGTCGTTGTTCGATTTCGTCGATGATAGCCACGCCATAGGCCTTCTTATAGAGAATTCCCACGGTGAGCAATACGATTTCTTCAAATTCTCCAAGTTGATGGCGGTTCACGTCATGAATATTTGACTTAAATGTAGTTATTATACTCCTGAATTAGCAAAGGGTTACAGTTCATCTGTTGATTTGTTGATCTGTTGATTGGAATAATTGGGTGCCGCGGCTGTTGCGTGTTCGGATACCAAAGCAACCTTTCTGTAAAAAAGAGGTTATCAGGACCCCGGAAGGGGGCTATTCATATTGACACTCACCCCAATACCCGCAAGCCCACGCGATCCAGGTGCTCCAGTTTGGCCCGGTACTGTGTCCCCCTGCGTGCTGCCGGTAAGCAATGTCGCCGTCGATCAAGGCAGTACCCAGCTTCGGAAAGGCAGACGTCCCGAGATCCTTCTTTCCTAAGAGTTGATATACAGGACCGGCGTGGACACCGCCCAGAAACATGCCTTTTGCGTCTACCCACTGTCCTTCCACCTGCGGAGACCCAGAACTGATAAATACTGGCCGTGGCGCGCAAAGCGCAATCAATTCGTGCGCGTCCACCGGAACATCCTGGGCGGTTCTTTTGGCAGCGTAGTTAATAAAATTGCCGGCGAACCAGTGATACTCCCCCGACGAACAAAGGTTCTCAATTTGTTCGCCGAATATGCGCCGGAGAATCTTTGCGCCGCCTGCGCCTGAGGATCCGATGAACGCGAGCGAGAATCGGGGTTCATAAGCCATGGCAACAGCTGCCGCCTTCCCGTACCGCGAAAGCCCTTCAATTGCCAGGCGCTTGCTGTCTACATTCTTGTCGCTCTCGAGGTAATCGATCGCCCTGCTCGCTCCCCAGGCCCAAGCCCGCAGCGAACCCCAATCGTCTGTCTTTCTGGGTCCGCCTTTGTTGACCAGCCCGATGATCCCCTGCGTTAGCCCCGCCCCATTGTCAGCCTGAACACTGGA
>DATHKA010000058.1:0-10925 GCA_035489615.1 Chryseolinea sp.
CCTGTGATAATGCAGGCGAGAGTGGTGCGATCCGTATCACCATTTCGGAAGCAGGCATCTACAAGGTGGCCATCAGCAGGGATCAATTGAATGTTCCTGCAGACGCCGATTTTATCGACTACCAATCGCCTAGTCTGCCCAACGTAACCTTTGCTGACCTGTCAGCCGGAGCTTACTATCTGTACATCAAGTCAAGCACAACTACCTGCCCTACACGCACGGATGCAATCATGATCAATGGCGTCAAGGCGCTGACCGACTTCGAGATACTTTCGAACTGCGGCAACGTCAACCTCACCATAAATAACATCACGGGTCAGCAGGATCAACCATTCGTGATCCGCGTGTTCAGCAATGACGACAAGTTCTTCAAGATCGACAGCCTGGCCGCGAGCAGCATCCCGCTTTCTAATTCAGTGACGTTCACTTATGCACCTCCGCAGCACACGTTCCTCAATACACCGGGCACATACCGCTTCGTAATGGTACAGACGCAAACCACCGGCGCCGGCAGCTGTACGCTGAGATCCGATACAGTGGTGTACAGTGTACGTGAACTGTTGGGCATCACGCTGGGAATAGTGAAGTCTTCGTTCCCTGAGCCGAAGCACACAGGATCAATCGAGATTGCTAATGTAACTGGCGGAACACGCTTCGTAGGGGCAAACAACGAGCTCTATTATGAAATTTCGTTGACCACGGCCGACGATGATATCGTGATCAAAGACTGGGAAAAACTGAAACTTGATCCGCAGAACAAATTTGTTCACCTGTACGATTACCTGCCTCCCGGTGTGTATCGCGTGAAGGTTCGCGATGCTGGCGGCTGTATCAAGACGCTTGACGTAGAGATACCGCTCGAAACAGGCATCTTCGTGCCGAACATCTTTACGCCGAACAACGACGGTATTAACGACGAATTCGAAGTTCTGAACCTGCCCATTACCGGTACGCATCAGTTGATCATCACCAACCGTTGGGGCAATGAGGTGTTCAAGTCTGGTGACTATCGCGAAGGCAACTTCTGGAACGCAGACAATGTGTCGGATGGTATTTACTACTACAGGTTGAAGGTCGATGGTGGTGCGACGTTGAATGGATGGGTGGAGATTGTAAGGGGGTCTAAGCCGTAGATTGGTGGATACGTTCGTGGGATGAGGTGCAGGGTCGCCGGAAAGAAATCCATTACACACGGAGGCCTCGGAGTTTTTGAGAATACTTGGCCGCAGGTTGATTTTGGGTGATGCTCTTCGTGGATGGTCAAGGGAAGGTCTGCTCTGCGTAGGATGATTCATCCAGAGTACTCGGAGCACCGAGCCTCCCCGGGTATGCTTCGATGCTACGCACGATATCAAATGCCGGAATGAATGTTCAAAAACTCCGAGGCCTCCGTGTGTAATGGATTTCTTCCCGGCGACCTGCAATTCCTTCTACTACCACAACCACCCAGTGACGCAACATTCAATTCCAATTTTCAACGATCAATTTTTATCTGCTCGAGACGGGTTAAGAACGCCATCGTATCAATTTTGTCGGCGTAATCATTCAGGGAAGGAAACTGTGAGCGACCAAATTTTATCTCTCCCTCACGCGATACGATGCATTGAATCTTACCTTCAACCTTAAGCAACTTTTGCGCGAGGGCATCATCATCGTTATAGTATTCGTAGTAAAGCACCGACAGGGGGGAAAAGAGGTTGTCGTGCTGTTGCAACATGACGAAGTTATTGTCGAGGAACGGGACTTGCCCAATGAGCAGTATGGACTTCTGATAGTCGTAATTATTGCAATACTTGTGATGATGGATAATGTCGTGGTACGGTTCCCAGGCAGCCAGCAGTTGCTGCGGCGCATAGCCATTCGGTAAGAAGACCTTTCCCACGTTTCGGCAGCCCAGACCGAAGTAGCTGAATACGTCGGTGCCCAGCGTCAGGAGTTCATCGTTCGTTTCCGTACCGTTGATCACGGCAACTGACGTACGGTTCCGGCGAATGATGTGCTTATACTTTCCAAAGTAGTATTCAAAATAACGCGAAGTGTTGTCACTGCCCGTAGCAATGACCGCGTCGAAGCCTTTCAGCTGATCGGCAAAAATGATCTTGTCTTCGAAGCGCGGCTCGAGGCGAATGAGGGTATTCACCACGTGACGAATCAACACCGAGTCTTTTGAACTTGTCCTGATCATGACCGTATGACCGGCCATCAGCACGCAGAAAAAGTCGTGAAATCCAACGAGCGGAATGTTTCCTGCCATGACGATAGCGACCGTGCGGGAAGGAACGTCTGTGTTGTATTGAGCAGTAAACGCCAGCAACTTGCCGGCATCCAGCCAGGAGGTTATACCCCGAACGGCCATTCGTACACTATCTATAGTAAACCAGGGATTTTCGTTCTTGGCGCTTGCTGCTAACGATTGAAAAGTATCGTCAGGTAATGCATCCAGTTCTTTGCCCAGCTGATGAAATGCTGTAATTCTCTCTTCAACCTTCATAATCTCCGTTAAACTTTTGAACTGGCCGTCCGTTTTTATGGTTGAATTGGTGTATTTTTGTAGTCGGGTAAAATTAGAAAAAGCATGGCAATTATAATTACGGACGAGTGCATCAACTGTGGTGCATGTGAACCGGAATGCCCCAATACAGCCATCTATGAAGGCGGCCAGGAATGGAACTGGGCCGGAGGAACCAAGCTTGAAACCGTTGAGCTGGAAGATGGAACTGCGATAGATGCGAAGGACGCACAAACGCCTGTATCTAACGAATTTTATTATATCGTGCCGGGTAAGTGTACGGAATGTACCGGCTTTCACGAAGAACCCCAGTGCGCCGCTGTGTGCCCTGTAGACTGCTGCGTGCCCGATCCAGACATGGTAGAGGCCAAGGACGAATTGCTCGTCAAGAAGGCCTGGCTGCACCAGGAGGTGGAGCAGGAGTAGGGCATCTAGGGTTGGCGTAAGGAAGGTTGTCTAGGGTTGGCGCAAGTCTTCCCCAAGGCTGGCGCAAGTCTTCCGATACGCAACTAGTAGTTGCGCGGAGAGTTTGGCGGGAGACTTGTGCCCCCAGATAATCTGGCGATACGCCCCTCCAGTCTTCAGACTGGAGTAGATTTTACAACTTACATAAGTAATTGAATTCGCGCCAGTCTGAAGACTGGATGGTTGCAGTGCTTTGCTGAAAGGCTGTCACAAGTCTCCCTCCAAACGTTCTGCGCAATATCTAAAGTGCCATGGAAGACTTGCGCCAGCGCCACCAACTTGCGCCAACGCCAGGAAGACTTGCGCCAGCCCTACCTACTTCAACGCATCTTCTCCCTCTTGATCAGGTACGTCTGCAAGATCACATCGAAATCCGTGCGCACATCCGCTTCGATAAAATCAATCTTAAATTGGTTACATCGCATCTTCAACGCCTTATGAAACCGCTCGGCTTCTTCCTGGTAGGTTTCCTTCACATCGGCCGGATTCAGCTTTAATCGATCGCCGCTTTCCAGGTCGATGAATTCCATCGGCCTGTCTTCAAAATTGAACAACAACTCCGTCTGATTATCCATCACATGAAAGACAATCACTTCGTGGCGGTTGTGCTTAAGGTGTTGAAGTGCTTTAAACAAATCGTCGGCATTCTCGGCGCTGTCGAACATATCGCTGAAGATGACGACCAACGATCGCCGGTGGATCTTTTCGGCCAGTTCGTGCAGCACAGTGGCCACCCGTGTTTCAGTCTGCTGCTTGCCTGTTCCTGTGCCGGAATCCAGGTCGTTAAGAACGCGTAACAGTTTACCGAGGTGTGTAGCCGACGACTTCACCGGTGTGAGCGTCTGGATCGCATCCGAAAACAAGCACATGCCCACCGCATCGCGCTGCCGATTGAGTAAGTAAGCCAGGGCCGCCGCCGCGTACTTTGCAAACCTGATCTTTGCTTTGTTCTGCGCAGGATAAAACATAGAAGACGAAACGTCTATGGCAATAAGGCATCGCAAGTTGGTCTCTTCTTCGTATCGCTTCGTGAACAGCTTGTCGGTACGGGCATATACCCGCCAGTCTACGTGTCGCGTAGTTTCGCCTTCATTGTAGAGCCGGTGCTCGGCAAACTCGACCGAGAACCCGTGGTAGGGCGACTTATGGAGGCCCGTAATAAAGCCCTCAACCAGTTGCCGGGCAAGTAGTTCCAGACTGGCCCTTGAGATATTATCTGATGGTTCTATCCGCACGTATCCTATGTATTCTGGCAGCAAATGCAGTCTGCCGAATTATTTGTTGTAACGACCTAAACTAAAATATTAATACCGTTGTTTGCAATCATTTCTCAAAATACTACCTTAGTCTGGACCAAACTTAAATCAAGGAACTTAAATTGAAGGATTGTGGAAGAAAACAAGAATAACGGCAGGGACGAAATCTACTCCGCGAAAGTAAAAGCAGGCAAGAGAACTTACTTTTTTGACGTCAAGGCTACCCGCTCGAATGATTACTACCTGACGATCACCGAAAGTAAAAAACGATTCAAGGAGGATGGGTTCACGTACGAAAAGCACAAGATTTTCCTCTACAAAGAAGACTTTAACAAGTTCATGGACGCACTGACAAACACGGTAAACCACGTGAAAACAGAGTTGATGCCAAACGTCGACTTTACGCAATTCGACCATGTGCACGAACGCGAAGAGGTGGAACCCGCCGGCGGCGCAAAGTCGAACGGTGTTGACACGGAACTCAAATGGGAATGACCCAACCTGACCTGGACCTATAAAGTAAGAAAGCCATTCCTTTGCCGGGATGGCTTTTTGCTTTAATGCCAGGTAGGCGCAACCTTATTCACTACTACGCTGATCAAACACCGGGGCTTCGTTACCGGTTCGACCCTTCGAGGTCGGCTCAAATTGTCAATTGTCAATTGTAAATTGTCAATTTGCCTATATTTGCGGCCAAATAAAATTGATCGATGGGACTTCAATGCGGGATTGTCGGGTTGCCAAACGTAGGAAAATCGACCTTGTTCAATGCCATATCAAACAACAAGGCTGAGGCCGCTAACTTTCCTTTCTGTACGATTGAACCTAACGTGGGCGTGATCTCCGTTCCCGACCAGCGGCTGAAGGTACTGGAAGAACTGGTGAACCCGCAAAAGGTGGTCCCCACTTCGATCGAATTCGTCGACATCGCAGGCCTGGTTAAAGGCGCCAGCAAGGGCGAAGGATTGGGAAATCAGTTCCTTGCCAATATCCGTGAAGTGGATGCCATCGTTCACGTGGTTCGGTGCTTCGACAATGACAACATTGTCCATGTTGATGGAAAGGTTAATCCAATTTCTGATAAAGAGATCATTGACACTGAGTTACAGCTAAAGGATCTCGAGTCAGTTGACAAGAAGGTTTCCCGCGTGGAACGCGCTGCCAAGAGCGGTGACGTCAAGATGAAGAAGGAGTTGAGCGTTTTACAGCTTTACCGCGCAGCCCTTTCGGAAGGCAGGAACGCGCGGTCGGTACAGGTGCCTGAGGAAGACCGCGTAGCCGTGGCCGATCTTCAGCTGCTTACGGACAAGCCGGTGGTTTACGTGGCAAACGTGGATGAAGGCTCCGTTAATACGGGCAACGGATACGTCGACCAGTTACGCGCCCATGTGGCGGCAGAAGGTGCCCAGGTGGTCGTGATCTGTGCCGCTATCGAAGCCCAGATTGCGGAGCTTGAAAGTGCGGATGACCGGGAGGTGTTCCTGGCGGAGTATGGGTTGAAGGAATCAGGTCTAAATAAGTTATTACGAGCATCTTACCAGCTTCTTAACCTGATTACGTATTTCACGGCGGGCGAGAAGGAAGTACGGGCCTGGACCATTCGGAAAGGCTGGAAAGCACCCCAGGCAGCGGGGGTAATTCACACGGATTTTGAAAAAGGATTTATTCGTGCGGAGGTTATAAAACTAGCTGATTATCAGCAATATAAATCAGAACAGGGATGTAAGGAAGCAGGTAAAATGTCCGTGGAGGGCAAGGAATACGTGGTGGCCGACGGCGACATCATGCATTTCCGGTTTAACGTCTAAAGAATCGACCAATTCACATCGAACCTTTCTATTTTTTTAGTAGTTTTATAAGCTGCTCATAGTCAATATTAAGCGGTTATGTGCTGTAGTGGTTAAGTAGCCTAATTTTTTTTAACCCCATTTAAATTTTTTGGTTTGAGAGCCAGGATTATTTTTTCGTTGAAGAACAGGGGAGCGTACGTTCCATTTCATCACCAGTACTTGCTTGCTCAGGTAATTAAGGGGTTGCTGATATTCGGCCCTCAAAAGAGCTATCTCGATTTTAATCAATACAACTTTTCGGGCCTTAAGGGTCAGACCAAAGTCAGTCGAAAGGGATTGCACTACTTTTCTTCGAAGGTTACGTTGGTTTTCGCATGTCCGGACAAGCAGTTTATGGAATACTTCCTGGCGCGCCTCTTTGAACAGCGGGAAGTTATTGTCGGCAACATGCACCTGGTACCCGAATCTGTTGAAGAGGAGGAGCCGGTAGTTATCAGCGACGAATCCAGGTTTCTATGTATTTCGCCCATCGTGGTCATTCCGGCAGCTTTCAATGACGAGACCGGGAAGAAGTTCGTATCGCCCGAAAGCGACGAATTCTCTGATCTTTTGTACGAGTCTACACTCGCGCGTATGGAAGCTCAGGGCAAATATTCGACCGAGCAGCTGACTTCTTTTTACAAGTTTCAGATTGTAGCGGATCACGAGTACATACAACGCATTCAGGCTTCTCATAAGAAGTTCGCGCGCATTTATCCACTATACGACAACGACGTCAAGTTTGAGGTGCGGGGATACACGTTCCCGTTCACCTTATATGCCGCGCGTGAGGTCCAGCAATTCGTTTATGAAAACGGATTGGGCTACTGCACGCACAAAGGTTTTGGCATGCTCGACGTAGCCAACAACGATTCGATTCAGCGCGCGCAACAGCACGATGTAAACTACGCCTAGTACGGGCACAGCAATACTAACCGTATTTCCTTGGGGCGTAAACCTGCCCCCTGGCAAACTATTTACGTGCTTTCAGGTAGTTATTTTTGCAAAGGCGTATTGTCAAAAAACTTTACCCGGGTTAACGGGGATTTTTCTCGAGACGCAAATAGCCAATCAGTACGTCGGCACGGGGTTGATAAGGCTTATTGTACACAAAAATCTCGTAGTAGTTTTCGGTTTCAAAGTGGCTACCTTCGAAGTAATACGAAGGAAGGGTCTTTGATTTCACCAGGTACTGGTAATCATACCAGCCCTGCTTGAGCAGGATGCGGGCGGAATACAGCTTCCGCTGGGCATCGTATTGCATCAGATTCTCGGGCAATAAGTTCCAATAAGTAAAGCCTCCGGTTACGTAAACTTCACCGTCTACCGAAGGCGTCGCGAGTGAGAACGTGACTTCGGCATAGTTGGTGAAAGCCAGGTCGCGATAGTCGTAGTTCTCGATCGTAAAGCCCCCACCGAGATCGTTGTATTGGCTATATGCTTCGTGGGTGCGTGGCTTGTCGGTTGCTATGAACACTTCGTAAGGCTTCTGCGCCTTGTTCACAGTACCCACATTTCGGCCGGGATTATTCAGCGAGCGCAGGTCGAAGAACCGGAATTCGTTACCTCCCCGAAACATCTGAGCTTCATCGAAGAACCGATACTCCAGTTCTTTCTCAATTTCACGGATAAAGGATGGGCGTAGATCCATCGCGAGGTTGTCCCATCGGCCGTTTTGCCGGATCACTACGTGTACATCGACGAGGGGATTGAGGATATTTACGTTGCCATAGCCCACGGTAAAGTTGATCTGCTGATTAACATTCGCGATGCTGCTGGGACCGATAACATTTCCGTTGTTGCTGAAGGTAACGGACTGGCTATATACGATAAACCGCTTGGTGAGGATGAGGTCCTGACGGTCGCTGCCCCGGTACACCGCCACCACATAGTTTCCCGGTATTTTCACCGCCGGAAGCTGCCACCAGTAATGTACGTATGAGATATGGGTGTCGACCGAGAACTCGCTGTTGTTAATGGGGAATTCGTTGTAGGCAGTCATGAAATCCAGATCCTGCAGGTCGGATTTGGTCCAGTCGTAGTTGCAATGGATAATCCGCGCGTAGTAAGAATCGCGGTCGCTGGTTAGGTCGTCGAACTGCAACAGAAGAGGAGGTCGTCCGAACTGTACCACTGCGGGCTCCAGTGGCAGCCCTTCGGGTGTAAGTTCGATCGTCCGGATTTGCGGCTCATAAGCGAAATCGCTTAGCACCAGCTCTTTAGGTTTAATTTGAGAATTACCCGAACTTGGCGTCACGGGCGTGCAACACAGGCAGGCCAGCGACAACAGCAGATAACCGTAGGTACGCAGGTTCATACGGGGCTAAGTTAACACCATTTCCAACTTTCCCCGGGCCATGTGTGTCTAACATAGAAACCGACCCGCTTATTCGAATAAATGCTCAGCGACGACGAGCTCATTGAGGGCTGTAAAAGAGGTTCCAGGGCCATTCAAAAGGCCTTGTATGACCGCTATTGCCGCAAAATGCTGGCAGTGTGTCTTCGCTATTCCAAAACAACGGCTGAGGCAGAGGATATCGTGCAGGAAGGATTTGTCAAGGTGTTTCATGGCCTGAAGGACTTTCGTCAGGAGTCGAAACTCGATACGTGGATCACGCGCATCATGGTGAACACGGCTCTTAACGCACAGCGGAAAAAACTATATCTCTATCCTATGGTGGACGTGACCGAAATCGTCCTTCCTGAACAGGAGGTAAGCATCTCGGGAATTCACTTCAACCAGTTGCTTGAGATGATTCAGTCGCTGCCGCAGGGCTGTCAGGTGGTATTCAACTTGTTTGGGATCGAAGGGTACAGCCACAAGGAAATCGCCGAAATGCTGGGCATATCCGAAGGAACATCGAAGTCGCAGTTCGCAAGGGCGAAGGGTTTGTTACAGGCGAAAATTTTGAAAGAATCAACGTACTACGATAGATATGGAGAGGCGAACATTTGAGGATTCGTTAAAGGACGTCTTCAAGGATGCTGAAGCTACACCTTCCGATAAGGTGTGGACGAATGTGGAATTGGAATTGGAGAGGGAAACGGGAAGCACGATGCGTCGTCGGCTGGCATTTTATCAGTTGCTGGCAGCGGCGGCAGTTACGCTTGCCTTGTTGTCGTCGGGCGTGGCCTACTTCGTCATTAACAATAGGGATACAACCATCGAACAGATGGTGGCAGCGTCACGCGTTCTCCCGGCAGAGGGCAACGACCAGGCTATTGGCCAGAAATCCGAATCCGGACTTTTACCGGGAGTATCGGACGATCCACGACCGTCCAATGCACCCGGCAATTTAGCCCGGGCCGGAGCGGATGACAGCGCCATCAAACATACAGACCAGTCAGCCGCTGAAATTGCGCAGGGGCGGAGCGTGGTGATCGAACGATCAGGAGCCAGACGCACGCTTGCCGCAGCAGCAGCACAACCCGAGCTACTGGCATATAGCGGTGGTCGCGAACGGGGTGAAAGTACCGTGACCCCGGCATCTGAAAACAACAACACAGCAATTGCCTCTTCGCCCTTGGTCGATAGGCAAACCGTGGCACGTCAACGCGCCTTGCCGGCATTCTTTACACCGATCATTCAACGTCCTTCCGTTCAAAAAGACGAAGTGGATCCGGTTGCCGCCATGATGGCGAAGCTCGCAGAAGAAGAAATGAAGCTGGCCGCCAACGATCAAAAGAAAAAGGATGTCAGCGACGAAAAAGTATGGACTTCCCTGGGCGTCGCTGCTGGGGGATTCAGCGCGGTCAATCACGGAGCAAGTCCTGTGCAGTCCATGGGATTGGCCGCATATAACAACACCTCGGTACCCGACAAGCAGGCAAAGGCCAGCGGGGTCGCTTACTCGATGGGCCTCAGCTTCGGCACGAAAGTCGCCCGCCGGTGGGTTATACAAGGTGGTGTAAATTACCTTACGCAATCCTCGAACTACGTGGCGACAAACGTGATTGCAGGTCCGAACTACCAATCGCTGCAGGCTGAGTCAATAAACGCGCTGGGTAAACTTCCCGCATTGGCCGACGCCGCCAGTGCGTCTGATCGCCTTGCGCCCACGGTTCCGTATTCAGTCAACAACAACTTAAAGTTCTTCAGCCTACCCATGCAGGCGGGCTACCTTCTGGTTAATCGTAAATTTGGTGTTCAACTCAACGCGGGTCTCTCTACGGATCTCTTCCTGGAGAATACCATCACACCCGAAGGTGGAAGCCTCGACAAAACCACCCAAAGCAATGGATCTGAATCACCGTATCGAACCGTTAATTTCAGCGGCCTGATGGGTACAGAGTTCAGTTATCGGTTGGGACAACGTTATCGTATTGCCTTAAATCCTGCGCTGCGGTATCCTCTTAATTCGGTCTACAAATCCGATGTTGGTATTGAATCTACGCCCCTCACATTCGATGTAGGCTTGAGGTTCCGATATATTTTTAAATAGTTAAGAATCCTTCCAACCTTTTGCAAAACGTTCGTGTCTAACAAATCAAATCCTTCAACGGTTATGGACACTTTGGACAACAGACTGCAAAAGCGCATCCACGTATCGCTTTATGCCTTGCTCTTCCTCACGGTCCTGTTAGGTATCAGCGTCTTATTGGAAGGTTGTACCAATTCATGCGAGACCACGCAGGAATATGTTTACTATGAACCGGTTTACACGACGGTCGAACAGATTCGCGAACAGATCGCGCTTGAGGCACCACGCCCGATCGCCACGGTTGGAAAAATATATTACAAAGATGGCTTCATGTACGTGAATGAACCTGGCGAAGGGATACATATTATTGATAACAGGAATCCATCGCAACCGGTAGTGAAAAACTTTCTCGTGATTCCCGGCAACTTCGACCTGGCCATCAAAG
>DATHKA010000059.1:0-27800 GCA_035489615.1 Chryseolinea sp.
ATGCTGTTGTACTGGGGCGAATCAACACCCGCCTTCTTCAGTCGTTCGCGCATAGCGTCCAAATCCTGCTCTGTGTCGAAAGCGTAATACGCGTTTCCGTCGGCAACAAGTTTCTCGGCGTACTGCATATACATCGGCTTCCGCTCCGATTGACGGTACGGCGCGTGGGGACCACCGACACCTAATCCCTCATCGATCTCGATTCCGACCCATTTCAATGCCTGAATGATATATTCCTCAGCACCTGGAACGTACCGGGTCTGATCCGTGTCTTCGATACGAAGCAGCATTTTGCCCTGGTATTTGCGCGCCAGCAGATAGTTGTACAAGGCGGTTCGTACTCCACCGATGTGGAGTGCGCCTGTGGGGCTGGGGGCAAACCTAACGCGAACTTCTCTCATTCCTCAATTCGTATTTTTTGGACTGCAAAGGTAAAGTGAATTTCGAGATCCATCCCCTAATTAGTTCTATTTTTGAGACAATTGGATGCGCACCAAGGTGCTGAAACTGAATGGAAAACAAAGAAGAATACGACGTCGTGATCGTGGGCGGAGGACCAATTGGCCTGGCCTGCGGAATTGAGGCCCGGAAGGCCGGCCTTCGCTATATCATCCTGGAAAAGGGATGCCTGGTGAATTCGCTCTATCACTATCCGATGAACATGACGTTCTTTTCTACGTCGGAGCGCCTCGAAATTGGGAACGTGCCCTTCATCTCTCACGGTCCAAAACCCAATCGCGTGGAGTCCCTGGAATACTACCGACGCGTTTGTCAGTCGTGGGAGCTCGACATCAGACTCTACGAAAAAGTGGAATCGATCACGCTCACCCAGGGCAATCATACGGTGACCACGGCCAAAGAGACCTATACTGCGCCAAACGTGGTGCTTGCACTGGGCTTCTATGATCTGCCTTATCTCCTGAACGTTCCGGGAGAAGACCTGCCCAAGGTACGTCACTACTATGATGAGCCGCATCCCTATTTCAGACAGCGCGTGGTCGTAGTGGGAGCATCCAACTCAGCTGTTGATGTGGCACTGGAAACTTTCCGAAAGGGAGCCGATGTAACGATGGTTGTGCGCGATGGCGCAATAGGTGACAGCGTCAAGTATTGGGTGCGTCCCGATATCGAAAACCGAATAAAAGAATCGTCTATTCGCGCATACTTTCGTTCACACATAGCGAGGATTACAATGACGACCGTCGAGATTGTCACACCCGACGGGCTTGTCGAGCTCGGCAATGATTTTGTATTGGCGATGACCGGCTACCAGCCGCCTTTCGACTTTCTCACCAGTTGCGGTATTGCGTTTCGGGACGACGCATTTCACACGCCGTTCTACCATGAAGATAGCATGGAGACGAATGTCCCCGGGATATTTCTGGCGGGTGTCGTGTGTGGAGGATTGAAGACGAATAAATGGTTCATTGAAAACTCCCGTGTTCACGCTAACCAGATCATTGATCACATCGTACGCATCAAACAAACGCGTTGAGTGTCGATTGAATCGGCGCGTTATACGACGACCCGAAAAGGTGCAGGTGCACCAGCAGCGGATACAAATTGTAAATCTCAAAACGTTCCCCTGCGGTCGTCTGCAACCGGCCTCCATGGTTGACGCATCCTCCGGAGGATGGCGTAAAGCCTGTGATGGAAGCAAGGGCGTGGCGGCTGATGACGTCTGTTACTGCATCACTGACCGGTATGGGTATCGGCCGTTCCATTCATGTCTACCGGGTATTGAATATTGGTCGCAGTGAAAGACCCGCAAAATAGTTGCGCTCAGGGGCAGCGTTGTAATACCGGCCACCAATGGCGTTCAGGTCGTTCCCGAGGCTGTATTTCTGATTAAGAGCGTTGTCGATTCCGGCGAAGATTTCTACCGGGAGGCTTTTTCCGAGGTTCGTTTTAAATCCCAGGCGGCCTCCGAGCAGGACGTACTCGTCGGCATATTCAGTGTTGGCATCATTGAGTGGTATAGCATCTACGTATCCCATGGTGGCATTCGCGTAGAACTTCCAGATGTTTGCATCCAGGCCAAACGTTGCGACACTCGGCGCTACGCCGGTAAGCCGGTTGTCTGAATAGTCCACCCCGTCCTGTACATAGTTGGTGAACCGGAAATGACTATAGGCGTAGCTAACCCACAAGTTAAGCATCGAGAATGTCCTTCCCTCCATAACCTGATTCCAGCTAAGCCGAGCTTCGATTCCACGTTGATCTGTTTTGCCTGCGTTAACGAAGTATTCAGCTCCATCTTCATCGCGCTGAATTACAATGGTCTCATCAAGTTTAAACAGGAAGAACGCTGCGTCGAAGAGCAGGTGATGATTAAGCAACGAGCCGCGCAAGCCGGTTTCATAGTTCAAGCCATGCTCTGGATTCAGCAAATTGTTGTACGTGCCGGTGGAGGGCCGCACTTCCGCCAGCGAAGGGGGACTAAATCCGCTGCTCACGCTCCCATAGACCGAGAGATCGTCACCAAACTTCTTCAGCAGCGCGACCCTGGGTGATAGCTGGGGTGTGAAACTGCGATGCTGAGAGATCTCGGGAGCCACGAACTTTGCCAGAAAATCGTAGGTCAGCTTGTTGTAGCTTAGCCCGAGCGTTAGAAAGAACGATGCTGGCAATTCGAGGTCAGCCTGTCCAAATAACAGCAGTTGTTTAGAGCGAAGGTCATCGTCAGACTGCAAACTTCCCGGTGCGCCTGCGTTATTTTGAGATACCTGCACGGGCGAGAAAAAATACTGGTATTCTCCACCCAGACTAATTTTGCCTTTGAGTTTTCCGGTCAGTGAATATTGTGTTTCATGGCGAAGGCCGACGTTGTTTTCGTCGCGCGATTCGTAGTTTCTAATCGTGGGATTCTCAAAAGCAGTCAATGATCCAAACACACCGGTCACAGATGACCATTGCGCGTTCCAGTCGATGTCATGCATAATCCCCACGTATCCCGTTTTGTTAGAAACGGCTGCGTTTGACTCCACTGCGCCAGGCTGTGTCGGCGGGGTAGTTTTAGGAGGCCGCGCCTGACGGGGGTTTTCATCATACTGGGCTTTTGTGAGACCCCCAGGGGTACCGTAGTACAGGTCACTATAGAACAATGAAGCCGACAGCGTATTCCGCTGATCAATGGCGGTGATCACGTCGGCATTGACTGCGTCCCTTCGCATGCGTGTCTGTTCACGGTATCCACCGGACTCGTGATGAACATACTGAACCGACGCCTTAACTTTTTCTGAGCCTCCCTGTGCCTGCAAACGATAACGCTGAAGTCCATAGCTGCCAAACACCGTGGAAACGGCGAGTGAGGGCTGCGTGGGCACCGATTTCCGAAGCAGTAAAACGCCACCGGTTCCTGCGCCATACAAACTGCCGCCCGGCCCTTTGATCACTTCGGCAGACGTAACGGCATCGAAGTCGAACAAGTTGAGATAGGTATTGCCTCCGCCATCCGTTAGCGGCAATCCATTCCAATATACTTTTACATTGCGTACGCCAAACGGCGACCGCAGCAAGCTCCCTCTTATGGAAAAGCGATAGCTTCCCGGTGAACGTTCTTCCATCCTTACACCCGGAATAGTATTCATCACAGGCACCAGGGAAGTATTGCTGAATCGTTCCAGGTCGCTCTTGCGAACAATGCCAACTGCGGCAGGCACTTCGTTCAAGGGCCGATCGTACAGGTAGCCATGAACGACAAACTCATCTAATACCTTAGTGCTGTCCGTGTCAGGAGTGAGTACTTGCGCCGAGGTTGAAACGGCAGAGGCAAATAGAAAGGCAAGTATGGCGGGAAAGGATCTCGTTAGCATGTGAAGAAAAATGGATCAAAAGATAGCCAACGAATCCGACTTATACAGCACTACTATGTTGATCGGTGCCAGACAACCGTGATGGCCCCACACGTCGCGCAAAAAAAGGAGGCTGCCGTCTGGCAACCTCCTTCGCATTTCTTCATCAGGTTTATTTTCCTGGCCGAAATGGTCCGACGTTTGCGATTACAATTTGAAGGCCTTCTTCACTTGATCTACGTGATCCAGTTGCTCCCAGGGGAACAGCGTCACTTTCACTTTCTTCTCGTTCTTCTTGCCGGCATTGAATACCTTCTCGACCACCTTTGGCTCGCGTCCCATGTGTCCATAAGCGGCCGTTTCAGCATAAATTGGTGTGCGCAGCTTAAAGCGCTGCTCGATAAAATAGGGACGCATGTCGAAGATCTTGGCGATTCGATTGGAAATCTCTCCATCGCTAAGGTTCACTTTGGCAGTACCGTAGGTGTTTACATACAATCCAACAGGACGCGCAACACCGATGGCATAGGCTACCTGGACGAGAACTTCATCGCAGACACCGGCTGCTACGAGGTTCTTAGCAATGTGGCGCGTCGCGTACGCTGCAGAACGGTCAACCTTTGAGGGATCTTTGCCTGAAAACGCACCGCCACCGTGTGCGCCCTTACCTCCGTAAGTATCAACGATGATTTTTCTTCCAGTAAGTCCCGTATCGCCGTGAGGACCGCCAATGACAAACTTTCCGGTTGGGTTCACGTGATATTTGATATCGCCTCTAAAGAGATTTTGTACCCGTTTCGGAAGCCGTTTCTTGATTCTGGGAACGACGATATTGATTACGTCTTCCTTGATGCGTGCCAACATCTTCGCGTCCTTATCGAAGTCATCGTGCTGCGTCGAAATCACGATTGTATCGATGCGCTGTGGCTTGTTGTCGTCAGAGTATTCTATCGTTACCTGCGATTTAGCATCGGGGCGGAGATAGGTCATTATCTTTCCCTCACGACGAATGGTAGCCATTTCACGAAGCAGCAAGTGCGCCAGCTCGAGCGGAAGGGGCATATAATTGTCAGTCTCGTTGGTGGCATAACCGAACATCATGCCTTGATCTCCTGCTCCCTGATCTTCCTTCTTCCTACGCTCAACGCCCTGATTGATATCAGGTGATTGTTCGTGGATGGCAGAGATGATACCGCACGAATTGGCTTCGAACATATACTCGCTCTTCGTATAGCCAATTTTGCGAATCACCTCCCGCGCAATATCCTGAACATCGAGATATGCCTCTGACTTCACCTCACCGGCAAGAACCACCTGTCCTGTCGTTACAAGCGTTTCGCAGGCTACTTTTGAATTTGGGTCATAGGCAAGAAAGTAGTCGATCAACGCATCGGAGATCTGGTCGGCAACTTTGTCAGGATGTCCTTCAGATACAGATTCTGAGGTGAATAGATACGGCATAGATTGTTATGTTGTTTGATGATTTAATTCAAATGGACTGGCAAAAGTAAATGGTGGATATGAAATATCCATATTTAAAATCCATAAAGAAAGATATATAATATACAGCCTTTGCTTCAGGCTAATGCGGAGGCACAATCCCAATAGTTCAGAAAGCTGGCGTGGTGTAGAAGGGTGTGAATGAAATCAAGAAGCGAGCAGCATGAAGACTGCCGGTACCTTGCCGAGTTTTCTGGTTTGGGTCTTCCATTTCGACACCGGGCAGGTGAGGATAAATTCCGCCTCTGATGTTAAGTCTGAGGCAATGCTCAGCAGGGTGTCGTTGTGCAGTGCTTGAAGTATGCCGGTCAGCGTCGCATCGGTTCTATAGGGTGTTTCTATAAAAACCTGTGTTTGATTGTTCTTACGTGACTCTTTCTCCAACTCCCGCACAGCTTTCGAAAACTCTCCTTTGTCGATTGGAAGGTACCCATGAAACGCAAACCGCTGCCCGTTCAATCCCGAGGCCATCAACGCCAGCAGCAGCGAGGAGGGTCCTACGAGGGGAATCACGCGAATGCCATGATCATGCGCGAATTTGACTGCAGCAGCTCCTGGATCAGCAACTCCGGGACATCCCGCATCTGAAACAATCCCCAGATTATGGCCTTCAAACACGGGTGCAAAAAGCGTATTCAACGTAGCAGAATCGGTGTCTTTGTTCAGTACTTCGAAATGCAGCGCTTCGATTGATGGAAACAGACTAAGGCTGCTAAAGTATCTTCTGGCCGTTCGAATATCTTCTGCCAGAAAGTGTTTGATTTTAACCAATGCGGTGCGCACCTGTACCGGGATCACTTGATGTTGCGTGTCTTCGGCAATAACATTGGGGATCAAATACACCTCACCATACTTCATACCTGCGGCGTGATCGCGCCGATTTTAGAATTACCTTTGGCGCATGGGCAAGTTGTTGATATTCGTGGGAATTGTCTGCATTGTCGTAGGTCTTTTCATAACCTATGGCCCTAAAATTCCGTTCCTGGGCAAACTGCCAGGTGACATTTCGGTGGAGAAGGAAAACTTCAGATTTTATTTTCCTATAACGACCAGCATTATCGTGAGCGTTCTCATTTCCCTTGTGATTTTCTTGTTCAATCGATTTAAAGAGTGATTCGTTGCAATGCTCAGCGAAAAAGGTAGACCACTACTCATCAGCGGTATTGTTATCGGCGTCCTGGGATCAATATGCTTTTCCACCAAAGCGATTTTTGTAAAACTTGCCTATCGCGAATCATCCGTTGACGCCATTACCCTACTGGCCCTGCGGATGTTGATATCATTGCCTTTCTTTTTGGTGTCGGCCGCGTATGCTTCGTCCAAAGAAAACAATCAACGATTTTCAAATCGCCAGTGGCTATATGTCGCCTTGGTGGGATGTCTGGGATATTATGTAAGCAGCTTTCTCGACTTCCAGGGCCTCCGATTTATTTCCGCCGGCATGGAGCGGCTGGTGCTGTTTATCTATCCCACGATTGTATTGCTTATTTCGGCATTCTTTCTGAGGCAGCGGATCACGCGCGTGCAATGGCTGGCGGTGATCGCCACTTACTGCGGTCTTCTGGTGGCGTTCTACGGTGAGGCAAGCTTTCAGCAGGTGGATTCCTCGTTCATAGCAGGCAGTGTGTTGATCTTTGGATGTGCGATCACCTATGCCCTATATATCGTGGGCAGCGGACAGCTTATCCCCCTGCTGGGCGCGTCAAAATTCAATAGCTATGCCATGACGTTCGCGGCAGTCGCAGTACTAACGCACTATTTCTGCTTTTCATCCGGGAGTTTGTTGGGTCAGCCTGCCGAAGTATATGTGTATAGCGGATTAATGGCGATCGTGAGCACGGTAATTCCGTCGTACCTGGTTGCCGAGTCGATTAGACGAATAGGATCCGGAAACACCGCCATCGTGGCAAGCATCGGACCTGTATCCACCATTATTCAGGCCTACTTTTTCTTGCAGGAGCCAATACACGTCACGCAGATATTAGGTACGCTCCTGATCATTGGGGGTGTGCTGTTGATCCGTCAGCGCAAATAGAAGGCAACGAAGTTGTGCGACGGATGGTGGCGGTCCGGGTTGCCATCCTGGCGCTTGGGTCATAAAGGCGGGCGCGCGTAGGATCAGCGGGACAGATTGTCGTAATTTCAATTGATTTTGAACATCGTAACAAATGGCGCGAAAGGTTAAGACCTGTTTGCTACTCCTGCTGCTTTACACCGCCGCTACTGCGCAAAGTGGTGGCTTAACGTTTGTATTGCTGAACAAAAAGCCGGACGCAGCTGCGTTGTCAAAAGAAGCTACCGATAAACTAATGGAAGGTCATATGGCCAACATCAACAGGCTCGCACAGGAGAAAAAGCTCCTCGCGGCCGGACCCTTTGATGGCGGCGGTGGAATATTTATTCTAAACACGCCTTCCGTGCAAGAGGCAACTGTATGGCTAAGCACAGATCCTGCTGTGAAGGCGCAACGCTGGGACGTTGAGATCTACCCTTATACTCCTCGCGTTGGGTCTGTATGTCTCGTGCAGGAGCCGTACGAAATGGTCACGTATTCGTTCGTAAAATTCAAGGTGGACATCACCAAGTCGACCGTAAACAGCGCTGGGATTTTCTTCGCACACGACGAGTATCTGAAGGAATTAAGAGCGAAGCATTCAGTCATTGCGGAAGGCCTATTTGGCGAGCGCGATGGCGGAATGCTGATCTTGAGGGAGGAGCCTCCATTGTCGGCATTGGAAGCGGATCCCGGTGTGCAACAAGGATTGTTGACACTCGATATCAGAAAACTCTGGATTGCAAAAGGAGCGTTTTGTGAGAAATAGGAAGCAAGCCTATTATGCGTGTAATCATACCGTTGTGCGGGCCTAAGTGATGGATCATTGACGAACCAGGTCACTAACCAAACAGACTATTGACTTCCAGGTCGATGCGACTCACGACGCTGGAATAGTCATCGGCATTGTCGACGAAATCAATCTTGTTCACATCAATAATGAGCAGTTTCCCCAGTGAATAGCTCGCGATCCATTCTTCATAATGAGCATTAAGACTTCTGAGATAATCGATTCGAATGGCATACTCAAAATCACGACCACGCTTCTCGATCTGCTGAACTAGTTTGGGGATGTCGGCCTTCAGATAGATCAGCAGATCAGGAGGCTTAACAAACTGCAGCATCGAATTGAAAATATCCCGGTAGCTTTCGTAGTCGCGCTCCGACATGAAACCATTCTGTCGAAGATTAGCGGCGAAGATGTAGGCATCCTCGTAAATGGTTCGATCCTGAATGATCGGACGTTTGCTTTCGCGGATTTGATTTACTTGTTTGAAGCGACTGTTAAGAAAATAGATTTGCAAGTGAAAGGCCCATTTGGCCATGTCCTGATAAAAATCGCGGAGATATGGATTGTGATCAACCGATTCGAATAATGCGGTCCATCCATAATGCCTCGCCAGCTTTTCGGCAAGCGTCGTTTTTCCAGAACCAATGTTTCCGCAAATGGCGATATGTTGTAACCCGTTGTTCATGCCCTACTCCTCCGTCACCAAAGCCAACTTCGTGCCGCTTGCATTAACCGCCATCCGTGATATATTCTTCAAGGGAAACGCCGATGTTAGTTTGATCTCCTTCCACTTGGTCTTGCCTGCCTGGCAGATGAATAGAGCTCTGCCATCACTCATCAGAAGCCAACCATCCGACATCCACGCCAGATCTTCCCGGCCTGGAAGGGTATCGCAAATTTTAGATATGCCACCACTCTCGTCAATCCGATTAAGCGCCCAGGGAGAATCATTGCTCTTTTGAACAAAACTCACGGCTGGTGTTCCGGGCATTCGATGCAACGAACGGCCTATATTAGTCGCCAATATTGTGTCTCGCCCTGTCGCGACGGTGTATCGACGCAGCGTTGCCGGCTCGCCCAGCACGAACAAATAGAGCGTATTCCCGTTCAGCCATGCATGGTAACCGACGACGAGGTGGTCGACGATTGCGCTCGCTGAACCGCCGTTCACGGGGACCTTCCCAAGATCTTGCGCGCCGTTGTCGCGTTGGATGATGCACGACACGTACTGATTATCCGGCGTCACGGTAGGTGAGTATTCGCGCTCAGGCGTCGATGTGAGAGATGTAGTTGTCCCAATTATGAAATCATACTGCTTGATGTCCGTTCGGCCAGCATCATCGGCCGACGTATAGTATAACACGTTCTTGTCGGGATGGAAGAATGGTTGGTTATCGTAGCCTTTGTGTGCGGAAATATTTGAGCCATTGGTGGCGATCAGGTTCTCACCGGAATGGACGAGGTCAAAGAGAACGACCTCGGTGGCTGGTTGCGCGAAAGCATTAATCACCAGGAAACTAAACGAGGTTAACAGCAGAAATTGTTTCATCACCTTACAGCCATTTCTTGCGTTTGAAGTACCAGAGAAATCCCATCGACGAAAGTACCATCAACGTGATGGCAAATGGGTATCCACCCAGCCATTTCAATTCAGGCATAAAAGTAAAGTTCATACCATAGATACTGGCAATAAGTGTTGGCGGCATGAATACAACGGTCACGACCGTAAATATTTTGATCACCGTGTTCTGCTCAATGTTGACCAGACCGAGAAAAGTATTCTGCAAGTATTCAAGTCGCTCGGAACTGAATTGGGAGTGCTGTAGCAGCGAAGCAATGTCTTTGAGAATGATCTTCAGTCGCTCGTTCTCAATTTTGTTGAATTCAGGAATTCTAATGAGGGAACTAACCACCCGTTGCTTCTCTGTGATCGTCTCGTGTAGCAGCATCACGTTCTCCTGCAATTGTGTGATTTCCAAAAGAAGGTCTTCTTTCAGGCTGCGTCGGGCAATAAGCTCTTTACTAATGCCATTCAGCTTCCGATTGCCCGCTTCTATTAAGTCAGCATCACCATCGATGCGTGCTTCAAGTATCGTCAAAAAGACGTGTAGCCCGTGTTCCGGCTTTTCCAGTGAGCTACTTGACTTCAGGCGACGAACGGTTTCGGCGAAGATCTTAAGGTCGCCCAGCCGGTAAGTGAAGAGGATGTTCTCTTTAAGAATGAAAGTCATGCTCTGTACCGTCAGCTCTCCCTCACTCAATACAAATCCAAGGTTTATTTCGACGGTTTCATCGGTTTCCAGAAATCGCGAACTACTTTCAATTTCCTGGAGTTCCTGTGAAGTAAAGAATTCGATCTTGTAAGCGTTCTCCACAAAATCCTTTTCCTCGGTCGTGGGCGACTGCAAATCGATCCAGATAAGATTCTCCAGCTCCGCGATCTCCTTAAATGTCGGATTCTTGTACTGATTAATTCTTCCCTTGGTGATGGTATAAGCGCGGATCATGTCTTGCTTGTGGACGCAATTTAACGGCAATAATCAAATGATGGCAAAACAATGAAAAAGACCTGCCAGGATTTCCCCGACAGGTCTGATTCTCCCGTAAACTAATCTCCTTCAGCGTCGGCATCGTCTGCCTTTTTTAGCTCTTCATCAAGAATTTTTTCAATCAATCCGAGCTGACGCTCATCAATAGTGTTATCGACCTTTGCCTGCTTCTTCATGAAGCGTAACATGGCATTTTTCTTTATTTCATATGCGATAAAGACCGAGTATTCCTTCGCTTTTTCGTTGTAGTACTTTTTCTCGCCGATCTTGCGCAAATCAGAGATGTTAGTATTCATCACTTGTCGCACAAGACTCTGAAACTTATCCGCGACGTCGGCACCCTTTTCGTTCTCTGCCTGACCAAGATATTGATCAGCAACCTGTTTCATGGTCGTGTTCACCTGACCAGCCAGCTGAGCTTTCGCCTCGATGTCCGCCTTGCCCCGTGCAATGTTGTCTTGCGAGCTAACGCCCTTGCCCGTTGCTCTAAAAAAACGATTATTTGACTCGTAAGCGTTGCCCTGAAACGGCTCCTTTACCTTCTTTCCAAGTACCGAGGCACAGCCAAGAAGTAGCAATAAAGGGAGTGTTCGCAAGAGCCGCATACTAATGTCTCTGGGTGTCGAGGTCAAAAGTAATAAAAATTGTGCCAGGCTTTAAGATTCTCCTGGCAATTTAGGGTGGACGAGCCCGATCTCAAACAACTGCATTAAGCAAGGCTGACACGGTCGGCGCCGCGTTGACGATGCTAAGTAATTCTGACATAGATCTGCCACCGAAATGCCCAGCGCCAATGAAGTTTATACGCGGTGCAGCCAGCACGCCGAAGGATATCCTGGAGTTCGCTTTTTGTGAAAGCACGCAATACGGACAAAGGCGCATCGTACTTCACCATGTCAGACTGCGAGAATAAATACGTAAGCATCTTTATTGAATAGTATGCCACCGGATGCCGGTGAATGTCGTTGATGATGAAGCCGATGCGGCATCGTTCCCGAAGTTTGGAAAAAAAAGACACGAGCTCTTCATCCGAGAAGTGGTGATAGAATAATGTGCCGATGACGACGTCGAAATGAAGTTTATCAAATTCCTCCGACAGGATGTTGATGCTCTTGAAATTCACTTTCAGGTCGCCCAGATTCCTTCTGGCGGCGTCTATTATGTACGGATTGGCATCAATCCCTGTCAATGACACATCGAGCTTTCGCTGGTCCGCCCATCGTTGGATGTGCCGAAGCATATCACCACGTCCGCAACCCAGATCGGCAATCTCCAGGTGTTGCCCCGTGGCATGTTGCACCGTTCGGCTCAAGGCATTTAACGTGACCGCATTGCCACCTAACCACCTATTGATAACTTCGAGTTCACGAAGTGTTTGATCCATCATGCTCCCTTCGTACTGCAGATCGTCCATGATCTCTGGGTCGGTAGATCGCTTTGCAAACGAAGGCATGGTCACGCAACCACGATGTGAAACAACATGCTTTCCAACGTCAGGCCCGGTCCGAAGGCGAAACTCAGAACGAGGTCATCTTTGTCGTGCACCGATAGTTTTCCCATGATTCTATCCAGCACGAAGAGCACTGTGGGTGAGGACATATTGCCGAAATTTCTGAGTACGTAGTAGGCAGACTCGTTCATTTCCGCACTGATGTTGAGTTCCTGTTCAACACTTTCCAGGATTTTCCTCCCGCCCGGATGAATCGCAAGAAAACGAATGTCGTGAATGTCCTTGCCGGTGTTCTCCAGCACAGAGCTGGCCAGGGACGAGATCCCACCTCTGATAAGGGATGGTACATAGGTGGAGAGTCTCATTTCGAAACCGAGATCGCCAATGGCCCAGGCCATGTCCTGTTCGGCGTCGGCAATCAAGGTGCTGCGTACGGCCTTGGGTACCAGGCTTATTCCAGATGGCGCGCGACCCTGGACAAGCACTGCCGCCGAACCATCGGCGAACAGCGCATTCGAGATGAGGTTATCAGAGGTAGCTGTCTTTTGAAAGTGAAGACTACAAAGTTCGGTGCACACTATCAATACCTTTGCATCGCGATTTTGAGCGCAGAATGCATCGGCTACTTTGAGCGCATTGAACGCCGCATAGCAGCCCATGAAGTTTATTCCCGTTCGCTGCACGTTTGCCAGCAGGCCCAGCGTACGCACAAGTTCGATGTCCAGTCCGGGCGCATAGAGTCCGGTGCACGATACAGTAATAAGGTGTGTGATGGATCTGAGATCGAAGTCGGGAACCTTCGTCAGCATATTCTGTACCGCTGCAACGCTTAGCCCAAGCGCATGTTCCCGGAAGAGGGTGAGGCGTTTAGAGGTGCTGGGAAAAGGCTCGAAGTCTGAGCTGTTTGGATAGAACCTGAAGTTGTCGCGTAACCCGTAGTCTTCTATAACCGAATACCGATAGTCAATGCCGCTCGCGTGAAATATAGCCTTGAGTTTCCGGATATCCGGATCGTTCAGTTGCATCGCCCTGATCATGAAATCGGCTATCTCCCCCTGCTCAAACCGATGTGGTGGATTGGCGAGGCCAATCGCTGTGACATAACTCATGCATTTCAATATATTTCAAAAAACTATAATTTGGACAGACCTGCTACTTCGCAGCTAAAATAAATTCGCCATGCTATCCATTTCTTCCTGGCTTCACCTTAGAATACCGTTCTCCTACTTTTTGCTGCCCGTATATTTTTTCACCTTGGCGATATCGCCCAATCCGACTAACCATTCGGTGTTGTGGAGTTTTCTCATCATTCATTTATTCCTTTATCCCGCCAGCAACGGCTATAACAGCTATTTCGACAAAGATGAAAAGAGCATTGGTGGACTGAAAAACCCGCCTCCGGTTAACAAAGGCCTGTATCATTTGTCGCTGCTGTTCGACCTTACTGCCCTGGTGTTAGGATGGTTTATGATTAACCCCACTTTCGCTGTAATGCTCTTTGTGTATGGCCTCGCGTCGAAAGCGTATAGTCATCCTGCAATAAGATTGAAGAAGTATCCGGTCGCAGGATGGCTGGTTGCCGGCTTTTTTCAAGGGTTCTTTACGTTGTTGATGTGTTACATTGGAATCAATGAGTACGCTGTCGAAAACTTGCTCCATTCGCGGATTGTGTATGCTGGACTGTTGAGCAGCTTAATGTTGTGGGGTAGTTATCCGATGACTCAAATATATCAGCATGAAGAGGATGGCAAACGCGGTGACGAAACCATCAGCAGGATGCTGGGAATTCGCGGAACGTTTTACTTTGTCGGGATTGTATTTTCAGCAGTGACGGGGGCATTTGCCTGGTACTTTAGTGTCTTTATGAGCATTGCGTGGGCGTTAGCTTTCGCTGGAGCGATGATTCCGGTGGTGCTATACTTTTCTTATTGGTTTCTCCGCGCCTACCGGCAGGAATCCCTCGCCGATTATGGGCATACTATGTGGCTGAATTTCATTTCCGCCACGTGCTTGAATGCCTTTTTCCTGTCGTTGTTCGTGATTCGAACGAACTATTACAACCTGCTATTCTAGGCAGCGTCGCCAAAAACAGCCACAATAACTAACCAGCTATGCAGCTGCAGGCTGCGCAGGTGTCGCCTGTGTTTTCGCCTTCGCCTTCACTTGCACATCGATGATGTACATCATGAAAATAGTTATCAGCATGGCGCCGTCAACCACATAACCGAGCAAGTCGTACCGGTCCAGGTAGCCTGAACTGGTTTGTACGACAATCAACCCAGCCACGACTGATGCAATCCCGCCGGAGATCTGCTGCACAGACGAATTGATACTCATGAACGCCCCCCTGTCTTTGGCATCGGGTATTGCCGTCATCAAGGCAGAGGCAGAAATCATACGCGACGAAATCCCGATGAACAGAATGACATTCAGCACGATGATGATCCAAAGTGGCGTTATACCCAGGTTGCAGTAGATCGTCACCATGATTATGGCCACCAGTGAACCGATCACAAAAACCCGATACTTGCCGATTGCATCACTGTATTTCCCCACTAACGGTCCCGCTATCATTGAACAGACCCCCGTGATCACATAAAGCAAGGGCAACTGATCGAGTGAGATCCCCAGGTTGTGCACGCCGAACGTACTTCCGAATGGCATAAGCATAAACCCGCCTGTGGCCAGCAACGTTGTGGCGGCGAAGGTTTTCAGATAGACGGGATTAGACACGGTGCGTCCCAGGTGAACGAATGCATTGTGATCACCACGCAATTGCAAATGCGCTGTAATGGGTTTCAGGTACATAACGATCGACACCCCGACAACGACGCATAAGCCCACGATCATGAAGAATGGCGCATGCCATCCAAATTGGTTGGCCAGGTACAATCCGATGGGAAGTCCCAGGACCTGGCTGCTGGCAAACGCCATCTGGACGAATCCCATAACGCGCCCACGCACTTCCATTTTGAACAGGTCGGTGATAATGGCAAAACTTATGCTACCGATCACGCCACCGAATATGCCTGTGACAATCCGTGCCATCAATAAAAAATGGTAAGTATTGGCCAATGCACACAGCAGCGTTCCCAGCGTGAACCCGCAATAAAAGAAGAGCAACAACTTTTTCCGGTCAAATTTGTCCGCAAATCCGGCAGTGAGAAGGCCTGAGGCACCTGCGCTGAATGCGTAAGCGGAGACCACCCATCCAAATTGCGTGGTGGCAATATTCAGCTCATCGAGCAGGATAGGCCCGAGCGGCGAAAGTACCATAAAGTCAAGCACAAGGGTAAACTGCAGAATAGCCAGTAAGGCAATCACAAACAACTGATACCGGGTGAACAGTTTGGGCTTGGATCCGATAGTTTGATCGTTCATAGATTTTCAACTCAGGGGCTGCACGACTAACGTTGTTGACGCACAATCCTACGCCAGTCACAGCCTGATTAAAGTTTGAGAATGCAATTAAGATATCATTCCCTTAGAAAGGTCGACCGTGGGTATTTCTAATTATCGACCTGGCCAGGGGTGGAATGCTCATTACTAATGATACGGCTATCCTCGAAGTAAGTTCTCTGCCGAACAACTTTTGAATCTGACGACCACGCCACAATCGTGAAGCGAATTCGTCTTTCCAACGCTTTTGGTAGCTGCCCTCCATCTGTTCGCGGCTCACGTGACCAAAAACAAACGGTATCGCCTCGGCGGTTAAGATGCGTGCGGATTGAATCGCCATCGCCATGCCGTTTCCACACAGCGGTGCAATCATTCCTGCCGCATCTCCTGCCATCATCACATGACCGTCTAGCGGAGATTTCGTTTCGAACGAAACTTCGTTGATTACTTCGGGTTTATCAAACAAGAACTCTGATTCATTGAAAATTGTTTTCAGCAACGGATTACGCCACAAGACATTTCGTTCCATCTCCCTAATGTTCTTATGCCGTTTCACGTTCGACACATGCGTAAGATAGCATAGCGTCGATTTTCCTCCCTCCACGTTGCTTATTCCACAGTAGCCACCCGGAAAATTATGGAGGGCAATCAACTCGTTGGGGTGTGATGAACGAACGTGATACTTGACGCCCACATAGGGTGAGCGTCGCCGCAGGAACGATCGATTCATCGCACGGTCGATGCGTGACCTTTTTCCAAACGAACCTACTACAAGATCAGTATACCAGCTACCCTGATCGGTTGTGATACGGAAGTGCTGCTCGTCAAAATCAATTGCCGTTACCTCTGTATTTAGTCTGAACTCCACGCCCAGGCTACGCGCGTTTTCAAACAACAGGTTATCATAGGTATAACGGCTGATGCCAAATCCTCCGAGGTCCAGGGACATCATTCTGCTTTCTCCATCGATCGTGGAAAGTTGAAAGGTATTGATTTCTGGAGGGTTGAAAGTTCCGGGAAACAACTGCCGACTCTTCAAATACGGCACAACCTCGTTAGAAACGTATTCACCGCACACGCGGTGGAAGGGATACGTTTTCCGTTCTACCAGAATGCAGGGAATTCCGGCGTGCACAAACTCGATCCCCGCAATTAGTCCCGCAAGCCCTCCACCGATGATTGTGACCGTTTTCAAGAAAAAGTTTTCCAGTATTGAGAAAATATATTCAAAAAAACGGCTCCAGGAAAAGATTTCGAGGAGGAACAGATCTTGCAGGGCAACCTTTTTCGTTAATAACCTGTATAACCTACGTTGGCTTATGGAAACAAGAATGGAAACGACTAGACGGGGCAAAACGATGAACGTGCTCCTCGTCGGCAACAATCCCATGGAAATGGGTGGTGTGCTGGAGAAGCTCAAACAGATACGGGGGCAGCGGATCGCCACAGAAATCGCCTTTGACCTGAAAAGCATACTGGAACGACTTCTGCGTTTCAAGCCCAATTTCATTCTGATTGATGACAACATCGGCCGGCAATTGCTGATGGAGACGGTTAACACACTGTCCTCCAATCGTTCCACGAAAGATGTTCCGATTACGGTGCTCAAGAATTCAAACTACAGCGAGTCGTTCGCATCAAACAGCATTCTTGATTATTTGCTGAAACAGAATTTATCGGCTGACGATCTGTACAAGACTTTGAAAAACACGTTGCGTTTCCGCACGACCCAACGGTATCTCTACCAGGTGTATCAAAAGCGCCGCGTTCAGCTGCTAAGAGCGCTCAAATAGGATCTCGCAATTCAATTTCCACCTTAAGACGTTCACCGTCTCTATTCAATTCCAGGCGAATGCGCTTGCCGGGCTTACTGTTCAGCAGGCCATTCATCATGTTCAGGTCAAGACTCTGGGCGGGAATGCCGTTAAGGCTTAATATGATGTCGCCCGGGAGAATGCCACTGATCTTTGAGGGAGATTTATCACGCACCTCCATCACTTCGAACGTAGTAAGCTGCGAACCCTTTGCCTTCAACGTAATTCCACTGAGGTTATAGTAGAAGTTCTTTTTGAACGCGGAGGTTTTCTTCAGATAAACTCTCTCTGCAGGAAAGTTGAAGATAACAATGAATCGGCTAAGGATTTCACCTCCGATTGCGCCATTTCGAAACACGTTGCCAACCTTGATGCTATCAGTGTAGCTGTTGGGGTCCGGGAAGTTGGCGATCGCTCTGTCAAGTTTGAAGTCCCCTACTGTGATGGATTCAATACGTCCAACTTTTCCGACAATTTCACCTCCAAGTCCACGACCTATTAAGCTACTTACAGCATTTGAAGGTACTTGTATTGCTGAGTCGGACGTAGGTTCCAACATCAGGCCGTGACTGGCACCCGAATCCATAAGCAATTTAGCTTTCAGCGATTTGCCATTCTGGAAAGTAACGGTGGCATTTACATAGGGCTTTGTGTCTTCAATAGTGATCGGAATGGATTGGTATTTCCTTCCCTTGTGGAACTTTTCAGGCAGCATCAGGGTAAGGACACGCTTCTCGTAATCGATTTGAATGATGAACCGGCTGAACAGTTCATAACCCAGGATACCATGAACATCGGTGCCGAGATAGTTTCTTAATTCAAGATAGTCCTGACCGAGGACAAGCATGGCATGACCGCGACCGGATACGCCAGGCAACTCAAGGGAAACATTGTTGGTGACGTATGCGTCGACGAGATTTATGCCGCCAGGTCCCGAGATCGTGTACTTTCGGGAGTAAGGCAGGTTAAGGATATCCGTAAAGGTCTTTTGGGTAAGGATGGTGGTTCTTACGCCGGTGTCGAGAATGAACTTCAAGGGAAGCGCGTCGTTCAATATCACCGGCACAACAATGAGGTTGTTATGGATTTCAATAGGGATATGAACTTTCTTCTTTCCAGCGTTAAGCTGAAAGCCAAGGTTCTGGCCCTGGAGGCTCATGAACGACAATACAACAAGGTACAAAATCAGAAAAGACCTGATCATAAGTCTGAGCCCGATGGTCGAATATAGGATAAATTTGATACAGACTTTGTGAGAAGTCAGACGAGTGAGCTGAATCTACCCACGAGTTCGGCGGGAGTTTTTTCAATCACCAATAATTCAAGATTGCCCAACTTCAAAAATCCCTCCTCAACCATTGTACGCATTTGGGCGAGAAGCGGACTAAAAAAATCCTTCACGTTTAAAATTCCTATAGGTTGCCTGATCAGCCCGAGCTGTCGCCAGGTAAGGATTTCCGCCAACTCTTCCAGTGTGCCCCAACCGCCGGGCATGGCAATAAATGCATTTGAAAGTTCCGCCATACGCTGCTTGCGCAGATGCATAGTGTCTACGACCTCTAGCCTGGTAAGACCAAGGTGCGCCACTTCCCGGCGCATGAGAAAGTCCGGGATCACCCCTATTACCTCTCCGCCGTTCGCCAAAACAGCATCTGCAACGATTCCCATCAGGCCAACGTTTCCACCGCCATACACGAGTGTATGACCTTCTTTTGCGAGGTGGGCGCCCAGAGCGGCAGCTGCGTCAGCATAAACGGGGTGATTTCCGGATGCAGAGCCGCAGAATATGCAAATATTCATGATTGATCGTCTGGCCGAAGTGGTCAGAACTTATTGTCGTGCTTATTGCCGCTAACTTTGTTATTCGGGAAAATCCAAGGCGAAACAATAGCAAGGACGAAAAGGGCAATCACGACGTAAAATGGCCACCAGGCTGCATTCATAACTTAAAGTTTAAGAGGTGGTAAAAATAGCCCGAATCGACCTATTTTTGGGCACATTGCAGCAAAATTTCTTTAGTTTAATCCTTTGGACGAGGAGCCCGTTCAATCAGTAGTCATGAAAAGGTTTTTAATTATTACAGGGATTGCTGTTGCCGCATTGATCGTGCTGGCGGGCGTCACAAGATTTTTGGTCAACAGGTACGAGAAATCGTTCAGCCCGGAAGACAACATCTCATTTGAACAGGATAAGCTCCGGATCCGCGTGTTCTATAATCGCCCATTCAAGAAGGGCAGGGCGATATTTGGGCAGCTGGTCCCGTATGGGGAAGTTTGGCGCACGGGCGCCAACGAAGCCACCACCTTTGAGTCAAACCAGGATTTGACCATAGAAGGCAGGAAACTTCGAAAAGGGAAGTATACCATCTGGACGATTCCAGGTCAGGAAAGCTGGAGCGTAATTTTCAACTCCGAGTACGGGCAGTGGGGCATCGGTCCCGACGGACAGGCCAACCGTGACCCCCACCGGGATGTATTATCTGTGGAGGTTCACCCAGTTCAAAGTGAGCGCGAATTTGAGCAGTTTACGATCTCCTTCGAAAAAGTAGGGGAAGATCTTGAGATGGTGTTCATTTGGGACAAGACCCTCGTCGCAGTGCCCATTGGTTTTCAGCAATGAGCACCCGCTGGACGTTTCTCCGGCCATTTACTTTTCCTTCAGCACGCACTTCACGCCAATCTTCTTCTCGTCAGGGACTGTAGCCGGCAACGCCGCCGTTTTATAGGCGAATTGCTGTGCATTGCCTCCCTGACTTGTAATGAAAGTCATGATTTGCTGGGCAATGGCAGGCGTACGATCATTGTGGTACACTTTTCTGATTTTGAGCGTGTCTTGCACCGGGGCGAGGGTCGAATCGGTAGCAACCGGCTGCAACTTGATCGTATCGAGGCGAACCTCAGTGAGGTCCGGGTTAATTTGCACGGAATCTTCGGAATAGCCCGCCATGGAGACCTGAATCTCGAACATCAGGTCCGGATTTGCCTTCGAAACCCGGACGAGTCGCTTGAGTTCGTCTGATGCTGCCGCATCATGCGTGGTTCCACCAGCCTTCGCAGTGACCATATCCAATGCAATCTCGTCACCTGCAACGGGCTGCCTAAGCGTTGCATTAACCCGCTCCCGTTGAGCAATCTTATCACCTGTTAAGTCGAACGCCTTGGAGAAGAAAGTCCAGCTACTTTTTTCGGGATCGACGTCAAATTCATAAACGGTTCCCTCGGGTAAGTAGAACATGTAAGCGCCGTCAGCACCTGGTCGTCCGCTATAAACACGTTTGTTATTAGTGCGATCAATTACTGAAATGTATGACGAAACCGCTGCGTTTTCAGGATCCTTCACATAGCCTTCAACCTTCATTACACCTCTGGGTTTCACGTTTGGAGGAATCAAAAATTCAACGAGTTCATTATTGTTCCGAGACCCGGGCATATCGCGGAGCAGGTACCGACCCAGCGCCGCCACACTCACGAATTGGTCGTCGCGAGTGGAGTTCGTGAAGTCAAGCGCAACGGGTGCGCTCCACGTCCCGGCCACAAGTTTACTCATGTAGAGGTCCATGCCACCTTTGTTTCCAGGCATTTTATCCGAAGAAAAAATCAGCGTCTCGTTGTCGGCCATGATCCGCGGCGTCTGTGAATTACCCGTGTTGATCGATGCAGGAAGTTCAGCAGGCTCTCCCCATTGTCCATTTGGTTTCTTCTTGGAAGCAAACAATTTGCAACCACTGGCCAGCCGTTGATCCATTTTGTCGCATCGCATAAAATAGATCGCCGATCCATCGGCGCTTAGCGACGGGCATCCTTCATTTGACTTAGAGTTAATTGGCATCAGGAAGTTTTGTGGCTCACCCCAGGTAGAACCCTTCAATTCCGAAATCATGATGTCGTAACCACCGATGATAGGCGCTTTCGCTGCGGTATAGTACATTTTCTTCCCATCCGCGCTGAGCGAAAAGCCACGGAGATAAACTAACTTGTGATTGATATGCTTTGGAAGCGGCACGGGTTGTACCCAATCCGTTTCTCGCGAAGTGTACGATACGATGAGTGTGCCGTCTTCGCCGTCGTTCGACACAAACAACAGCGCGTTGCCATCAAAGGACATATACGGAGCGTAAAGGCTCAACGAAGGATGATTAATGATTCCGGGCAACTTTCGCGATTGTACCTGTGCAACGGAGCCAGTTGAAAATAACGTCAGCGCCAACAACACAAGAGCTGTGAAACGGAACATAATAGCGGTAACCATAGTCTTAAAAATAGACAATTAATGAGAATCAGGCTGCCAGGAACGACCAACGCCTTTTTTGTCAGATTTCGTGAGTGTGCGGCACGTTTTTCGGTACCGGAGTCGTAATTTTAGAATTCAGTAAGCGCTCTGTCATGATACAAGTGATTCCTTCAATTGCGATTCGCCAAGGTAAGGTCGTAAAAATGAGAAAGGGTGATCCCACGAGCGAAAAGGCTTATGATGAAAACCCGCTCGACCTGGCGAAGCGCTTTCAGGATCATGGCATTGAAGTAATTCATTTGGTGGATCTGGATGGTGCGGAACGCGGAAGGCCTGTCAACTGGCACGTGTTAGAAGCAATCGCCGGATACACAGATCTCAAAGTTGACTTCACCGGCGGCATCTCGACCGACGGAGACATCAGCAAGGCTTACGAATTTGGAGCGGCATACATAACGGCAGCGAGTATTGCCGTAACCGATCCAGAACTGTTTGCGTCGTGGATAGTATCCTATGGACGCGAGAAAATGACACTCGGGGCCGATGTAGTGGACCGGAGAACCAAGGAACTTCTCTACCGGGGCTGGCGTACGAAATCAAAACTTACACTCTCCGAGCATCTGGAGTACTTCTACTCAAGGGGACTTAAATACGTGAAGTCAACGGACGTTTCACGGGATGGCGTAATGGAGGGGCCAGCGTTTGATTTTTATCAGGAAATTATCGAAGCCTTCCCTGAAATTTGTGTGCTGGCAAGCGGCGGCGTGCGTGGAATAGACGACATCAAGAGGTTAAATGACATGGGTATTTTCGCGGTCATCTTTGGAAAAGCCTACTACGAAGGCATTCTTGATCTGAAAGATCTGGAGCACTTTTTAGTGAAGAAGGCTAATTGAAGGATTAAATCTCAACGGCAGGGCCATACGCCACGATTGGTCCGCAACCGGAACAAGCGCCAGGAAAGAACGGTAAGATTGAAAGTTGTTGGTGAGCCCTGATGCTAAGATCAATCGACGACGTCTTGCATCTTGTACTTTTCAAAAATGTAGTAGAGGAAATTAAATGAAAGGATAGAATCATCTTCCTGTGAGGCGGGTCGCGCTGAGGTCTTGGCAGGCTCGGTTCTCGCCGTCCTGGGTCGCGCAACGACTGAATCTCGCGAAGCCACGGGCACATGGATCTTATTGTTGAGCATCGGATCACCTTCACCACCATAAATGACTCGTTCGCGCCCGTGATCGCTTTCCGGGTCGACGCTTTCAATTGCAGGATAGCTGGCATCTTGCGCCTGAGCAGATTGCACGGCGACGATTGCCACTATGGCAAAGAAAATCGTGAGGACAATCTGGTGGACTTTAATCTTCATGATTCGAGATGCGTGTTCCGGCCGCACCCAGGAATGCCCCTGGTTCAGAAAAGTACGAAATTTTAACGGTTTCGCCAGTCCGCCAGCCAAGGGAATGTTCGGCAAAGTGCCATTTTTGCCCAATTTTCACGAATTTGTCCCTCAAATACTGACAAAATGACGATTGCACCCCCCATACGTTGGGCCGATTTCGAGAAAGTAGAGCTCCGAGCGGGCACCATCGTGAAGGCAGAACCCTTTCCCGAAGCACGCAACCCTGCCTATAAGCTCTGGGTCGACTTAGGCAGTGAACTGGGCGTGCGGAAGTCAAGTGCGCAGATCACTGTGAATTATAGAATTGAACAACTGGTGGGGCGACAAGTGATCTGTGTGGTAAATTTCCCGCCAAAACAAGTGGCTAACTTTATCTCAGAGATACTGGTAACGGGATTCTGTGACGAGCAACACGCCATCGTCTTATCGAGTATCGACATGAAAGTGCCGAACGGCGCGCGACTGATATAATGCTCAGGTTTTCGGAACTTCCTCAACTGCTTGCAGGCAAGGTGTTGCAATTAACAGCAGATGACACTATTGAAACGCTTAGTATCGATAGTCGTAAGACAGGCAGCGCCAGACAGGTGCTGTTTCTGGCAATAGCAGGCGAACGACACGATGGCCACGAGTATCTCCGGGCATTGTACGACGGCGGGTTGAGAAATTTCGTCGTTGAGCGCGATGTGCCCATCCATGAATTTCCGCAGGCCAATATCCTGTCAGTCCCTTCCTCCGTCGCAGCGCTCCAGCAAATAGCAACCTTCCACCGGCATCTGTTTTCTATTCCCGTGATCGGCATAACGGGAAGCAATGGTAAGACCATCATTAAGGAATGGCTGGGTCAAATGCTCTCACCTGATCAGGTGGTGGTGAAGAATCCCGGTAGCTACAACAGTCAAGTGGGTGTACCGTTATCTGTGTGGTTGATGAAGCCGTATCACCAGCTCGGCATTTTTGAAGCAGGTATTTCGAAGCGCGGCGAGATGGAGCGGCTTGCTCGCGTCATCGATCCTACAATTGGCATATTTTCGAATATCGGATCGGCACACGACGAAGGTTTTGCAAACCGGCAAGAAAAGATAGCCGAGAAGCTGAAGCTATTTGTGTACGTCCGTATTCTGATCTACTGCCGTGACCACGGCGACCTGCACGAAGCGATCGCGGCCACGGCATTGAAGACTTTTACCTGGGGATCAGGTGAAGATGCCGACGTAAAGGTGAGTTATCAACCGAACGCAGTAGAGATAAATCATGGCGGATCGGTGTGCTCATTTGCCACCTCCTCTCTTGACAAGGCCTCGATCGAAAATTCCCTGCACTGCATCGCTACCCTTTTGTGGCTGGGTTATGACCTTGCCGTTATTCAAAAGCGCCTGGCCGGCCTGCGCGTGGTTCCTATGCGACTGGAACTCAAGGAAGGGATCAACCAGTGCCAGATTATTGACGACACGTACAACAATGATTTAGGAAGCCTTGAGATAGGATTGCAATTCCTGTCTAGCCTGAAGCAAAAGCGAAAACGCCGTGCCATTCTGTCGGATATCCTCGAATCGGGGCGCAACGAAGGCGAACTTGCCGATGCAATAGTGGAGATCATTCGTCGTTACAACGTGCATAAAGTTGTGTGTGTAGGCCAGGCGTTGCAACGCAACCGCGCGAAGTTTCCCGACGCGACTCTCTTCTACGAAAGTACCGACGAATTCCTCCGGGAGTTTGATTTCTCCACCCTCGACAACGAGGTCGTGCTCATAAAGGGTGCGCGGAAATTTGCGTTCGAACGCATTGTTGCCCGGTTGCAGCGCAAAGTTCATGGAACGGTAGTGGAGATCGACCTCGGGGCGTTAGTGAACAACCTCAACTATTTCAAGTCGTTGCTTGCACCGGCTACTAAGGTGATGGTGATGGTAAAGGCATTCGCTTACGGAAGCGGCAGCATAGAGATTGCCAACCTGTTGCAATACCACCAGGTAGATTACCTGGGTGTCGCATACGCCGACGAAGGAATGGACTTGCGCAAGAACAACATCACGTTGCCAATTATGGTAATGAATCCATCGGAAGAGAGCTTCGATGCGATGATAAAGTTCGACCTTGAACCGGAAGTATACAGCATCAGAATACTGCGCTCACTCGTAGCTTACCTCAACGGTGCATCCTGCAAGGTGCACGTCAAGATAGACACCGGAATGAAGCGCCTGGGCTTCGGCCTGGAGGACCTTACGGAGCTGACTGCGCTTCTTGAGCAGCATGCAAATATTCGTGTCGCGTCCATATTTAGTCACCTTGCCGGGGCGGATGAGGAGGGACATGATGCCTTCTCGCAAGCGCAGTATGATACGTTCGTCACGGCTGCCGAAAAAATTGTAGCGCGAATCGGATATCAGCCACTCCGACACCTCCTAAACACATCCGGTATTTTGCGACTATCGCGCTTTCAACTTGACATGGTGCGCTTAGGCATAGGGTTATATGGTGTTGATCCGACGGTGAAGCAGCATGCCCTGAAGACCGTTGTGACCCTCAAAACCATTATCTCTCAAATCAAGCACGTCCGTAAAGGTGAAACGGTGGGTTATGGAAGGAGAGGAATGGCCGAACAGGATATCACAACGGCTACGATTGCCATAGGTTATGCCGACGGTTATAGCCGTGCGTTTAGCCGTGGCGTTGGAAAGGTACTCTTAAACGGGAGGCTGGCTCCGGTAATAGGAAATGTGTGCATGGACATGACCATGATCGACATCACCGGAATTCCAGCCGACGAGGGCGACGAGGTGATCGTATTTGGAAAGGACCTCACCGTGCAAGACCTGGCCGATAGCATTAAGAGTATTCCCTACGAAATTCTGACCAGTACAAGCGAACGTGTTCGGCGCGTTTTTGTCGCTGATGGGATCTAGTGACGCTTAGCGCAGGTCGTTTGGCAATGACGTACTAGCCACAGCCTAAGTTCTTTTTCAGATTCCGGTCGGGTAATCCACCAAAATCAAAGGGCTTTGATTCTTCGTCTGAATCCTGGGATGATTCTGAAGGCGAAGATTCTGGCAGCGTTGGCTTGGGATCTTGTGTCCCGAGGGGCGCTGATTTCAGTTTGCGTTTCGCATCGGCCATCCGCTCGCCCGACGTTATGCCGGTCGACCCTTCAGGGACCAGGGAATCGGGATCCGTGCCATCACGGTCAGCCCGTTTGTGAACATTAGTCATAGCGTTGTCTCATATTGGAAGAACGATGTTCTATATATAATCCGTTCGTGGTTGCTGTCTTACACGATTGATGGCGTAAAGGGAGTACAATCGGACTATCATTCCGTGCGGCGACCAGATATCGCCGGAGCCCGAAACTGCCTTAAATCATTGCACGCCAGTTGAAGCCCTTCTATATTTGCCTTGTTTAAAATTAATCTAAATAGTCGTATGTCACAAAATGTGGCGCAAATGCGCCCCGGAGAGGTAGCCATAGTTTCTGGCTTTTCAGACGATGAATTGTCTGTGAAGCTGATGGAAATGGGGTGCCTGCCGGGCTCAACCATACGTTTTAATTTTACCGCTCCATTTGGTGATCCGGTGTGTGTAAGCGTGTCTGGATACGACCTCTCCCTTCGACTTGAGGAGGCCGCTGCCATCTCAATTCTGAATTAACGACCTGTTCCCTAATGACTCCACCGCGCCGGTCCAGAATTGTTCTCGTAGGAAACCCCAACTCAGGTAAGTCGTCGCTATTCAACTTTCTTACCGGGCTGAATCAGAAAATTGGAAATTTTCCCGGTGTAACGGTAGATAAACGCGCGGGCACGACGTCACTTCCTGATGGAGGCGTCGCGGAGGTCGTGGACCTGCCTGGCATATACAGCATTTACCCGCGCAGCCTTGATGAACGAATTGTCGCTGAAATATTGCTGGATCACCATTCGCCGGCAGCGCCTGACAAGGTCGTTGTCATTGTGGATGGCACAAACCTGAAGCGAGGACTACTGCTGGCAACACAGGTAATCGACCTTGGCGTTCCCGCCATCCTCGCGATGAACATGATGGACCTCGCCGTAAAAGCGGGCATCAGTTACGATTTTGCAAAACTGTCGGAACGACTCGGAGTACCCGTGGTAGGAATCAATGCACGGAAAGGTGTCGGGCTGGATGACTTGAAAAAGCAATTGACAAAATCAACGGAGCCTGCCCGTAAGGAGGTTTTTGCTATCCCCCGGGAGGCTATAGCTCCCGTGGCAGAACTAAGAGCGCAACTAGGGGTCGACAACGACTACGAGGCTTACCAGTTTCTGGAGCAGCCAAACTCGCTTTCGTTTTTGACGTTGGATAAATCAGGTATGGTTGAAGGAATCCGGCAGCGGCATCACTTCTTTCCAGGCAAATTCCAGGGGGCCGAAACCATAAACCGTTACGCCTTCATACAACAATTACTGGATGAGGTTACGATAAAAGCCTCGAACGACAGCTGGAGAAATCAATCCCGAATGCTGGACCGTATTCTCCTTCACAAGGTGTGGGGTTACGTGATCTTCTTCAGCATTCTTCTCCTCATTTTCCAGTCCATATTTGCCTGGGCTACGGTACTGCAGGATTTTATCGATACTACGTTTGCCGGGCTGAGCGTATGGGTAGCCACCCACCTGCCGGAGGGTGTTCTGACTGATCTTTTGGCAGAAGGAATTATTCCAGGCATCGGCGGCATCGTCATATTCGTGCCGCAGATAGCCATTCTGTTTGCCTTCATTTCGATGCTGGAAGAGTCCGGGTACATGGCGCGGGTAGTCTTCCTTATGGACAGAATCATGCGGAAGTTCGGGCTCAATGGCAAGAGTGT
>DATHKA010000060.1:0-8640 GCA_035489615.1 Chryseolinea sp.
GGACTTGCCGCTATCAGATTTTTGTTTGCCGGCGAATGGTCCAATGTTGCCGCAGTTGTCCGGGCACATGTGGAATTTTTCTACAGTCTAGGCAGGGAACTCAAAAAGAGACGAACGCTGCATGCGGCATATCCCCGGTATTCCAGGGAGGGAATCAAGAAAGGATCAGTTGTATTTGATTACTATATACGGGGCAAAAAGACCTTTGTAGAGGGCCAATCAATAGTCCCACACAGGGGTGCGGCGACGCAGGTGTTTCCGCATATTCACGATAAACGCCAGTGATAGATAGATTATAACCGGTGATCCGAACGTGATAAAGGAAGCGTAGATGAAAAATAGTCTGATGCTGGATGTTGCAACACCCAAGAACTCGCCGAGTTGGGTGCATACGCCGAACGAGTATCGTTCGAAGAAATCCCGAATCCTATCCATCATGTGTTCCAGATCACCTGTGCCCTTCATACCTTCGACTCTCGTATAGGTTGATTCATCGACGAAATGCATCTATTGCAAATATAACGCCCGGCCTTCCTGAAAATGTCGGAAAGCTTGATTATTTTTTGAGTATAATTGCAAAAAATTTCGCATAAGCATACTTTTGCAAACCTGAAAATCAACCATAAACTAAAAAATCCAATGAGAAAAGTAGTTTACTCATTCTTGATCTGCGGTACAGTGACCCTCGTGGGCTGTACGCTGCCCAAGATGGTGAAGATGTCTAAAGAGCAACAGTTGACGGTTACACCCAACCCGCTCGAAGTTCATAAGGACACTGTTGCATTCGATATGGCAGCGAACCTTCCTGTGAAGATGCTGAAGAAAGGTACGGTTTATACTGTTAACTCTTTCTACAAATACGGCACGAGCGAAGTGGCTCTGGATCCCATTCCGTTCAAGGCTGAGGATTATCCGAACTCAAAAGAAGAGCAGCCCAAAGTGACGAAGAGTTTCTTCTTCCCTTACGCACCAGCTATGAAGACTCCCGGTACTCTTGAAGTACAAGGTGTTGCTTCCAAAGGTGAGAAGGCTAAGACTTCTGAGAGAATGCCTGTTGCTACTGGACTGATCACGACTTCCAAATTGGTGAAGCCCGTTGCCTACGCAGCATTTGCCGAACACGGTTATAACAACCAGGAAGAGTTGATCCCTGTGGTCATTCCTGATTTCATTTTCGAGCAAGGTCGTTCAGTGCTGCGCACGAGCGAGATTCGCAGCCCTAAAGGCAAGCAACTCGATGCCTTCATCGCCAGCAAGAACGCTACGCGTACGGTTACTATTACGGGTACCCACTCTCCTGAAGGTGCTGAGCGTATCAACGCTAAGCTTTCTCCAGATCGCGCTGCTGCGATCGAGAAGTTCTATCGCACTGAAATGAAGAAGTACGACTACAAAGGCAAAGCTGATTCTATCAGTTTCATCCTGAAGCCTGTTATCCAGGACTGGGCGAACTTCAAAGATGTACTGGCTACTTACGAAGGACTTTCTTCTGAAGAGAAAGCAGAATATCTGAACATCATCAACGGTGGTGGCACTTTCGAATCACAAGAAAAGGACATGAAGAAACTGAAGACCTATCGCAAGGTGTTCAAGGACGTATATCCTAAACTCAGAACCGCTAAGACTGAGATCCTTGTTGTAAAAGACAAGAAGACGGATGCTGAGATGTCAGTTCTTTCCAAGCAAGTAACACAAGGTGCGCTTCCTGCGGACACACTGGCTTTCGAAGAAATGATGTACGCTGCTACGCTCACACCTTCATTGGAAGAGAAAGTGGCTATCTACGAAGCGGCTACGAAGAAAGGCTCTAACTGGAATGCTCATAACAACCTTGCTGCCGCTTACCTCGCGCAGGCTATCGAGAACCCTAGCAACGCAGCATCACTTGCTGACAAGGCTCAGGCGCAACTCGACATCGCTGCAAAGCTGAACCCTGCTCCTGAAGTACACGCTAACCTGGCTTCAGTGAACATGATCAAAGGCAACGCTTATGCCGCTTACAACCATGCTGCCAAGGCACTTAGCTCTGGCCTCGCCGGCGACAACGCTGCGGGTGTAAATGGTGTGAAAGGTGCCGCTGAAATCGTAAAAGCACAGTACGCTGCTGCAGTATCTTCTGAGTCTGCTGCTGCCGACAACGCTGATAACCTCTTCAACAAAGGCCTTGCTCAGGTATTGAACAAAGACTATCAGAACGCATTGACTTCGTTCAACGAAGCAACGGCTAAGAACAGCAATCTGGCCATCGCTTACTATGGCGCCGCCATTGCTTCTGCCCGCCTCGGCAACGCTGACGCTGTGGTGAGCAGCCTGACAAGCGCAGTGAAGGCTGATCCTTCTTTGAAAAGCGCCGCGCTGGCTGACCTCGAGTTCGGCAAATTTGCTGCTTCTGAGTCTTTCAGAAACGCATTGAAGTAATCATTCATCATTGGATAAGAAAAGGGGCACGCGTTTGCGTGCCCCTTTTTTATTTTGGACCTCAGGTTGGTCAGGTTGGCGCAAGTCTTCCAATGCAATTCAGATTATCACTTCACCGCCCTCGGAGGAAGACTTGGGCCGACCAGTATGGTGTCGCATTGGAAGACTTGCGCCAACCAGTGCTTGCGCCAACCCGTACGCCTAGTACTATCCCAACCTTTTAGAGCGTATATCTGTCCCGCCCAGCCATTTATCCGCATTTAGCCAATTCTTAATTACTATTATTTTTGCAATGACGTACTGGGAGCCTATTTTTACGGCTTTCCGACAAATCAATATGAGAGAGATTCAATTCCGGGAGGCCCTTCGCGAAGCACTGAACGAAGAAATGCGCAGGGATCCCAGCGTGTTCCTGATGGGTGAAGAAGTGGCCGAGTACAACGGCGCGTACAAAGTCAGTCAAGGCATGCTGGCAGAGTTCGGACCGGAACGCGTGCTCGATACGCCTATCTCAGAACTGGGTTTTGCCGGAATCGGCGTCGGCGCAGCCATGAACGGCCTTCGCCCGATTATAGAGTTCATGACCTTTAATTTCTCCCTGGTCGCCATCGACCAGATCATCAATGGCGCAGCCAAGATCCTGTCGATGTCTGGTGGCCAATACAGCGCGCCTATCGTGTTCCGCGGCCCAACCGGCAACGCGGGTCAGCTCGGCGCACAACACTCTCAAAACTTCGAGAATTGGTTCGCGAACTGCCCCGGTCTCAAAGTAGTGGTGCCCTCTAATCCATACGATGCGAAAGGACTGCTCAAGGCATCGATCCGCGACAACGACCCGGTTATTTTCATGGAATCGGAAGTCATGTACGGCGATAAGATGGAAGTTCCTGAGGAAGAATATATTATACCCATCGGGTTAGCCGACATCAAAAAGCCCGGTACTGACGTTACGATTGTGTCGTTCGGCAAGATCATGAAGGTGGCCCTCGCTGCCGCTGCCGAACTTGAAAAAGAGAACATCTCTGCAGAAGTTATAGACCTTCGTTCTGTGCGCCCGATCGACTACGCAACCGTAGTAGAATCGGTGAAGAAAACCAATCGCCTGGTGATCGTTGAAGAGGCCTGGCCACTTTCGTCGATTGCCACCGAGATCACCTATCACGTGCAAAAGCATGCCTTCGATTACCTCGATGCACCCATCCACCGGGTGAACAGCTTTGACGTTCCCCTTCCCTACGCGCCAACGCTCATTGAGGCCATTCTTCCCAACATTCCCAAGACGATCAAGGCCGTCAAGGCCGTCATGTACAGGGATTGATTTATTGGTCGATTTGTTGATCTGTTGATTTGTTGATTGGGGGGCGTCTTGCAGCAGCCAGTCTCGATTCTCCTTTCACTGGTTCGTCCTCATTTTGAATCAGCAGGTCGCTGCCACGGGGCAGACGCAACCATCCATAGGTAAAGATAAAGATCAGCAGCGTGGGAAGCATGAACGCGCCCAGACGAAAGCGAAGACCGGTGTGGCTATACGTCCAGGCGCTGAAATCAATACCTGTTTTGACCAGTTGCGCGAAGCCGAGGGCCACGAATAATCCGAACATGATCACCCCAATCGTCTGGCCTATAATCCGTCGGCGCACCAGAAAGCTGAAAAGCTCCATCAATCCTGCGGCGATCGCGCACACCAGCGTCACGGTTAGCAATGTGCGCGGAAACGAGCGAAGGTAATAATACTTGTAAACGACGAGTCCGATCTTGCCCAGCAGATTGGGTTTGGATAATAAGAACCCGTTCAGGATGATGAGCCCGACCACTACAGAATAAAATCCAGACCTGCGCATGGTAAATGATTGAGTCGATTTTTGCGTACCCCGATGCGAGCATTCTATGGATCATCGCATCAACGACTACGCACGAACCTCAACGTATTCAAGTTAACCGAATTCCGGCATCCCGAAGAGCGCCCGTCGACGGTGGTCGTAAAGCCCGGTTGGACTGAAATATTTCCCGACGATCGTCCAGTATATCGTGTATAACAAGGCTACGCGCGACCAAAGAATTTCTTCAGCTTGTGTTTGTTCTCCCGTCGCAGGACGTCCGCCCGCTTATAACGAAAGAAGCAGGCCAATCCGACGTAAACATTGACGTTTCTCAACCGCGTATACTCTTCGGCCAGCAGCGTTAACTGGCTCACTGGCAAGCCCAGGCGTACGAGGTTTCGGATACCCTCCTTGAACGACACCGGTCCGAACTTCATCCGGTTGTTATCGATCAACGCAAAGTCTATGCGCCCTTCTGATTGTTTATACAAAATGTTCCCGACCGAGTAGTCGATATGATACAGGTGCTTGAGATGAAGGCTATAGGTGAAGCGTGCGAGCTCTACCATCAGATCCGAAGGCGGATCAACCTTACCCTGCACGACCGCGGTCAGTGTCGTCAGGTTGGTGTACTCGCAAATGAAAAAGCTCGATTGAATAAGGCTGTTTTCTCTTACCTCTATGTACGCGATGGGCGCCGGTGTATTAAATCCGTTCGCGATCAGAACCTGGGCGTAGTCATAGGCCCTTTGTGCCTTCGACGGATAGAAATAACTATACCGGATCTTGTTGGGAAAATAGATTCGTCTATACGATTTGATCACCAGGTGGATGCCGGCAACATGATCCTGCTTGATCAGGTTGCGACCCGACTCCATTACGTCTCCCCTGGATTCCATCTGCCCCGGAATCTCTTCAATATACTGCCTGAGGTGTTCGAAGCGGGAGTTCAGTACAATTTTCACCATACGCCTGTTTTTGGTTATAATTGCCGTCGGATTTTTGTTCAACCGCCAAAGTTACGACAAGTTTTTCGGCGTCCCAGCGCGATCCATCACGTAAACCACGAACGCATGAATATTGGAAAGCGGATTAACGATGCCAGGCGGTTCGTGATGCATGGTGTGTCCAAGAGTATTGGAAAGACCAACCTCTCGGCTGGCATGATTGACCGTTCACGAGTCAAGCGAGTACTCATCAGCCGGCCGAATCACCGTCTCGGTAACCAGTTGTTACTCACGCCTCTCATACAGGAACTTTCGAACCGTTTTCCAGGGTGCACCATCGATCTCTTCGTGAAGGGCCACGCAGGCCCGATCATTTTTCAGAACTACGTGGAAGTTGACCGCATCATGAAGCTCGAGCGCAAGCCGTTCAACCATTTTCTTAACTACCTGCGCGGATGGACCCAGCTTCAAACGTCCTCGTATGACCTGGTGATCAACGTCGTGCATAATTCATCTTCGGGCAGGATTGCCACGCAGTTTGCCCGTGGTCGATTAAAACTTTTCTGCGAGGAAGACCCGGCTCTCCTGGCGCTGTATCCCGACGCCGTTCACATGGCAAAGTATCCGGTGTACTATCTCCGTAAGTACCTGCCTGTTGACGACACTCACGGCGCCGTTCCACGGGTGGACCTTAAACTTAGCGCGGCGGAATTGCGCGCGGGAGCCACCAAACTACACGAGATCGTGCCTGGCGTGCGCAAATCCATCAGCATATTCACCTATGCGACCGGTGACAAAATATATGGAACCGATTGGTGGGAGAAATTCTACGTCGCGTTGCAGGCAGCTTTTCCTCAGCACAACATTGTCGAGGTGTTGCCGGTGGAAAATGTATCCCAGCTAAACTTCAAGGCGCCGTCGTTTTACAGCAAGGACATCCGGGAGATCTGTGGCTTCATTGCCAACACCGACGTGTTTATTGGCGCGGACAGTGGCATGATGCACCTTGCCAGTGCATCGTTAACGCCAACGCTTGGGCTATTTGCCATTACCAAGTCCGACGTCTATGCGCCTTATGGCGGAGGATCGCAGGCAGTCAACACAGAAGAAACTACCATCGATCAATTGATTCAGATCGTTCGCGGCCTCATCAGCACACGTACTTAGCACGCCGTTGCAAAAATATCCGCCGTACCTTAAGAATTATCGTCCACCCTCGGGGGTATCAGCAAATCAAAAAATATTCTTTATCAGGATGCCTTCATTGCCAGTTTCATTCACCGACACCATGAAAGCCCAACTGGGAAGCGAGTGGGAAGCCTTTGCGGCCGCGCATGAAATCGCACCACCGGTGAGCATTCGCCTCAATCCCCGAAAGCGCCGTGAGATGGATTCCCAGGGATCGGTACCCTGGTCCTCTTACGGTCGCTACCTGTCACAGCGTCCCTCTTTCACGTTTGATCCTGCCTTCCATGCAGGCGCCTATTACGTTCAGGAGGCCAGTTCCATGTTCCTGGAGCAGGCGTTTCTGCAGATTGGGGGCAATGCCGAAGGGTTGACCGTGCTCGACCTTTGCGCAGCACCCGGAGGAAAATCAACGCATCTGCTCACCATGATGGCATCCGACAGCGTGCTGGTTTCGAATGAGGTGATCCGCTCGCGTGCCAGTATCTTATCTGAGAACATCCAGAAATGGGGACATCACAACGCGGTGGTCACCAGCAGCGATCCTCACCATTTTGCCTCCCTTGATTCCGTCTTTGATATTGCCGTAGTGGATGCGCCTTGTTCCGGAGAAGGATTATTCCGAAAAGATCCTGCCGCGATCAGCACGTGGTCACCCGAGAATGTCGTGTTGTGCGCGCGCCGGCAGCAGCGCATTCTGGAAGATGTATGGCCGGCCATTAAGAGCGGTGGCTACCTGATCTATGCCACCTGCACATACAATGAACAGGAGAACGAAGCCAATCTTTCAAGGCTTCTAAATCGCGGCGACGCCGAGTCAGTTGCCATACGAACAGACCCGCGCTGGAACATCACCGAGGTTAATCAGCACGGCGTCCAGGCCTACCGTTTTTATCCGCATAAGACACTGGGAGAAGGTTTCTTTATGGCGGTGATCCGGAAGACGTCGGGCGCGATAGCGCCGCGTCTGAAGGCTTCAGGCGAACTCGCGCGCGTTCCTACCCGCATCAGCGAAAGCATAAACGCATGGATGGATTCTGCCGTTCGACTTTTTGTTTATAAGGATGAGATCCGCGCGATACCGGATGGCAGCGAGAAGCTGCTCAACCTCCTCACCAAGTACTTGTATATCTTGAACGCTGGCACGTTGGTAGGGACGACGAAGCAGAATAAGGTCGTACCCGGGCACGCGGCGGCCTTATCGGTGCACTTGGATCAAAGTCAATGGCCGGAATATCCGGTCGATTACGATACCGCCATTCGCTATCTGCAAAAAGAAGTGCTGGAGGTAGCCCAAGCAACGCGGGGGTTTGCCCTTGTGCGGTATGAAGGCCTTCCGCTCGGCTGGGTTAACGTACTGGATACACGCGTAAACAATCTCTATCCGGCCGAATGGCGAATTAGAATGCCTGGGTAGCCGCGATGATACCCTCAGGAAGCGCAACGCCACTAAAGAAAATCCCCACGCAAAATACCTTGTCACGGTTGTTTGCCATGCTGATCGCCAGCGGTAACGAACTCACCGACAACAGCGCGTAGGCAGCTGTAAACACCACGGCCATCACCATGATTAATATGTCTGCATTCGCACCCGCCAGTAGGGCCGCCGAAATAGCGACAACGACGATACTTAATCCGAGTGATTTCGATACACCCAATTTATTGGTCAGCATGCTTGCCGGTACCGAAAATACGGCCGACAGCAACAGGAGGCACACCAGGATCATTTTACTGTCCAGCGCGCCCATGTGAACACCGACCTGTTGCACCAGGATAGCGGGCATAAAGTTGAAAAGAAAAGTGCTGGGTATACCGAAGGCCAGACCCAGACAGAAGATCAAGGGCAGTTTCGAGCGAGCAGAAACAGACTCAACAGGCGTCTCTACTTCACGACCATCGCTAACCCTGAACAGTGCCAGGGAGTTTTTTTGCAGGAAGTATCCAGACAGGAACACGGCGACGCCACCAGCGATGAATGTTAACGGCGCTCCCAGGAAGTCAATGAGGTCTACGATCACCGGCTCCAGGGCATAAACGAGGTTGGAAACGATCGTCAGCACCGCCATGGCCCGCGGAAGTTTCTCGACCGGCGTGAAGAGCTCCAGCGTCGAAAGTGCCGGGCTCGTGAAAATGCTCATGGCGATCAACCAGCAGACGATAAGCACGGGCAGGGCCCACTTAAATATCTCGCCAGGGTTGCCCAGCAGGGTGAAGGCCACAGCCATAAAAATCATGGCCGCGAAGCTGATACCCGCTGTGATGATGGGGAG
>DATHKA010000061.1:0-4950 GCA_035489615.1 Chryseolinea sp.
GAAAGCCTTTCTGCTTAGTCCTGATTGCTGCCACCCATTGATGGCCTGCTGCATTTGTTCTTGCGTACGCTTCATGATTTTTTCTCACAAAGAAAAACATCATTTAACTTCGTGTAAATACGTAGTCGGTCGGGTGCTTACGGGTATTCAGCACATCTCATCTCAAAATGTCTGGTGTACGCCAAAACCCTTTTCGATAATGACGTGCCAGTGATCTATAACACTGATCATCTTTCTGCTCATGTTGGATACTCCAAGTCCTATCTAAAACGGGCCGTCTCACACCCAAAATCCTTTTATCGAAGATTCATTATCCCAAAAAAGAATGGCGGCACGCGATATCTAGCAGAACCATTGCCAAGTCTTAAAGAAATTCAGCGCTGGATTCTTGAAAATATCCTGTATAAAAAGGAGGTGCATCCTTATGCTAAGGCCTATTCACCCGGTCGAACAATAAAAGATAATCTGAAATATCATAAGAAGAAAGCCGTAGTCTTAAGCCTTGATATCGAACATTTTTTTGATAGCATCACATCAGAAAAAGTTGAAAATATTTTCAGAACATTTGGCTATAGTTCAATCGTCTCAAGCATACTCACGAAACTAATAATGTTAAACGGGGCCTTGGCACAAGGCGCACCAACAAGTCCTCATGTAAGTAATCTGGTGCTATTTGATTTCGATTCCACTATTCAAAAATTTTCCTTTGAGAATAAGTTTATGTATACGAGGTATGCAGATGATCTGACTTTTTCCAGTAGCAATCTTAACCCAGATTTGATTATCTCATTTGTTGAAAAAGAACTATTGCATCTTAACCTCAAATTGAATGGTAAAAAAACTCATTTGATGCCGAGCAGCAAGAGGCAGGTGGTAACGGGTGTTGTAGTGAATGAAAAAATTCAGGCAAAACGGGATTATAGAATGTTGATTCGACAAGAAATGCACTTCATCAAGAAATTCGGTTTGGCAAGTCACATCAAGAAAAAGAAAATAAAGAATAAAAACTACCTTAAGCATTTGATCGGAAAGATCAATTATTCATTATTCCTTAACCCCAACGACAGCGAACTAGCTGGCTACAAAACGTATTTAATCGGTCTAATTGGAACCTAGGCAATGTGGTTAAACCACGAAAAGATAGACCGGCCTAAAGCCGAACAATCAAGTACTAATTGGCCAATCGTCCTTATCGTCAATTCGAATTTAATATGACTAACGCTTAGGCTGTTGATGTTGTTGGGAGCCTTTAGGCAGACGCTTCACAATCGGACTTGGCGATCTCAACTTTGGCCTCAACCCACTCTCTGTTTAGGTAGTCTGCTAGGTTAGCAATGTTCAGAAAATCCAACCTGCGCAGCCTTGACCCACCAAACAAAAAAAGCCCTAAACGTGCCCGTATTGCATTTATAAACGGCCCGGACGGGACTCGAACCCGCGACCTCCTGCGTGACTGGCAGATTTTGCACCAGTCGTCAATTGATTATCAGCGTGTTACGATTGATGGAACAAACTTTGTCACAAACAGGCTGACTTACCTAATCTGGAGAGAGAATGAATAATTCCGCCACTGGGGCAGGATGATTTTAGTACAAGTGGTAATTTTATTTTACTAAACCACGATTTATGAATAACGAAGATCCTCGATACAAACCAGAAAACAAATTGAAAACTCCAAAGCTTTCAATTGATTTTTCATAGTGATTTTGATACTCGTTCATACTATCTCTGACCGGCGACCCACCCGTTTCGCCCTGCATTATTAAATCGAGCGGCAGCTTTTCAACTTCCCCACCAAACCAAACGATGCCATCGTAAATGTATTCGAGGGACGTAGCCGACCCTGCCACCAAGGCACCGGGTAGTCCACCATACATCGATCCCACGACTAATGAGGACGCCGCTCCAAAGACTCGCCTAGTAAATCTGTAAGCTCGCCCGAAAATAGTACAGTTCGAAATTAGACGAAAGGTCTTTAACTTTGAACTGTCACTATGAAAAAGTCGCGATTCACAGGAATCACAAATTTTCGGCATCCTCAAGGAGTACGATGCTGGGAAGAGTCTTCAAGACTTGTGCCGAGCACGACGTTTCGAAGGCAACGGTCTACAATTAGAAGGCCCGCTATGGGGGCATTGAGATGAATGAACTCAAGCGCGTTAAGGAGCTTGAGGAAGAGAACCGGAAGCTCGAGCAGATGCATGCTGACCTAGCCTTGGACAACATGATGCTTAAGGACGTACTGGGGAAAAAGTTCTAGACCATGCTGAGAAAACAGAGCGAGTAAATTACCTGAAGGATGGCTATAAGGTGCGCCTTAGCAGCATGTCGGCTGATGAATTTATCTCGAGCGGTCTGTCACTACAATGCCAGTAACAGGATGAGACGGTTATCGAGAAATTGCAGTATATGGCGGACATATACGCCGCGGGTAAACAACTTTGCCGGTGAAATCAACGATGTTGGCAATGGTCAAGCAAAGTGAAACCCTAGCCATCAAACGGACTGGCGGAACGGCGTTTTTTCTTATCAGAGTAGAGCAAGTTAACTCTCCGAATTATCCATAAGATTTCACAATCATCAACCAGTATTAATCACATTCTGGCGATCCAAGCTGAAATTAATTGCGTACTCATATGTTTCAATTCGCAAAAACCGTAAGTTTATTCTTTGACTACGATATCCAACGTCATGATCCGTTCAAAGCCGCCACCCAAATCGACCTCATATTTTCCGCTGGTAGAAATTCTCACGTTTTTGCTAGCCGTAGCCCTCACAATCGTGGCGTTAAGGCTAGCTGAACGGAACTCTTGGTTGGCCTTATTAGGTACGCTTATGTTATACTCTATCATAATGAAGGACGCCTGTTATATCAAACTGGGGCCTACCACTTTACTCATTTGGTCATTCAACCCGTTTATTGGCAAGCACAGTATTCCATGGGCATCATTGAATAAGATATCATCCCATGAAACAGTAGAAGATGAATCATATGAAGTTACTCCTATCCCAGTTGCAAAAAGGCGATACAATTTGCAGTATACTGCATCAAATAAACAACACGTTGTCCCAATCTCCTTTTCAAATACTCGTAAGCAAAATCTTATTCTTGGCATTATTGCACAAAGTATTCAAGGCCGTGACCCATCGTGACGGTGGACTATTTCACCTATTTGTAGAATACCATTCCTTAAACCAATAAAAACTTTTCCTTCTTGAAATTCAGGTATCATGATGCCGTTCAAAATTCTGGCCGAAGTCTCGTCACTTAGAGTCTTTTCAAGGCCCGTCCCAACTTCAATCCTTGCTTTACCCTCCTCTAGTGCTATTGTGAGCAAAACCCCATCGTTATAGCCATATCTACCAAGCGATAAATGCTCCGCAACTTGTAACGAATACTTATTCAAATCACGACCTTTTAACGATTGAATAACCACCACAGCAATCTGAGCCCCGGTACTGTCCTCTATCACTTGGATCATTTGAAAAAGATGATCTTTTTGCTCTGTCGAAAGAACATTGCTACTGTCAATTACTCGATTATCCAATCTCGAAAACGTCCCAGCATACTCGGCGGGCTTGCGACAACCGATTATTGCCAATAGCACAATAATAACAGGCACCATTAGAACATTATTCTTGGCGGTAGACATTTCAGTTGCTTGGTTTCCAGCTACCGGATGAGCCAGCACCCGAATGGCCGTAATGCCGAGGTATTGGAGCAATGTTTATATCATACCATTCAGGGTTTGCTATTTTTATCAATGGAGCTATTTCTGTTTCGTTCTCGTATAAATATGTTTCACCCAAGACTCCCATATAAAGTGCTGCCGCAGAAAAGTAAATGTCTTTTCCTTTGCCTCCTGGCGCCATGGCCTTAATTAACTTGACCTCTCGGCTTACATAGGTCATTATAGCACTAACCTGCTTAGCGTGTCTGTCTTTAGAAAACATTGGATTTTCTAACAACTCTCTTCTAAGTCGCTGAATTGCCTCTCCACCGACACCGTTCTCAGCAAGCACTTGCGCAGTAAAGATACTACCCCAGCCCCTTATTTCATTGCCCTCATACTTTCGAATAAGTTCATACCCAGGAATTTCATCCTTTTCATTACCAATCGGTCCCCCTAGACCCGTTAGTCCCAGACCACCTGCTATTGTTGTACCGCTGCCGGTATTAGTGTCTGGGCCGCTTGCATAGTAAATGTCCACGTGAGTTTTACCATCTTTTCGATATGTATCTCTTACCAATTCTCGTCCACCACAATTGCAATCCTTCTTGGCGGTTTGTTGTGCTTTAGCATTTTTGTTTGGATCTTCGGCCTCCATTCCAAACAGATCAATTAACTTAAATGGATTATTGTATACATAGTTATACGGAGTCCAATGATGAAATTTATCAGACAATGGATCTACCACACCCCATCGTCCGATTTCTGGCATGTACATCCTTGCTCCATAGTCATACCAGTTGAGCGCCATCTCATCCTGCAATTCTTTGCCATTATACATATACTTCTGCTCAAACGCACCTGCCCTCTCTCCAGCATTGTATGACAAACCGAACGGAAAATAGTCCGAAACACCGACAATTGACGACGGTGTATGGCTCACTGTAACATCATCAAAGTACAAATCCACATAGAACGGATGCTCGTTGCTCACAAACACATAGGCATATCCAGCCTCCGGTGCCTTCGCGGTCACCGTCATCACATCATGGGGCGGTTGTTTAACAGTGGCGCTGGTTTGCGCTCCTGGCGTTCCTACCTGATCCCACGCAGCGTCAATGAGGTTATAATCCTTATCGAAGAAAATAATAGTTACGAAAGCCTTCGGTACCGTCTCTGAATCAGCATAATGATCACCGGCAGGTACCGTTGCAGCATATGAGTTTAATCCATTGTAGACCTTCAAAGCTTCACCTGTCGAGCCTGAGCTCACGCCAAA
>DATHKA010000062.1:0-2777 GCA_035489615.1 Chryseolinea sp.
AGGAGGAGAACCCCGTAACCTTGAAGAGAAGATCGAAGACGTGGGGCTGATACGAAAGTTTACCCAGGCAACCAACTCAGTATCGCTGCACATCCCCTGGGATATTCCCACAGACGTAGCGGCCACACAAGCGTTACTAAAGGCCAACGGACTAACGATCGACTCGGTTAATTCAAATACGTTTCAGGACCAGCCCGACCAGTCGCTATCATACAAGTTTGGATCGCTGTGTCACACCAGCGATGAGATTCGACGCCTTGCCATTGATCACAACCTTGAAGTGATTGAACACGGCAAGCATTTGGACAGTAAAGTACTAACGGTATGGCTGGCCGACGGATCAAATTTTCCAGGGCAACACAACTTTCGCCGCGCATTCGACCGTACGCAGGATTCGCTCGCGCAGATTTATCGTGCGATGCCCGGTGACTGGACGCTGCTGATCGAATACAAGCCTTATGAACCGAGCTTCTATTCCATGGTGATTCCCGACTGGGGAACATCCTATCAGCTCAGCCAGGGGTGCGGCGACCGTGCTCATGTGTTAGTGGACCTGGGGCACCATTTGCCCAACACGAATATCGAACAGATTGTCGCGAGACTGCTGCACTTCGGACGCCTCGGTGGATTTCATTTTAACGGCTCACAATATGGCGACGATGACCTCACCACGGGGGCTATCAAACCGTATCAACTGTTCTTGATATTCCACGAATTGGCTACTGGCGCTCGAGATTCACAGGTGAGTAATCCGCCTGTCGCGTATATGATTGATGCGAGTCACAACCTTAAGGACCCACTGGAAGATTTGATGAATTCCCTGGAGAATATCCGGACGGCCTATGCCAAGGCGTTACTCGTGGATGTCCACGCACTGGATCAGGCCCAGCAAAACAACGATGTGGTAGCTTGCGAACAGATTCTGCAGCATGCCTTTCAGGCGGATGTGCGACCCCTTGTGGCCGAGGCGCGATTGCGCAACGGCGGAGCTTACGATCCATTGGAGATGTTCCGCACCAAAAAAGTTCGTGCCGGGCTTATTTCGAAGCGGGGCAAAAAATCAGTAGCCACAGGGTTGTAGCACTATCCGATTGAAAAGGCGTCCTTGTCGAGCATGACATACGCGGCAGGCATCAGGTGGACAATGCTCGCTGGAAGATTTTCTCCCGGTGCCGAGGTCAGCACCTTCTTCATGATGCGCTGTTTCGATTCCCCGGCTGCAATGAGAATGGGCAGGCGGGCCTCCCGGAAATGACCCAATCCTAGCGTGAGCCCTTGGCCTAGATCGGTATTCCGTTCAAAGTACTTCTGACCTACTTCCTTGGTTTCTTCGGCCAGCGTACTGATGTGCGCGTGAATATTGAATGCTGTACCGGGTTCGTTCATGGCAATATGGCCGTTGGTGCCGACACCCACGAGCATAATGTCCAATCCGCCCGCTCGGTCGATGACTTCGTTCATCACGTCTACCTCACGCTGCGGATCGGTGGTCATTCCATTGAAAAAGACAATTCGCGACGGGTGAATTCCCAGGGGCTTGAACAAATCTTTGTCCATCATATCTCGGCAGGATCCAGGCTGCGACGCGGGGATGCCGAGCCACTCATCCAGGCTGATGAACGTACACTCATCGAGACTGACGCGATTGGAGGCCACATCACCGACGAGGCATTCAAACACGCCTTTCGGCGAATGTCCTGACGCCAGGCAAATCATCGACTTGGGCTTCGCCTTCAGGTAGGCGGCAATCAGATCCGCGGTTGCCCTGGAAAGCGTTGAATAGTCACTTAATATTCTTAAGTTCATACCGGTTCAGAGTTGAATGATGGATGCTTGCCGCAACGATCTATTGCCTATGTTGATTGAGCAGGATAGTGCATGACAATGTATCGGTAATATTAAGACCAATTTTAGATGAAAATCACCATCGAGTTGAAAAAATGTATTTCCGGCCTGTTGTTGTCCCTGTTCTGCCTGTGCGCGCCTGCTATCGCCGCCATCTCTCCGGTAACGCTTACCTGTGAGTACAGCATCAATCCGTTGGGTATCGATGTGCCTTTACCACGGTTGGGCTGGCAGAACGAATCGACCGCCCGTCAACAAAGACAGACCGCCTACGAGATCATCGTTAGCGAAAGCCCCGAGGATGTTAAGCACATCCGGGGAACGATATGGTCTACCGGAAAGGTCGCCTCATCGGCTTCCATCCATATCGCATATGCGGGGGCGCAGTTAAAATCCTTTACCCGATACTACTGGGCAGTGCGCGTGTACGACCAGGACGGCAAACCCTCGGCCTTCAGTGAAACGGCATGGTTTGAAACGGCGATGCTCACACAAAACGACTGGAAAGGCAAGTGGATTGGGGATGGATCGAAGCAATTTACCCGCGACGAGGATTTTTATCAGGACGACCGGATGCCTCTGTTCCGAAAGGATTTTGGCTTAAAGAAGAAAGTAGCAACGGCCAGGCTATACATTTCCGGATTGGGGTACTTTGAAGCCTTTATCAACGGCAAGCGCGTGTCCGATCATGTGCTGGACCCGGGATGGACCACCCACAAAAAAGAAGTGCTTTACGTCGTCCACGATGTGACCGGCATGCTGAAGCAAGGCAACAACATCGCCGCTGTTCGGCTGGGCAACGGCTGGTGGAATCCCCTGCCGCTGCGGTTGTTCCATCGCTTCAATTTACGCGACGTACAACAGACCGGGCGACCTTGTTTGAAAGCTGATTTGCGTGTGCGATATACCGATGGCACAGAAGAGATCATCCC
>DATHKA010000063.1:0-3666 GCA_035489615.1 Chryseolinea sp.
CCTTAAAATATTATTCTTGGTGGTCGACATTTCAGTTGCTTGGTTTCCAACTACCGGATGAGCCAGCACCCGAATGGCCGTAATGCCGAGGTATTGGAGCAATGTTTATATCATACCATTCAGGGTTTGCTATTTTTATCAATGGAGCTATTTCTGTTTCGTTCTCGTATAAATATGTTTCACCCAAGATTCCCATATAAAGTGCTGCCGCAGAAAAGCAAATGTCTTTTGCTTTGCCTCCTGGCGCCATGGCCTTAATTAACTTGACCTCTCGGCTTACATAGGTCATTATCGCACTAGCCTGCTTAGCGTGTCTGTCTTTAGAAAACATTGGATTTTCTAACAACTCTCTTCTAAGTCGCTGAATTGCCCCTCCACCGACACCGTTCTCAGCAAGCACTTGCGCAGTAAAGATTCTACCCCAGCCTGTGCCGCCATACGCTGCGCCTATAGCAATCAATGCTCCTGCACCAAATTTATAGGAAAAGTGGGGACTGCGCAACGTGCCATTGCCTACTGAATTTACATCCATAGCTACCCTTAATCCATTGTTGTTTTCAGCGTATAGTATCTTGTTCCGCTGTAGTGGTGATTTCTGGGATCTTCATCATTGAGGACAAGACAGGAACATCACATTGATTAATAAATCAAATCTAGTATGCTGAAAGGCGGATTAGTCGCATTTTAATGACTGCCAACTTATTACTTTCGGAATGATGCGACATCAGGACTTTAAAAAGAAGAAAATGATTTGACCTATCATAACAACTGCCCAAACAATAATGAATCCATTAAAGCGCTTCTTGTCAAAATCAGAACTCGACTTGCCAATTGCAATAACAGGCTGAATGTATGCAATGGCGATTGTGATAATAAAAATTCCTAGAGCAATAGCAACCCCATGTGCCAATCCCACATAGATGGACCAACCAATTGTAACTATGATAAATGGAAGCAAACGCTTAAATGTCATATAAGAAAGTGTTTACATGAAATATACCCAGATGAAAATTTCAATGACAAACTCCCAATCACCCAAGATTGGAGAAATAAAACTCTTCCGCATCTACCTGCTAGTTGTCCACAATAACTACTCACAACATTCAGCGTGACCCTCTATCTAGAGCTTGGACATTCGCCGATTACACTTTCACTTTAGTCGTCACCTTTAAATATCGCGTCGAAATCCAGCCTTGAAAACGTACAGCACTTGCCCCAAATTTAATTAGTAGAATAGGCCATTAATCCCAAAGCACATGCAATCAGTCAATATACTATTGTCAGCTCGCTCAGAATTGGCGTAACTTGGTAGTTAAGATCATCGGTTATAGACAAACACTATCAGTATCTGTGAAATGCTCAAGAAAACAAACATCAATGGGTAGACAACGTAGTCAAAAAACTTAATGACGCCTTTTTGATTTTGAGCTGCAACAATATTCATTGGTAATTTTCGCATATAAGACCTTGTAACAACTAGTATGGAGAATACAATTGTCGCATTAAATACCACTAGATATTGTTCAGGGTACGATGCTACCAATGGGGTAACCACAACCAAAGCACAGACAAAGGCGCGCAATATTTTGGTTCTATTGAATTGATTGCGAAATACATTGTGAAATAGAGACAGAAAACAGAAGTTCAGAAGTAACAAAACATAATTAAAAGAACGTCAATTAGGCAGAACTCATCCAAGAAGAGGAGTTGGACGGAAGCAGCAGTGCTGGTGATATAATCCGCAAACCAGGAAATCTCAGTTGTCAATAGATAGTAAGCATATGTATGACAATAGCGCCACTTATTACTATGTTCGTAGTTGGCATCAATTATCTTGACGCGAGATCCCCTGATCAATTTCAAATTGTCGATTGCTAATCGAACCCGATTTCACAATTCTATTTATTCTTGGTTGTAGCAACCAAATTCCGATAGGGAAAAAGAAAATAAGAAAAAATTCTCCGAAATAGTCATTTACTGATACTGGCCTGCCAGTCTCTGCGACCTTGATGATTTTTGCAGCGAATCCAATAACGAAAAAAAAGCAAATCATTGAAATGATATGAGGCACCAATATTCCGGGCTTGTTCAATGGCATCATGCCAATCTTCGTAAAATAGATTGTAGCGAATACTAGATAAATAACCGGCAGAATAAAAGCAACATTAAGTAAGCGAGTCGAAATTCTTATTGAAGGTTCGATAAATTGTTGTAGTGTATGTGAAACACTCCAAAGCCACCAGAAAAGAGATACAATGAGAATGAACACAAGCGAAATTTCAATTTTTACCAGATATGGCTGAAGGGTGCGACTGGTTCCAACAAGTAATGGAACGATAAATTGAATACCATAGGTAATCAAAAATACTTGCCAATGCTTTGCGAAAAGAATTTTCATTTCTTTAATGTTTTCGTTATTTCTATTCCAAGTATCATTTTAAACTCAAAAACTTTAGTCGTCGAAGGCGGGCTTTGTGAACTACCCAGGACGTCGGTATAAGTTGTCGATTCGGTTTTACCAGCTCCTGCCTTAACTAGGTACCGGAAATCAGAACTCTGCATATCGCTGTCAACTTTTCGAGTCATTCCAGCTCCCAAAGAAAAGAGGCCATCAGCACTAACTCCAATAGAGTTTTCTACATTCAGTTTTCCATTGTCTTCACCGTCGCCTGAAATGCTGATTACATTAATGTCAATGTCGAACCCGATTTCGCCTATTTTGAATCCAACTCCCCCCTGTGCTCCTATGGAGAGATTCCAATCATACTCGTATTCAGGACTTGCTTGCGGTTGATCGTTGGGCTCACTTTTGGTGCCATCTTTTTTGGCGGCTTGTTTTTGTGTTGATGCTGAGGTTTTCTCTTGACTTTTATTTTCTGGACAAGGTTTGTCCCCACAGGAGCCCTTTTCAGACGAATCCCCCTCGTCCCCACCGCCTGTACCTCCAACAACCAATCCACCATCACCAAGCCCTGCATAACCCTGCATGGTTACATTCCCAAAGTCATCTCTGCCTGTCTCGACCTTTATCGTTTGGGCTTCCATTCCGTCAGGATCAACGAAAACTAACGGATTGTTGAAACAATATGTGTATGGCAACCATCTCCTCGACTTCTCCGACAGCGGATCTACCACTCCCCATCTCCCAATCTCCGGCATGTACATTCTTGCTCCATAGTCATACCAGTTGAGCGCCATTTCATCCTGTAGTTCTTTACCTTTATACATGTACTTCTGCTCAAGGGCTCCTGATCTCTCTCCAGAGTTGTATGACAGTCCAAATGGAAAAAAATCCGACACGCCAACAATTGGCGATGGTGTATGACTGATGGTAACATCATCGTAGTACACATCCACATAAAACGGATGCTCGTTGCTCAAAAACACATACGCATATCCCGCCTCCGGCGCCTTCGCGGTCACCGTCATCACATCGTGAGGCGGCTGTTTCACCGTTGCACTCGTTTGCGCGCCCGGCGTTCCTACCTGGTCCCACGCCGCGTCAATCAGGTTATAGTCCTTATTGAAGAAAATAATAGTTACGAAAGCCTTCGGTACCGTCTCTGAATCAGCATAATGATCACCGGCAGGTACCGTTGCAGCATATGAGTTTAATCCATTGTAGACCTTCAAAGCTTCACCTGTCGAGCCTGAGCTCACGCCAAA
>DATHKA010000064.1:0-4763 GCA_035489615.1 Chryseolinea sp.
CAATGCGGGGTTAAGGACGACATCTAATCTTTTACCCAGGAGGGTTTTGCGGTAGGTGAAAGTCCAAGCGTTGGGATAATTTGATTCGACCACGGTGCGGAAGATCTCGCGCCACGGGTTCACCACTCGTTCATTCGTGCCAACCATGTCGGTTATCACCCGATCAATCAACTTGACGGTGGGAAGGGGCTTACTTAGACCCCAAAGGACCCGAAGTATAGATTTTTCAACGCGACCCATACCCGTTAGAGATGGCGTGGTAACGGTATAGTAATCATATGAAACGCGCTGTTTGAAAATGAACAGGAACGGCACGATGGTGACCACGGTTTGACACCTCACTACTTGGTTGATCAACAGGTTGGCCAATACCTGCGCAAGGGTATCATCGCAGTATTCCGTAAAGGGATCACCGTGGTAAAAATTGAAATTGAATTCTGTTTTTGGGATGCCGGCGACGCGAAGTTCGGCGACATGAAAGTTGATGAGCGTAGGCTCAGTATGTATAGCCAACGGTGTGGCTGACGGCAAAGTCATGAGCGAAATCCAGTTCCGTCAATATATCGAAAAGTTATGTGCTGTAGAAGGAAGTAAGACACTTTTGCCGCTATCATTGGATGGACAATGGGGATGTCGACTAAGCTCACCAGGAGCCCTCGCTTTCCGTTGATTCAAGTGACATTTATACCCAACCGTGCCAAAGCCGATTCGGACAGGACACACTTAGCAGGCACTAAAATAGCTAATTTTGACTCAATGTCTATAATTTCGATAGACATTATGGTAAATAATGTTTTATTCTTTTATACTTGCAAAGATTTATGAGGAAGGCAGTAGAGGCAAGCTATTTCTCTTCGCGTCGCCAATCCACCCTGCTGAGTCCGGAGGTCAATTTTTATTACCATAAATACGAAAACGATGGCATCACAAATTATATCCTCTCATACATTCCAACACAACCCTTACGAGTCAATGCTGGCACGCTTCGAACGCGCCGCCGATATTATCAAGCTTTCTGATCATAAGCGTGAAAAGTTCCGAAGGCCTGCCAAGCAAATACACGTTACCTTTTCAATTGTGTTGGATAATGGAACAGAACGCACCTTCGAAGGTTACCGAATTATTCACTCAACTGCACGGGGACCATCGAAGGGCGGTATTCGCTACGACATAGACGTCAACCTCAATGAAATAAAGGCCCTTGCTGCGTGGATGACGTGGAAGTCGGCGCTGGTAAATCTTCCCTTTGGAGGGGCGAAGGGTGGAATTGTGGTAGATCCGAAAAAATATTCCAAGGGTGAGTTGGAGCGGCTAACGCGGGGCTACACGCAGGCACTCATCGATGTTTTCGGTCCGGACAAAGATGTTCCGGCACCGGATCTCGGCACGGGCGCCGATGAAATGGGATGGCTCATGGAAGAATTTTCCATACTTCACGGTAAGCCGATTTATGCCGTGGTAACCGGAAAACATGTTCATGCGGGTGGATCGCTTGGAAGGGTGGAAGCCACCGGCAAGGGGGTTAGTATTATTACGTTATTGGCTCTGAAAGAAAAGGGGCTGAGCCCTGACAGCGCAACTGCTGCCATCCAGGGATTTGGAAATGTGGGGCTACATGCTGCGCTGTTTCTTCATCAGCGAGGTGTCAGGGTGGTCGCCATAAGTGATGTGCATGGCGCGTTTCATAACCCGGGTGGAATTGACGTTCCGGATGCCATTGTTTACAGCCATCTGAACAATAATTCGCTGCAAGGCTATCCAAATGCCACACCCATCACGCCGGAGGAGCTCCTGTCGTTACCCGTGGATGTGCTTATTCCTGCAGCACGCGAGGATGTCATCACACAGGACAACGCCCACAGGATCAAAGCGAAGATCATTGTGGAAGGGGCTAACGGACCAACTTCGGCAGAGGCCGACGAACTCCTGGAGTACAGGGGGATTTTTATCGTGCCTGATATTCTGGCCAATGCCGGGGGCGTGATTGTCTCCTATTTTGAATGGTTACAGAACTCCAATAACGAATTTTGGAATATTGAAGAAGTTCACCGCAAGTTGGAGGAGATTCTGACTGCTTCGTTCCACGAAGTATTTAACACCGCTGTCCTTTATCAAGTTTCTCCTCGCATCGCTGCTTATGTGATTGCTGTGAAACGTGTGGTGGAAAAAAATGCCCCTGATTCCCCACAACGGAAAGTCATCAGTGACCGGATACACAATCTGGTGCTTACCACCCAGGGAATTGTCAACAACGGATAACAGGTTCAAAGCTCCTTACCTTTTGTAGTCATGAAGGCAAAAGAAACAATATATGGATAAGAAATAGAGATGAATAGCAGACGACACTTTCTCAAAGCCATGTCATCCGCGGGTCTGATAGCGTTTTCGTCACCACGTGAAAGTCATGCCCGCGAGCAGGATGCCTTGGCGGCAGCCCGGCAAATGAAGAACACGATCGTTAAAAGCATAGCCGTATACGTGGTGAAAGTGAATGCGCGCGGGAATTGGGTTTTTGTTCAACTCACCACCCATGACGGCGTCGTTGGGATAGGGGAGGCATCGCACGGCGGTAATGACGTGAGTAAAACAAACGTGGAGCAGGAGCTTCAAGGATTCTTTGAATTGGTGAAGGAGCAGTCGCCGTTTGCTATTGGTCAGTATCGTCAGCGTGGCTGGCAACGGGCAAGGGCAAGCCGTACTTCTGCGACGGCGTTCAGCGCTATCGAACAGGCTCTATGGGACATTCAGGGCAAGACACTGGGCATCCCGGTTCATCAACTGCTTGGCGGGAAACTTCGCGACAACATTAAAGTGTATGCGAATATCAATCGCGGCACAAACGAGAAGGACGAACAGGGGAGACGACTCGCTTCGGCATTCCAGCGCAACGCCGAGCTTGCCGTTGGGCAAGGCTTCAAGGCTATTAAAATGGCACCCTTTGATGAGATGAAACCGCTGCCATCAACAACTGGACAGATTGAGTCGGATATCAGCCATGCAATAGAATGCCTGCGTGCTGTACGACAAACCATTGGCAATGACGTCGACTTACTCGTTGATGTCCACAGCCACCTGAATGAAGCATTGGGAATTGAAGTGGCGAAAGCGCTCGAACCGCTCAAACTCTTTTGGTACGAAGAAGCTGTGAATCCACAAAAGTTCGTAAAGGAAGCAAAGGCCATCACCGAAGCAACCGTACTCACGACGGCCGGAGGCGAATCCGTGTTTGGCCGCGAAGGTTTTGCGCCCCTGATTGAAAGTAAGGCCTTCGACATTCTAATGCCCGACGTCAAGCATTGTGGCGGAATTCAGGAATTGAAATACATCGCGGCGATGGCTGAAACCGCGGGACTTTCCGTAGCGCCTCACAACCCGAGCGGTCCTGTGGCGTCGGCGGCCAGTGTGGCTGCCGTTGCAACAATTCCGAACTTTTCCATTCTTGAGCTGGCCTATGGTGAGGTACCTTGGAGAAGTTCTCTAATTGATCCTGCGGAAGAATTCTCAAACGGCTTTACGCGGATAACCGACCGACCGGGTTTTGGAATATCCCTAAATGTAAAACAACTCGGGAAATATAAAGTGTAATGGCCTCATGGGGATGGTCCGTTTCATCAAAGTTAGTTGGCAGAAGAGCATCTTGAAAAAAAGATGAAGAGCCGATCACTACAGAGAGAATTTCTTGCTAAAACTATACAGGTAGCACCCCGCGCAGAACCCAATGAAGCACTCGAGGAAAGAGAAGGACAAGAACATCACGCCGAACGTCATCGCAGTTAAAGGGAATCCGCTATGAAAAATCAGGATCACGAGAGAGAGCACAATTCCAATGCGCGCGGCAAATTGTTTAGGAGCCTGATCAATGGGCTTATTTCTTATGGTGAACATGCTCACGACGCCGGAGGCAACCTGAGTCAGAATACTGAACTTATAAAAGCCGAACCCTCGCGCAAAGAAATCAATAAGGAGAAACACGATTAACGGCGCCCAGGCCGTGATCACGTACAGCGTGCTGATAATGAAAACCTGAAGGGCGATAATTCGCACTTTATTTTCATTGATGGGAACAAAGTTCACCGGACATTCAACGGAACTATCGGTGCTCATAACCATAGAATAGTTAGTTAAACTGATTGAGAAAAAGCGCGGTTCAGACTGCGGTTGTAACCCAGACAGTAGCAGAAAAGTCGTTCAGTCATGAACATATCTCAAATATAGTCTATAATGTCTATAGATATTATTGTTTTACTAAAATTCTGTGTGTAAATTTAGCTTTGTTCGAGAGCTGTCCAGGCGACGGATTCCATAACCTAACGTGGAAATCCCGTGCCTGGATCTCCCTCATTAATTATCGAACAGAAGCCATGATCCTGAACCAAATGGCTGAGGATTTTTTGAATGATCACTATTAACGACAACAAGTTTTAAAGAAGATGATAAATCGTATGCCTGTAGCGTTGGATTTTACACCATTACTGGATGTCGGGAAAGGCGAGCCGATCCTCTTGCTTCATGGACTCTTTGGAAACCTAAGCAACTGGGGGCACGTGGTCGATGAGTTTTCGTCAACCCATCGTGTTATCGTCCCGCGTTTGCCTTTCTATTCCACGCCGCTCTCCAGGGAAAGATTAAACGATTTGGTTACGTACGTCGAGAACTTCATCGACCACCATCATTTGAGTATTCTGTCCGTGATGGGGAATTCTCTCGGAGGTCATGTAGCCTTATTAATTACCATTCGGAATCCATACCGGGTAGAGAATCTT
>DATHKA010000065.1:0-4305 GCA_035489615.1 Chryseolinea sp.
ATTCCGTAAAGGCAGTTTGCATCTCGGTGGACGCATATGTTCCATACAGCGAAACATCCCAGGAATCCTTAATCCGACTGCCGAGAATATTAAGTTGCATGTCGCTGGTGCGCAGTGACTCGCCAATGCAGATCACCTTCTTCACACTGCTTGTGGCGAGGTCGATCCCCTGTGCATGTGCGTATTCTATGAGTTTGATCAGAAATGAGGGAACGGCGACAAGCGTCGTAGGCTTGAGACGATGGATAATGTCCCATTGCATCGAAGGCAGCCCGGGGCCTACCCGGATTAATCCCGCGCCGAGTTTGCGAATACCTTCGTAGTACGCCATGCCCGCCATGAACTGACGATCGAGCGTCAGCATGAGCTGATACAAGTCGTCTGGTGTTCCGTCGGCGCACGAAAAGGAAATGCATTCGTTGTAGGCAAGTCGCTGCAAGTCGCCTTCTGTGAGCGCCACCGTGACCGGATTCCCCAGCGTACCCGAGGTGCTGGTGTATTCAACGATACGGCTAGGCGGCACAGCCAGAAATTCCCAGTTGTGATTGTGAAACTCATCCTTGCTGGTGGTGGGCAACAGGACCATGTCGTCCAGGCCCTTGAAAGCGCGGAAGTCGACGTCCATCGCAGCAAATATTTTTTGATAGTACGGCGAGTGCCGCGCAACGTGCTCGAGCAACTCCTTCACCTTGGTCTCCTGAAAGCGGCGGATTTCATCCGGGTTGCTGGTTTCTATAGCAGGTACGATCCTCATTGCTCAATGATTACCACGGCGCACGCCGTTTGCTTGAGATGTGACAACGAAACGTGTATACGGTTCCAATTAGATTTTGAAGCTTCCTCCAGGTACACGCCCGCGAGACGCATCAGTGGCCGGCCCCAGGAGTCGTTAATAATTTCGATGTTCGCCAACTCGTATCCCAGCGCTAGTCCTCGTCCTGTGGCCTTCAAAAAGGCTTCCTTCGCAGCGAAGCGCGCGGCATAGTTCTCCGCCTTATTGGTTTGCCGCTCACACCACGCGATTTCATCTGCCGAAAACACGGCCTCTCTGAATGCCGCATTGCGATCGATCTTTTCGCGAACGCGATCCACTTCAATCATGTCGATGCCAATGCCCACAATCATTTCAGCTTTTCTTTACACTCGGCTACTTGCCGCGCCATGTATTCGCGTTCCTGCAGAGTGGCTACTTCCAACTTTAATCCCTGGGAAAACATATCAGCGGCTTTGCCCCATTCTTTCTTGCCAAGATAGTAATCGCCGGCGAGTAGGTAACTATGATAGGAGTGCGGATTCCAGGCAACAATGCTGTCGGGATTAAGATCTGTGCGCGGCGCAAACGGAAAACGGAATACATGAAATTTCAAATATCGTTGATAGTCGGATGTTTCAGTAAATGAATCAGCGCGAATCGTCCGATCTGTTTCATAAATCTCACGATTTGATGTCGGCTGGTATGCCAGTACTTTGGCAAGGTCATAACATACAAACTTGCCCAACTGCCAGGGTGCGGTGGATATCCACACCAGGCGCTGCTCGGGCTGGAAAATCACGGCGTGGTGGGCGACCAATTGATTGACTAATTTCTCGTTTCCCATTCCGATGTCGGCATCTTCCAGGCCCTTCTGATCGCGAAGGATCTCGGCTGTACTGGCCACCGTATTTTTTTGCACCCGTGCCAACAGTTCGGCTACACGAGCATACCGGTACGGAGAGGCACTGGTGCGAATGTGTTCCTGATTGAGTTCGGATCCTCCCAGCTTCTCGCCCCGAAAGTGATTGGTGGAAATGATTTGCCCATAGCTTGATTCGACAAGGTCGATGTCGTCGATACCCTTCTCGATCACAGCAGCCTTTCGGTCTTTGGCTGATCCGATGAGAAATGATTCGGCGACAAACATCTGTCTCTTCTGTGCGATGGCATAAGCCTCCTGGATGTTGGATGCGTGCTGCAGTATTTCCCTCGCTACCAGCGAAACGGGCGTGGCACTGGCGGAAGGTATGTCGGATTTTGCGGCGTTGATCGTTACCGTCAGCCCCTGATCATTCATACCAGACACCACGCCGGTCATTCCCCCGAACGTAATCATCATAAATCCATATCCTTCCACGGGTTTGTAGAAGGCGATGATTTTATCCCGCGCAAAGTCGTCACCCACGTAAAAATCAAAGTTTCTTCCTACTATCAGGGTACTGTCCTGTGAGCGTTCGTTCCAGGTAGCGAACGATGTACATCCCACCAGTGACATGTTTTGCAACGCATGGCCTATATCATGTGCGGCGTGATAGTTGAGTATGCGCTCGTAGGGTTCGCCGATATCATCGAAGGCGTGGGATGCGGCCTGCGATACGCCGTAGATCTCCTCTTTGTATTCGTCGATCACATGCGCCGGTAAGTCACGGTTGAACCATCCTATGAAATACTTGAGCATCCCACGGTAGAATCCGTTTGGCACCAGGCGCTGAATCTGTGAAGTAAAGGCCTCCTCCTGATATTGGACGAGTGCGCGGGTAAGCTTTCCGTTGGCCAATCCTCTCTCAAACGGTTCTCCCTCGACGTACAACTCGTAAAGCCCGCTGTCGCTATGTCGAAACCAATTGTTTCCCAACTTACGCAGCCCGGGAACAGGTTCCTGCACAACGGCTGCGGTATCCAGGAGACTCACGTTGTCCGGCGGCGACACATTTGACACGGCACGGGCATAAATCAACACGAGCACGACGAGCACCGTCAAAACGCCAAGCACCCACAATACTGTTCGGAGAATCCGGTCCTTCATATGACGTACTAGCCTTTCCTGATTTTGTCGATTAGCGTATCCATGCCGAGGAGCTGACTGCAGGTCACTACGGCGCTCAGCGTTACCCCCAACACACCATGCATGTTTACATTCTGACCCGTTAACAACAGATTCGGGATTTTAGTGCGAGGCGATATCTTTGATCGAAGCGGCTCCCGATAGTCGCGTGCGATCCCATAAATAGACCCGTCGTCGGTACCGATGTAGTCACGGGCGGTTAACGGTGTGGCTGTGGTATACGATTTAATGGCCGTCCTGAAGCCGGGTATCCTGCGTTCTACGGCATCGAATAACTGCTGCGCTTTCCTTTCCTTGAACGCGGCGTAAGACGTGCCCCGGATGGTCTCGAAGTCAACCGTATTGAAGGTGTCTGCCCAGGTTTTGACTTCATCGTATCGCATGTAGGCCATAATTGTGACCCCCTCGGCATACTCTGCCTGCCGCGAGGTTGCCGAATAGAAAATGGCAAAGCTCTGCGGCCAGTTGTCGTCGTTATACTGCATGCCACACCACGCATCATTTTGTTCCAGCACATAGAGGTTGGTGTTCAGGTACGGCAGCGCTCGCTCGCGCATCACGACGTTGGCGTAAAAGAACGAAATGGTATTTTCCAGCCGCGCCACCCGGTTCCGGTAGGCCCCGCGAAACAGATCCGTTTCAGTCATCTGCAACGTCTGCGCAGGATGCACATTGGAGATGAAAACATCCCCTTTAAATTGACGCCCATCCTTGCACTCAGCATAAATCACTTTGCCACTCTCTTCTTTGACCTTGGTGACGTGTGCATGTCGAATCACCTGACCGCCGCGTTTCGTGATCTCCTGAGAAAGATAACGGGCGATCTGGCTTCCTCCGTCGACAAACTTCCAGGAACTTTCGAGGTAATGGTTGATGATCAGCGCATAGGCCGAGAGTGGCGCCTTGTCCGGTTCTCCAGCGTACAGCAGACTGGATCCAGCCAGAACGCTGACGAGCTTTCGATTGGTCGTAAGTGATTCGAGGAATTCCAACAGGCTGACTGCGTGCGCACCTTCCATATTCAAATACGTGCCCGTGCTCACGCTGTACAGGGGAAAGGAACTGCAAACGTCCTGGATGCCTTTACAAAACGCGCGCAAGGCGGCCTCCTCGCCGGGAAAGTGCTGCAGCATTTGCTGAACAAAGTTCTCGTATCCCTGAGCAAACCTGTACACCACGGGATCGCCATCAAGCATTACCGCATCAAAGCAATCCATGGCCATCCGCCGGATGCGAACCTTATCCATGATACCCAGGTAACGGAAGAGTATGTTGAGGTTCTGTCCTTCGTCAAGCCCGCCGACGTAATGAATTCCCGTATCGAATATCACGCGATCGCGCACAAAAATTTGAAGCATGCCACCGATTTGCTTGTTCTTTTCAAGAATGGTGACGCGATATCCTTCTTTAGCAAGAATGACACCACAGACCAATCCCCCCAAGCCGCTCCCGATGATGATCACTTCCTGCCTGCTACTGCTCATAT
>DATHKA010000066.1:0-6180 GCA_035489615.1 Chryseolinea sp.
ACCGATGGGGAAGCCGGGAGAAATAACGATCACCACGCTGGGTGTCGAAGGAATGCCACTGTTGCGTTACAAGACCGGCGATATTGCTGTCGCCTACCAGGACGCCTGCCCATGCGGACGAAATACCCTACGGCTTGGCCCGGTGCTAGGGCGCAAGCAGCAAATGATCAAGTTAAAGGGAACAACGGTGTATCCGCCGGGCGTGTTTGATGCCCTTAACGAAGTGGGTGATGTGAATGATTATGTGGTGGAGGTGGTTAGTGGCCGACTTGGTACAGACGAGCTGCGACTTCACCTGTTGGTAAAGGAGAATGCTCAGACTGCCGCGGCCGAAAGGCTTCGCGAGGTCTTCAAGGCCCGCCTTCGCGTAGCCCCCACTATCTTGTTTGTCACCCAGGCTGAAATTGATAAACTCCAGCTCATCGGAAAGAGCCGCAAGCCCAAGCGATTCATCGATAGCCGCTCGTAATCCGCGCAGTCTTTCCACGACAGGCATGGCGAACAGGTCCCTGGGGTTCCGTGTGGACCTTCTTTTTGTTCATGTTCCTCGCTTTGTGGACTTCAACCGTTTACGTACGCTGTAGGTCCTGTGTACTATGGCATTGCCTGGTTGCCGCTATCGTTTCTATCCATAATCCTTTTTGTACTGCTGGTTGTCCCTGGGGCAAATCGGTTTCGTGACGACGCGTTAAAGGATCCAGTATTAGGTAAAGCGGAATCTGCAGAGAAAGCAAACCAGGTGGCCAAAGAGAATCGTGTTTCTCCGGCGACGGGCAAAATTTTCTGGATAATAATCACCCTTCTCGCGATTGCCATTATTCTCGGTATTATCAATCCGCAATGGGCGTTGTAGCGGCGCGGGCCAGATCAACCGAGGCAGGCGCGTTTGTGTTCACCGATGCGTGGCTGTCGTTGATCGAAAAAAATTCATAATGTCCTGGCTTCCTGACAACTTTCGTTATCATTAATCACGAAAGAACATGAAGAACAAATTCGCATTTGTCCTTGTGGCATCACTGGCGATGCTACAAGGATGTATTGTCAAATCGCTGCATCCTTTTTTCAAAAACAGTGATGCCGTGTTCCGAAAGGACCTTATAAATCACTGGACGGATCAGGACGGAAACCAGTGGCAAATCCTCCCCGTGAAAGAAAGTAAGGTTGCTTACGAATTGCGGCACTTCAAGGGCGGCGAGCAACCTGAAGAAGTTTTTATCGCACACCTTTTCAAATTGGACGATCATCTGTACCTGGATTTTTTTCCAGTCTCCAGCGATGACCAGGCCGACGATATGATGTTCAACATGCATTTGATTCCGGCACATTCCATTGCACGCGTCGTAAAGCTTTCTGACAAAGAAATTCAAATTCGCTGGCTGAATGAAAAGTGGCTGCGCTCTTTATTCACGCAGAACAAAATCAAGATATCGCATGAGGTGGTACGGGATGTCAATGTCGAAGATGACAGCGATTTGAATTACGTTCTTACTGCCTCTACCGACGAACTGCAAAAGTTTATCGTAAAGTATGGTGACGAAGATGAGGCTTTCGTGGATGACAATACAGTATGGTTGAAGTTGAACCGATAAAAATGGGGAGTTCGAATCGAGGTTATCGGTTCCGCATGGTTATGCCATTTGGGCACGTCAAGTCGACCGTTGTCCAATTCTCATTCTGGGCGCTAACGTACTTTATCTTATTGAATATTTTTTCCAGCTCCAGCACCTGGACGTTTATCGATTACCTTTACACAGGCGTGTTCATGAGTACATTGATGATTGCCGTATGGGTGAATGCGTGGCTGCTGATTCCCCAATTTCTACAACGGCGTCGATATGTGTTGTACGTCCTGTTAATGGGTGTGTGCATTTTTGTGTTTGCCTGTTTTAATTACCTGCTTTTCGACCACCTTATTGACTACCTTCTGCCCGGATACTATTTCATTTCCTATTACGACATAGCGGACCTTCTGAAGTTTTTTGGTGCCTGCATTGCGATTGCCACGCTCATTCAACTCACGGTGGAGTGGTTTCAACTGCAGGAGACGCAACAATCGATGATCCTGCTGGAAAAGGAAAAAGTCAAGGCCGAGTTGCAGGCACTCACGAATCAGGTGAACCCTCATTTTCTCTTTAACAGTCTCAGCGTATTGTACTCCTTGTCGTTGCGTGAGTCCAAACAGGCACCCGTCGCCATCATGCACCTCTCGGAAATACTTAGGTACGTGATCTACGACGCAGCGAGAGACAGGGTGGCCCTGGGTGCCGAGGTCGAATTGATCACCAATTATATTGGTTTGCAGCGCTACCGGGTTCATCCCTCCACATCGATTGAATTTCGCCAGGACATCTCGGACCCGGCCGTTACACTCATGCCCATGACATTCCTTCCGCTGATCGAAAACAGTTTCAAGCACGGCACGCAAAGCGAAACGGAAAATGCCTTTATCCAAATGCATTTAACATCACACGCTAACCAAATTGAGTTTGTGATCCGGAATAGCAAGGCTCAGGATGTCAGGCCGTCTGAAGGAGGCATAGGACTAAAAAATATTGAGTCAAGGTTGAACCTTGTATATGGTGGACGTCATATCTTTAGTATTACCGAAACGGCCACGGTGTTTTGTGCCCATCTTAAGATTACCGTGCATCCATGAAACGGATTAGCTGCCTAGTGGTTGAAGACGAGCCTGCCTCGCAGGAAATACTCAAGCGGTACATTGCCGACTTTCCAAAGTTGGAATGCGCACAGGTTTGCAACAATGCGTTTGAGGCAGGAGACACCCTTAGAAAGGTGCCGATCGACGTCATTTTCCTCGATATCAACATGCCCCGCCTGTCGGGCATCCAGTTCTATCGCTCACTGATTAATCCGCCTCCGGTTATTTTTACAACGGCGTATCCCGAACACGCGGTCGATGGGTTCGAACTAAACGCCATTGACTACCTCGTGAAACCCTTTCCCTTCGATCGGTTCGTGAAAGCCGTGAATAAGTTTGTTGATTCGATGGGACAGTCCGGATCCCCTGTCGGCTACATTATGCTGATGGCCGACAAGAAGATGCATAAGATTGATTTCGAAGGCATTTTGTTCGTTGAGGGCATGGGGGACTACGTTAAAGTGCATACCGGCAAAATGACGCTAATCGTGCACATGACACTGCAGAAGTTGCAAGAGCAGCTTCCAGCCGAAACCTTCACCAGAATTCACAAGTCGTTTATTATTTCACTGTTGCGTTTGGAATACGTCGAAGGGAACATGGCGATTGTAAATAAACAGCAGATTCCCATCGGTCAAACCTATCGGTCTGATTTTTTGTCGCTTTTGCAAAACCGATAATGCTGGCGTCATGTGTTTACTCCGAAATTTCCACGCGATACATAGCTTCATATTCTTGTTTTGGTGATCTTTAATAAAATCCCGTGCCTGGGTTGCCATTGTCATTTACGCACCACACAATCGTCAAAATTGCCTCGGGTCGATTGCGAGACCTTCGAAGTCGAGATGCCAGACTCGTTTTTCTGGCGTTGTTTCTGCTGCTGTCTTGGGCAGCAGCTTATGGACAGACTACGATCACCGGAAGAGTTCGCGATGCCAGAACGCTTCAGCCTATGCAATTCGCCAGCGTCTACCTCAATCTTACAACGATTGGCGTATATGCAGATGATGATGGCCGGTTCACACTCAAAAATATTCCGGCAGGCAGGTATGATTTGATTGTTTCCCATGTTGGATATCAAACGTATCAGGCCAGGATTGATGCGAAAGGGGATAGCACCGTGCTTGAAGTTGACGTGAAACTAATAAGTCAGACGCTTAAGGCGGTGACCATTACTTCCGCGAGAGACAGTCGATGGAAAGCGCAGCTGCAGCGATTTCACACGCTGTTCTTTGGCAATAGCCGGCTGTCAAAGGACTGCAGGATTCTTAATCCCTGGGTACTTAATTTCAAGGAGGATGCAACGCATGGGCTGACTGCCGAAGCCGGCGGCGATCTGAAGATCGAGAACCTGAGCCTGGGCTATGCCTTGTCTTATCAGTTAAAGAAGTTTCAATCTACTTCCACGCACTACGTGATCTCTGGCGTATCCTGGTTCCGGGAGATACCTACGTTAGATACGGCGCTTATCAATTTATGGGATCGAAGAAGGAGGGAATCCTATGCAGGGTCATTCAGGCATTTATTGAAGGCTATTCAAACGGACAGGCTGGCACAGGAGGGTTTTGACCTTTACGAGGACATTACCAACAGCGATGATGTCGTGCGAAAGGCGTATTTCGTGTCCAACCTTGACCGGTCGATCGTCCCCATACCACCAGGAAGCATCGTCGCGGAGAAGAACGATGATCTTTACACTATTCAGATGCCGTCAAAGACTGAAGTTCATTTCAATAGGAGGAAGGCCATACCAAAAGTATATCGCAACATCGCTGTGCCCATCAGTTGGATAGAAGTCAAGGGGGGTAAGCTGGAGGTGAACGACTATGGAATGGTATTGAATTCAGCGGATGTAATGATTTCTGGCGAGATGGGAGAGGCACGTATTTCATCTTTGCTTCCGTTCGACTACGCGCCCAAGCGCGTTGTTGATGAGCAGTCAAAAAGGAAGAAAACTATCGTGTCGACATTGTCAAAAGCTTCGGAGCTGGTGCTTCTTGAGCGACCTTATCTCCAGACGGACAAGTCGTTTTATTATGGTGACGAGTCTGTCTGGTTCAAAGCGTATATGAATTATTACTCCCGTGTATATTCGGACACGCTCAGTAAGGTCTTGTATGTGGACCTGGTGGATGTCAAAAAGCGGGTCGTGACGACAAAGATATTCCCGATCGACAGTACCGGCACAGTTCGCGGGAGCATTCGGCTGCAGGCGCTGCGGGCTGGCGATTACCAGCTTCGCGCGTACACGCAGTGGCTGCTTAATCTTGATAGGTCATTGATGTATACCAAGTCCATCAAGGTATTGGCCGTGGATGAGGCACCGGTTCCTGAGGCGATGCCCCTGGACAGCGTTTCGCCCCTGGAAATTGTAACGAGCGCGAGTACGGTCCGCGCAGGAGAGGATTTCTCGTTCTCAGTCCAGGCAAAAAATGAGTACGGATTCTTGCATGCGGGTAGCCTATCGGTTGCCATTGTGCCGGCGAGATACGTCGCCATAGGTACACGGGAATCCGGCATCATGCAGCAGTTTGTTTTCCCTGATGATGTCTTGCGGCGGCCATTTCCAAAGCAGCCAGAATACACCATTCAGCAGGGCATAGATGTTTCCGGCAGGGTCACCATGCCCGCAAAAAGAAAGAAGAAGAAGAAGAAGAAAGATAGCGAACCGATCGTCGTCTTTTCCCAACCAGGCACCGACGATTTGTTTCACATTACTCCGGAAGCCGACGGTGTGTTTCGCTTACCGGCGTTGCAGTTGTTTGACAGCGCGCGCCTTTCGGCGCAGGCATTGATCCTCCGCGATGGGAGGCAGTTGCCCTGGACAATCGATTCTGTCAGTATTTCGCCAACGCCCGATGCCTTCGAGGTCTTATCGGCCGCATTGGTAAAAATGCCTGTGAAAAGAGAGCCTGTTTACGAAATGGACTCGACCTTGTCGGTCCGCGTGTTGGATGAGGTTACGGTAACGGATACGCGACCCCGCGAAGTGAAGGGCTCCAGCGTGCATTTGTCGGCAGACATTGTCATTAGTGGAGAGAGCCTGAGAAATGCCGATAATGGTGACTTCCTGAGCTTGCTGCAATCGCGCGTTCCCGGCCTCCGCGTGTTAACGCTTATGCAAGGAGGCATTATGATGAAGATGTTGAAGCTGGGCGGGATCAACTCATTCGGACAGGCAACCGCCTCGCACGAGCCGCTCGTCATGGTTGATGGCATGGTTCTCAACGGTTTTGGGCAAACGGCAGCCGATCAATTGTCGGGAATGACGGCAAGCTCAATCGAGCGCATAGAAGTCATCAAGTTCGGCGGTGGGGCGGCATATGGCGCGCGGGGAGCCAACGGTGTAATTTCCATCTATACCAATAATCTTACCCGCACAGACAAAACGGATGACGGCCCCATAGACAAGTCGTTGTACCGCCCTGTTAATATTCCTGGATTTGCATCACCGACGGTCTTCAGGATGCCTCGATTTGACCCAAGCCTTAACTACGATGGTTCTACGATTTACTGGAATC
>DATHKA010000067.1:0-6575 GCA_035489615.1 Chryseolinea sp.
ACCGTATTTTGATCAGCAGTAATGGCTACAGGATCATTTGTGCCCGTGCCGAAGCGCACTGCATTGGGTATCTTCCAAATAGCCAGCTGCACGGGACTCGTCCAATCCGTGCCATTCATTTTGTAGACATATACTGACCCACCCTGACCATAAGCACTTACGAACAAGTAGTCCTGACTTATCTTTACTGACCAGCCAAATTGGATGCCGTCAATGGCAACCTCAGGAACAATGGACGAGTTCCTTATCCATTGTGTTCCTTGTTTTTTATAAATGTGTACCAGGCCCGTTACGCGCCCAACGCTGTCGCTATTGGGTACACCCACAGCCAGGTACTTACCATACATGGAGATAGACCGACCAAAGTCCAGGGAATAGTCTGGTGCGGGTTCTGGTGTGAGTTTCGAAAAATCAGTAAGACATTGTCCCCGTGCCGCTAGACAACCCACGAGGGACAACCAAAATAGAATATGCATAACAGGGGATCAAACCAGGATGCAAATACGCATTAAAATTTGAACTAAATTCCCTATGATTTCCGACTTTCTGACATCTCATGTTAAGAGCTTTTATTGAAGGCTTTTGCATAGCCTTCGTCGTCGGGACTTCGACGCGGCTGCAGATTGTGAATCTCTCTCTTAGTTTAACAAGCCGTAGAGGGATAACAGCAAAGAAGAGCAATCCAAAAAAGTGTTAATATCTACGATATATTACTTGCTATTCAAGTTCACTTTTTCTGCATTTTTGATTGCAGGCCGTGAAGCGTTTTACGTTGAAGGTAGTTTTATAATACACCCGGAAATCCCCCAAACCTTCGGTTATTTCTTACTGATCCTATACAACTTACCATTATCCGTTACAGCAAACAGCATCCCATTGTGATAGGCAATATCCCGGAAACGTTCTTGCTTGTCCGAAAGCAACCATTCTTCACCGACGACCTTACTCTCTTTAATCACCAGACGTGCAATACGCGTGCTGCCGAGTCCGCCGATGAACAGACTGTTCTCCCACTCAGGAATGGCATCGCCTTTATAAAAACTCATACCACCAGGAGATTGCACGGGATCCCAGTAGTAGACGGGTTGTTCCATGCCGGCTTTTTGTTGTATAGAGTCACCTATTTTTTTCCCACTGTATTCCAGTCCATAAGTGATCGTTGGCCAGCCGTAATTTTTGCCGGCCTTCACAAGGTTTACTTCATCGCCACCGCGCGGGCCGAATTCCGCTTCCCAAAGGTCGCCGGTAGCAGGATGGATATCCAGGCTCTGCGGATTACGGTGACCATAACTGTATATCTCAGGCATAGCATCTTTTCGACCAATGAAGGGATTACCAGGAGCCGGTTTGCCATCCTTGGTAATTTTAAAAATTTTACCCAATCCCGAGTTCAACAACTGCGCTTGTGGCCTCGCTTCAAGTCGTGCCCGTTCGCCCGCACTGACAAAAAGGTTGCCGTCCTTATCAAAGATCAGTCTTGATCCGTAGTGAAGGGTACTGTTATTCCATTCCGGTGTCGCGCGAAAAATGACAACAGGATTTTCAACCGTGCCATTGGCCTCATTCAACTTCCCTTTGGCTACCGCAGTGACGTTTCCTTTCTTGTAAGGTTCGGAATAGGACCAATAAATCATTTTGTTATTTGAATAGTTCGGATCGAGCGCCACGTCAAGCAACCCACCCTGATCCCGGTCGTCTACTTTAGGCAATCCGGTAATTTTTTTTGCAAGACTTCCATCGTAATTTCGAATCTGCATGAAGCCGGTTTTCTCAGTGACCAGGAATTTTTCATCCAGTAACAGGATTATTGCCCATGGTCTTCCGAGGTCTTCGGCCAATTGATCAACCCGATAAGGTGTGGTGGTTTTAACCGCGTTGATGCGTGTTTGTCCAGGAAAGGCAGGCTTATAATTTGTATTTGAAGGGTTCTTTTCGAGCGGCGGCAACAATGATGTATCTGCTTGTACAATAGTTGCTGAACGATCATCGCCTGTAGCCGAAGTCTTGTAGATGCATCCAATAGTGAAGAATGCGAAGGCGGCAGCAGACAGGTACACGACTTTTCTCATGTGCTTGTAAATTTTAACGGAATGTAGGAAAAAATGGGAATCCCGCTGACCTGCAGTTTATCGGTATATAGACTACGTGATGACGTACGCAGAATTGTTGATGATCACTCCTGACGTCTACACCATACCATAGCAGCATCATCTGCCGTCTTTCAATGAAGCATAAAGACTTTCGGAAATTAGTTTAATGGGTACGCCAATTCCGTAAGGCTTCCCTTGCTTAAGGGGAAGCTTGCGAATCAGCGGAAACGTGGGAGCGATCTGAGTTTCAATCATAGAACTGTCACGGACGGTTATTCCACCATAGCTATTGGAGATCACTTTGTGTTTTGTGTTGAGCACGGGTGAACCACTGGTACCCGCCATCTGAACTGGTTTATCAGTTTGCAGTTCATAGATCATGATGCTATCAGTGGCATAGATAACTACTGCTGGAGTCAACAATGAATAATCATTCCCGACTTTAAGTTTTGAAAATAGAATAACAGAGTCGCCAACTGAAGCCGCCTTCGCGGAAGGGTGAAGGCAAAGAAGATCCATTCGGTCGCCTGGCACAAGGTAGGCGGCGACGTCCAGACCCATAGTATGCGCATTCCGCAATGCAATGTTCTTACCCAGGCCGGTCTGCACCTGATCGTTGTCGATACTCCAGAGCAAGGCATCAGGTAACTTATCGGCAAGCTCGTCCCAGTTGTAATAGTCATCGTACCGTCCCTTCCCGGCAACGACGTGGTGCGCTGTGAGCAGCATCGGAGGAGTAGTGTCGTTTAACTTAAAAGTGAAGAATGTATTCAGCAACGGTCCAGTTTGCTTGTTGAAGCCCATCTTAAAATTAGTCCCGGAGAGTTCTAACGCGGTAACTGATTTCGGAGATGGTTTGCAGGAAACCAACAACGCAGTGATAACACCGATCCCGAGAGTGGTGATTAAAAATGTTCTCATCAACGACAACAACGTTAAGATCAAAGCTATTTTAGATCAATGCGCAGCGATGCATTCAATAGGAAATTTACCATATTTTTAGAGTAAATAATACGCTATGTCCTTACCTGCAAAGATCTAATGGTACTGCAAAGATTTATCTTCAACGACCACATCCTATGATCAAAAGTTTTTCCGCTTTGATATTCACGCTCACGCTTTTCGAAGCCGACGCGCAACAGTTTGGAAAGGGACCTTATACCATATCGCAGCTTGCACCTGGAGTAACCCGGATCGAAGATGCCAACAAACAAAATCCTTCAGGCATTTGTTCTAACCGCTACGTCAGTACCTGATTGATCAACGCCACAGTAAAAATACTGAGCATAAACCACCCGATGAATCCCTGCACCACGCACGCATACCGGGCAAGTCCATGCGTGGGGATATTTCCAAATCCTAAAGTTGTGTAAGCATTCAAACTTAGCGTCAGTGCATTGATGAAGCTAAGAGCCAAGCCACCACTAAGAGACAAAAACGGTTTGAAGTATCCCTTGTCATTCTTTTCGATGAAGGTTCGATAGTTGGTGATCAGCTTGCCTTTGCTGGTTAGATCCCAGTCGGAAGGAAAGAAGAAATAGAAGATGGCGAAGACGTAAATAATCCAGAACGAGATTGTCATAGCCAACGCTGGATCCGTGCCATGGTTAGTATAGACCTTCACCAGCCATGCGAGTTGCCAGTCAAAGAAATTCTTGAAGGTAGGGTTATCCTTGAATTCCGACTTGAGCCTGTCTTTCAACAGGTCCTTCATTTCCGCGTAACATGCGTTGGAGGATCGCAGGTCGCCACGCTCACGGTAGATTTTATAAAGCTTCGAGTAGTTGTTGATCAATTCGGAAAACAGAAAGTCGTTTTTAATTAATTCTTCTCCGTATCCGTTATATCGAACGACCAACATGAATTTCAGCGTATCGACGTCGTTCGTGGCCCAGCGGGATGGTTCATTACGATGGTCATCTAGCAAGATGCTGTCGGCCCCGCTCTTGGTCTTCAGAGCGTTTGAGAATGAGGACACATCGGTGGGATCGAAGGCATATACCTTTCCGCCGCCGAGTTCATCAAACGTAAATCCGGAAACGTTAGACGCGGGCAGTTGACATTTGTAAAGGTTGATTGCAGTAAGTTCAGCATCCTCGAATAGAAAATTGTTCTGAATACTAGAGTTATACAGATCAAGCGTTCCCAAATTGCTATGAGCGATTCTGAAGTCTTCGATTTGACAGTGATAAATTGGTAAGACCGATCTGACAGACCGGTCAAATTTCGAATGTTCTATCAATAGCGACGAAATTTGATTTTGATACAACGTCGTCGTTGTAAATCGATAGTTTGGATAGATCCTAACCGTGTGATCAATGTGCCCCTCGTTTTTCTCCTTATCCCAATTGTTTAATTCAAGGCTATCGCCATAGATCTCCTGAAAAAACTCATAGTCGTCAGAGAGATAGACGGCGCTGAATTTACTGAGCGTCGATGCTGTAAAATCGCAGTGCTGCAACCTGACTTCGCCCAGTGTCGATTTATAAATACTAAGTTCCTGAATAAAGGCTCCACGAATCGTGACTTGATCGATCTTCACATCGTCCAATTCATACCGAATCGGGTCATCGTGTAAAAGTCTAGAGTCTAGGCTTTTCAGGGTAACATGGGATGCTTCCAACTCTTTTCCAGCAGATATCGACCATAGCGTGGTGTTAAGGATATCGATCCCGGTATGCACGTCCTCAACGATGATTCCGTTTAGGTAGTGAAATTTGCAGCCGTTGAATGAGATATGCGTTGTTTCCTTAGGGATCAGTATCCGCGCATCGTCTATTCCGCTCGGAGTGTATCGTCCGGACGTGAGCGTGAACTCGCAATCTACCATGGCGACACGCCCTGGTATCTTTCGCAGCGCTTTTTCAAGTTCCAATCCGCTAAATTTCTTATTCCTGATGACTACCTCTTGCGCATAAATGGAGTTGTAAAGAAGTAAGGCTATTATTAAAGAGAGGGAGTGCTTCATGTGCTGAATCTAACCAGCCGGATGAAAAGTTCCTAGCACGTTGGAAAGGACCTAGGTCTCAAAGCATAGGGCCGACAAGGATCATGTGCACGTGGTTCCGTGGATCGGCGACCGGAATCACAGCGGTAGCTGCGAAACAGACACACAGATGCTAGCGGTCAACGGACTCGATCAACAAAGTTCAGGAAGTCGAATGAGATCGTCGAACCACCGCGGATATCATTTTAATCAGATACTGAGCTCTCCTGCGACACAACCAACGCAGTTCCGCAAAAACACAAACAAGTCAGCAACCCGACGAAATTTCCACCCTCGTTCCATTCCGGGTAGAGGATCGTATAATAAAGGTGAAGCATCAACAACCAAATGAACAGGTTTAACGAAAGCAACAGCATAATCGTTCTTACTTTAAATCCGCTGAAAATACTGATCGCCGAACCCATCAGGGCAACACCACCCAGGTACGTCCAGAATTGTGGAAACGGAATATACTTCGGAACGATGTTGCTGATTCCTTGAAGGTTGTTGTAATGGCCGATCGCAAAATTGTATAACATGATGGCAAAGAGATATTTCCCAAGAGGAGCCAGCTTTGCCAGCCATTGCATCATCCGGTTTTGATACGTTGGTGACCTTACAGTGGAGATTACCAGAAACCCGCCGCTCAGTGCGATCATTTTATTGGTGTCGACCCAGTATTTATTGAAGGAACCAGCGGTTAAAGACCACGGCAGGTGACCGAAAACGAATAGCCCAAGAAACACCACGCCCATTACCAACGACACCGCATTGAACTTCCTTCCGATTGCGATGAGTATACCCGATGCTGTCAGTAGTACGCCGGTTGAATAACCGACAAACGAAAACCCGGCTGGAATGTCGGTGAGTTCTGGTAGAATGATGGACCGAATTCCCGGGAAGAAAAAGTGCATGATTCCGAGACCCGCAATGCCTGCTCCGAAAAAAATGCGACCGATGGTCAGGTATATATTCATGTTATTTTTATTTAAGTGTCTTTCCAACCAAGTGGGCAACAGTTTAGACGCCCTGCGCTTCTTATCCGACAAAGTGATTTTTGGTAAAGAAGTGGTGGAGGCCTTTAAATTCATGGACAAAAGCGCAGCAAAAGCCAACAAAAGCCAACAAGTGTGCGTCCTTCGTGGATTTTCTGCTGTCTTTGCAAAAGGTTGACATTAATGGCCTTGTCTACGATTGAGCTGACTAGTTTTAAAGCAGATAACCATGGACGAACACAGTTTAATAAAAGCCGGCATCGTTGAGATTTTCAGCGACATCGGGTTCGCGGATCTTTCCGCCATGACCCAGCGGGATTTCGATCATATTAGCGAGCAGTTGAGGCAGAAGTCGGGCATCCTGATCAGTGGAACGACCATCAAGCGGCTTGCTTACGGAGAGTTCAGCAGACAGCCGCAAATAGCTACCCTTAATGCGATCGCTAGCTACTTTGACTACAAGAGCTGGCAGGATTATAAGGCAGACAAACTCAGGAACGTGCA
>DATHKA010000068.1:0-4458 GCA_035489615.1 Chryseolinea sp.
ATAGGTGCCGGAAGTTCCGTGGCAGAGATAACATCCTTATCGGAATAATCGCTCTTAGGCTCCTGCGTTGGAGTCTGGTAGCGATCGCTTTGCGCAGCAGTTGTGTCTTGTGCTTGCAGCAACGCTACTGATCCGAGCGAAAGCATGCATGCTAATACGAGCTTTTTCATAGTGAGTTAATTTTTCTTGTTGTTGATTATCTTCATTTAATAAGAATCATATATACACAATCGTGCCGCCGATCGAAAACAAGCTCGCTCGCGTTAATTGAAGCGTTCCAGCCCTCCCTTTGCAGGATAAGACGTGGAAAATTCGGAACACAGTGGGTAGGATTGATGAAGTTTCTAGGCAAACATGGTATCTTCCCCGTAGGTTACCGGGCGAAGCGCAATCGTATTAAACGCGAAGAATTAGTATCTTGCTATCTACCTGTTACCCTCAACCTATGAGACTGTTCTCTGTTATGCTGATCGCCATTCTGGCAGGACGCGTCCACGCCCAAAATAATGGATTCCCCTACGGCAAGATTTCCCTCAAGGACGTGACCATGCCATCCTTTGCTGCCGACACCTCCGCATCCGCTGTCATCCTGAACGAGTTTGGCGAAGCTTATTTTGATGACATTGACAAGGAAATGGTTTTCGAGTATCACGCCTTGATCAAGATTCTAAAGGCTGAAGGACTTAAATTGGGAGATGTAAGCATAGACCTTCACCGGCAGGACCATCGGAAAGAGTATCTGCGTTCGGCCAAGGCCTCCAGCTATAATCTTGAGAACGGCTCGATGAAAGAGACCCCCCTGGATCAAAAGTCTATTCACACTGTAAAGGTGAGCGAGTACGGGGATCAGGTGAAGTTCGCTATTCCCAACGTGCGAGTCGGCTCAGTGATCGAGATCTCGTACGCAACAAAATCACCCTTCATCTTCAACTTCAGAAACTGGGAGTTTCAATCCGAGATACCAAAAATCAGAAGCGAATATTGGGCGACCATTCCTGGGAACTACCTGTATAATATCACCCTTAAAGGTTTCCTGAAGCTCTCGAAGAACGAAAACGTGCTGGTCAAGGAATGCTTTACCTCTGGTGGAGGAGCAACGGCCGACTGCTCGCGATATAAGTGGGTGATCGATAACGTTCCGGCCTTTATCGCGGAAGACTACATGACTGCGCGGTCAAATTTCATCTCCATGATAAACTTCGAATTATCGGAGATCGTTTATTTTGACGGCCGAAAAGATCGCGTGACCAAAGAATGGAAGGATGCTGAAGCGGAACTTCGCTCGAGCGACCACTTCGGACAACAACTAAAACGGGGAAAGTCGATTGTGGACGGTCGCATCGACATCGTGCTCGCAAATGAAACCGATCCGTTGGTAAAAGCTCAAAAAGTTTATGCCTTCATCCAGGATTGGTTCGCCTGGGATGAAAGGAACGGCAAATACAGTGAGTTAGGCATCAAGAAAGCGTTCGACGAACGCAAAGGGAATGTGGGCGATATTAACCTATCATTGGTAGCGGCCCTTCGCTACGCCGGGATCGAAGCCGATCCGATGGTACTGTCGACCCGTGCCAACGGCCTGCCTACTGAAATCCACCCTGTTCTCAGCGATTTCAACTATGTGATCGCAAAAGCCAGGATCGGCGATAAGGATTTTCTTTTAGATGCCACCGACGATTTTCTGCCGTTTGGAACTATTCCTGTGCGGTGCCTCAACGGTAAAGGACGGGTCTTTGCCGAGAGAGGGTCGTACTGGTACGACTTGAAAACCCCTGTACGCGCCCGCAGACGGTCGTTGCTAAACATGAAGCTTGAATCCAATGGTATAGTTCGCGGAAGCATCGAACGGGTTTATACTGGTTATGATGCCGTAGATGAGCGTAAACAGATAGCCAGCGCAGGATCACACGACAACTACTTCAAACAGCTGAAAGCCGACCACAAAGCTGTCGAACTCACGGGCTACACGATAGACAACCCGGAAGATCTGAGTCAGCCGGTAAAAGTAAGTCTTGAGTTTGAGTGGTCGTGCTTCGACAACCCCCAGGCGCTGAACTTCCTTTTTAGCCCTTTTGTGTTCGACCGGATTTCGGAAAATCCATTCCGCTCAAATGAACGAATGTATCCGGTAGACTTCGGCTCGTCACAAGAACGAACGATCATGATGACGTTCGAGTACCCACAGGAGTACCAACCGGCCGAGCTACCCGCAAAGGTAGGTATCGCCTTGCCAAATTCAACGGCGAAATACCTCTTCGACATGAAGAACGAAGGAAACAAGATCATTATGCAGAGCTATCTGACGATCGGGAAGCCCGTGTTCACTTCGGATGAGTATCATTTCCTCAAGGAGCTATATGCGCAGATTGTGGCGAATCATCAAACGGAGCTATTGTTTAAGAAGAAGTTGTGATCAACTTACCTGCGCGAGCGGCATCCGTTAATTCTTCTTCTTCTCCCTGCCAGCACGCTTGAGTGCCTGTGCAATGATCCATTCCAGTTGACCATTCGTACTCCGGAATTCATCCGCCGCCCACTTCTCTACCGCTTTCATCACTTCGGCATCCAACCTCAGTACAAAAGGCTTTTTCTCCGCCATTCTATCAGTTTTTTCGAAACAGTTTATCCGTTAATATTTCCTATTGATGAAGGGTGCCTGTATTCACCACGGGCGTGGCATCTTTGTCCGAGCACAGCACTACCATCAGGTTGCTTACCATGGCCGCCTTTCGTTCCTCGTCGAGCTCCACAATGTTCTGTTTTGCCAGGTGATCGAGCGCCATCTGCACCATGCTCACCGCGCCCTCTACAATTTTGAATCGCGCGGATACCACCGCCGCTGCCTGCTGTCGGCGCAGCATGGCACTGGCAATCTCAGGCGCATAGGCCAGATAACCAATGCGGGCTTCGACCACCCGAATGCCTGCAATCTCGAGGCGCTTGCTTAGATTTTCCTCCAGGGTACGGTTCACGTCGTCATGACCTGAGCGCAAGGTGAGTTCTGAATCGTTGTCGAAGTTATCGTACGCGTATTGCCCGGCCAGTTTTCTCACCGCGGAATCGCTTTGTACTTTCACGAAGTTCTCGTAGTTGTCCACGTCGAAGGCGGCCCTAAAGGTATCTGCCACCTGCCAAACGAGTATGACACCAATCTGAATCGGATTACCTACCTTATCGTTCACCTTGATCTTTTCGCTGTCGAAGTTACGGGCACGCAACGAAATCATCCTCCGGCTAAACAGCGGATTCACCCAGAAGAAACCGTTGTCTTTTACCGTGCCTTGATAGTCACCAAACATGGTTAGTACCATCGATGAGTTTGGATTCAGGAAGAAAAATCCGCGTATCAAAAAGACACCAATCCCCAAACAAGCCATCGCCAATAACTGGGCAACCGTCCCCACAGCAATCGCAAAGACGAATAGGCCAAACAAACCCGCCACCATAAAGTATCCCGAAATCGGGGAAATCTTTTTCTCAGCAATCATAGGAGTGATATTAAAATGATATCATGAAGATATCACTCAGGATTGAATTTTGCAAATCGGCATCGCTCCACTTTTCAACAGTTTCTCGTTTGAGGTGCCGGGCGGGCGGTACCGCTCGGATGGTACATGATGCGCGAATGGCTGCAAGGCTTCGAATACCTGGTGCTTATTACCTGGGATGTTTTCGCGATCGCTGGAATACTTGCACTAGCCACTGCGTTGGGTACGATCTCATACCAGTTCCTTCGCACGGCACTGACGAAACCGTCCGATGGATTGCACACTGAATGAGTGGGTCCGTTGTTGTGGTGCGCATGGGACGACTCTCCGGTTCGCCAAGAAAATCCATCACACGGAGTCTAAGGAGTTTTTGAGCCACTGGCCGCACGTTGATTTTTAAGTGATGCACCTTGAATGTAGCGGTGAAAGCGTTGCTCGTTGTAGGATGATTAAAGACGGAGTCATAGGAGCGCTGCGGCGCGACGGGTGTGCTTCGACGTGACACGTCGGGGATCGTGGGTGCGTACTTGGAAGGGCTGGCGTAGGAAGGGGCGTGGAGACTTGAAAGTTTTGAAATCCAACACACGCGGAGGCTCGCGGAGCTTTTGAGCTACTGGCCGCACGTTGGTTTTTAGTTGCGTACCTGGAATATAGATAAGACAGGGTAGCTCGTTGTGGATGGTTCAATCCGGAGTCATAGGAGCACTGCGTTTCGTTCGTGAATGCTTCGAGGCTAAGCGTCGATACACAGTGAGCTCTTAAATTGAATTTCCCGAGAGTAATTTCGATTTGAACTGACAGTTTCGGTGATGACGCACTCAAGCGGCCCCGACGCGTAGCGTCGAAGCACACCCGTCGCGCCGCAGTGATCCTATGACTCCGGATTGAACCATCCACAACGAGCTACCCTGTCTTATCTATATTCCAGGTACGCAACTAAAAACCAACGTGCGGCCAGTAGCTCAAAAGC
>DATHKA010000069.1:0-5344 GCA_035489615.1 Chryseolinea sp.
AGGGCCGCTTCCGCCTGCAGGACACGTAATTTGAGGTCGCGGTCGTCGAGCACGACAAGGGTATCCCCCTTTTGTACAATCGAATTATCGTCGACCAACAACTTGTCGACATATCCCGACACTTTCGGAATAATCGGGCTGATATCACCCTCTACCTGGGCATCGTCTGTTCCTTCGTGATGTTGTCCATGGATGTACTTGTTCACTCCAAAAATGATTCCGGCCACGACCAGTATTCCCAATACAATTCCAAACTTCTTATTCTTCTTATTCGTTTCCATATCCTGTTGTGATTCTTTACTTATTGAAGGGCTCCAACCGACTCCTGTAATTCATAGTAGGCTACCATTGTTTCGGCACGGCTCGTCGCATAATCAATGCGTGAACGCAGCAACGACACATCAGCGTCGAGGTAGTCCGAAAGGATCATGAGTCCCTGGTTGTATTTGTTATCGGAGATCTGGAAGTTTTCCGCCGCCTGTTTAATAGACTTATCGTTGATAACCAGTTTGTCCTGCATCTCCAGGTAACGCAGATACTTACCGCGAATTTGTACCCGGATGGCATCTTCCTGCATCGCCTGGCCGGAAGCAGCCTGATCCGCACGGGCCCTGGCCTCACGAACTCCATGCGTCGCATGAAAAGCTCCTGTTATGCTATACTTAAGGGAAAGGCCTGCATTAAGTGCATTGGTCACGGTCAACACATTAGGGAGATAGGCATTTACGTAGCCCGCCGAAACACCCAGCGTGGGGTATCGCGCAGACTTCGCGATCTTGTAATTCGTTTCAGACGCCTTCACCTGAAGACCGGCCGACTTGATCTCACTGCGATTGGCAAGCCCGGCGGTGAGGTAGCTGTCCCAGGTATCGGTCGGCTTGAGCGAGAACATTCCCGTCGTGTCCAATTGGATAGCCATATCCTCAGGAAGACCGAGAAGAATATTCAGGTTATAAGCAGCCAGTTCAACCGTGTGATTCACTTCTGTCAACGCCAGCTCTACACGATTGGCCTGCAATTCAGTTTTCAACCGATCATTTCTTGCCAGTAAACCTTGTGCCTCCTTGTTCTTGAACTCCTCAACCAGTTGTTTTTCCTGGCGAAGGTTCTCTTCGATGGCTTTGCGACTTTCTAGCAATTCATAGTATTGATAAATCGCCTTGATGGTGTTCAGGGATACCTCGCTTCTGGTGGTTTGCTCATCGTAGCGTGAGGCTTCGCTCAGGTACTCATTCATCACCTTCGTGTTCCGGATCTTCATGCCGTTATATATCGGCATGCTTGCATTTACCTGCACCAGGCCGAGGTCATGCAGGTTGGCAAATGACGCTAACGGCGACTCTCCTGAACTGCCATCGCCACTACCGCTACCGTCCGCCGACCCGGCAAACGCGATTGTCGGTGTATTAATGTGCAGGTACGTGCCTGCTACCGAAACGTCGGGTAGCGCGCGGTCCTTCGCCTGGTCAAGTTTTGCCTGGGCCTCCTGTACCTTGGCCTTTGAGATCGCCAGCTGTTTGCTGTTCGCATACCCCAAATCGATAGCCTCCTTGAGTGTTATGGTGCGTACATCCTGGGCTACGGAAGCCGTGGCCAACAATACGCAGATTGATAATAATCCTACTTTATTCATAAATCCGTCTATTTCTTAAGTTGTTGCAAAAGCAGTTGGTATAAGTATTTCTCGACGCGCGCGCGGAAGGCATCATCCTTCTCGCCCGGCTTTCGGTATCGTTTCGATATAAATTCATGGGTTGTTTGATGGAGTATGCCGAACATGGTTGCGATGATCAGGTCTACATCCACCTCTTTCCTGAATTCCTTGCTCGCCTGTGCACCTTCTATAAAGTTCTTGAGCTCTTTATTGTTCTTGCCTACGACGCGGGCGATGTGTTCACGCAGTTTCTGACGTGTCGGATTTTCTAATTCCCGCTGAACGAAATGAAAGTACTGGCAGTGGTCAAAAATCTTTTCAACATACATAGCAACCACTTTTCGCAGCTTCTCATCCGCAGAATCACCGCTGTCGTTAATCGATGTGAGTTTCATCCGTGTCATATCCATCGACTCCTCAAGGATGGCAAAAAACAGGTTCTCCTTCGACTCAAAATGATAGTTAATAAGGGCGACGTTGACATCTGCTAAGGTCGCAATGTCCCGAACACTGGTCTGGTCATAGCCCTTCTGCTCAAATAGCTTTCGGGCGGCCGATATGATTTTTTCGCTGGTCATCTTGGGTTCAAATTTAAACACGTGTTTAAATTTAAACAAGCGTTTAAAACAGAGCCTCATAAGACTGCTTAAATCGACTGCTTTCAATCGGTTGTGGAGCGTGAAATATTTTTTTGGATAATGCTGAAAACTGCCGCTAACACGCGGCTGGGTGCTGCCAGATCACTCCAGACGATGGTTGCAGCTACCGGGAAGCTCTCTCAGGCTGTTATATCCATACGGCATTTTTCTCAGCGCGAAAGGTATCTCCGCGGTATGGATTTATAGACAGTAGGCGTAAATTGAGCGTATGCATACGACCAATTACGTAAACACCTTTATCGAAGTAGCTGACGATTGTCCCGCCGCCAAAGCGGAATTACCCCCAAAAAAAGACGAAAAGTCGACGGTTGCAAACCTGCATTTTGATATGATTTACGATCACCCGTACCGCTATACTTCAGACGATGTGATATTTGGCACTCATGCAATACGCCACGAAATTCCAAAGAATGAATGGCCAGAGGCGCAGGCCACGTTTTTTTCGAAAGGACAGGCATGTATGCGGTCGTCGCCCCTGGGAAAGCGCTACGGCTGGGGAATTCATCACAATGAAAACAGCAAAGTTGCTATTTACGCCCGCGAATCTGCAGCCTACAAGAAGTTTATCAACGACAAATCCATCAACCATGTGAAGGCCATGAGGTCGAAGCGGGCGTCCTAGTAAGCTACTTAAAGTCGAGCTTTTGTTTGGCCACGGCCACTTCGGGATATAACATGACAACTTTGACAACAAACCTGTGCGGTGGTTTTCGATCACCACCAAAGCAGCTATGACCAGGACCAACCTCCCCTCATCCGTGCGATTCATCGGCATCTGACTTGTCGAATTGCATATAATTACACTATTTCATGCCCCATCTGTTGCCTTATGCCCGAAAGAGATACGATCTCGCGATATACAAGAGACATCCGTGTTTGGATCGTCATATTTTTCCTGCTTCATCTCAGCACCATCACGCTGCCGCCGCTCGAACCGGCCTCCACGTGGAGACAAACAGACGGACTTATGGTGGCCCGCAACTTTTATGAGGTGGACGCCAACATCATGTACCCGCGCGTAGACTTGGCAGGCGAGAAGAGCGGTATCGTGGGTTGTGAATTTCCTTTCCTGAACTACCTGATCTATCTGGTTGCTGCTGTCTTTGGCTATGAGCATTGGTACGGCCGGCTCATCGACCTGATCGTATCCTCGATCGGCGTGTATTTCCTGTATCGGCTTATCAGGGAGTATGTAGACGAACAAACCGCCTTGTACACGGGCGTCGTCGTGTTGGCTTCGCACTGGTTTACCTATTGCCGCACCAACATACCCGACACATTCAGCACGTCCCTTTGCCTGATCGCGCTGTACTATGGAGTGAGATTTCTTTATGACGGCGGCTACGGGCGCCTGGCCTTGTATGCCATCCTGGGTTGGCTCGGGTGTATGAATAAAATTTCAGTCGCCGCTACCCTCACCGTTATGGCCATACCGTTCTTTCAACCGGGCGTCGCGTTCGACCGTAAGATCTGGGTCGGCGTATCATCCGCCGTGATCCTGATCTCCGTTTACCTTTGGTATTTCACCTGGGTACCCTATCTGAATAATGAATTCGGATTTCACGGTCACTTCTTCATGGGACTACCGTTGGTCGAAGGCATGCAGCAAATTGTCGACCTGTGGCAACCGACATTGAAACGCTTTGTGGTCACGCCGTTCAAGTATTCGGGATTCATCCTGTTCCTCTATGGCTTGTTTGTCGTGATCAAAAACAAAATGCGTGTGCGCGCGCTGGCGTTTGGCCTGCCCTTCGTTGCCTATTTATTCGTCGTGCTGAAATCGGGCTATGGATTTCAATTGAATCCCTATTATGTGATCGTCTTCATTCCCCCCATGGCGTTCGTCATCGCTACCGGGCTGGCGTCGATTCACAAGCCATGGATCGTGGTGATCTTGTTGCTGGCGATCATAGGGGAAGGTATTGGGAATCAGATTCACACGTTCAAAATTCGCGAACCGCACATCAGCATGACGGAAATAGAATCGGTTCTGGACAAACACACAGACCGCGACGATCGCATCGTAATTAACGGAACCGCCACGGGCGACCCGACGCCGATGTACTTTGCCCACAGGAAGGGTTATGCGGTTGCCAACACCGTATTCGAAGATCCTTCGTACCGGGAGCGGTACTATTCATTGGGAATGAAGTACGTTGTAATTCTTCCGGAGATGTACGGCGATGTGCGTCCGGACCTTCCGTTGGTTGCCGATACCGGGTATGTGCGTATTTATCGGTTGGCCCCGTGAGGGATCACTGATTAATCTGTGCACGTTGCAGGTACTTCCGAAGAACCCGCCGTCACATTTGATGATACTCGCACCATCCCGTCATCGCGCACTCCAATTGCAGACTGTTGCCTTCGAAAACGCCGTGATCACGATACAAATCCAAATTCTTTAGTTGTCATTGTCCTATGAACTTGCCGCTACCGTTCGTGTATGTGACGTTGGGATTGGAGCCAAATAATGACATCTGTTCATTTGAGTTCTGAAAGTATCAATTTTTTCTGCATTAATGTGTTCTTCATTGCTTTTTCCCTTACTATTGGGTCATCGCTATGTATTAATTCAAAATATTCAGTTGGTACAACTTGCCATGATAATCCATATTTATCTTTACACCATCCACAAGAGCCTTCCTCACCACCATTTTTAGTAAGAGCTTCCCAATAATAATCCGTTTCAGCTTGGTCTTTTGTATTGATAACAAAAGAAACTGCTTCATTAAATTTGAATAGTGGGCCTGCTGCTAATATACTAAACTCCATTCCTGCTATTTCAATTACAGCTGTTTCTATGCCTGCATCATTTCCACTTTCATCACTATCGAACTTGCGAAAATCTTTCAGCTTACCGTCTTTAAAAATGGATAAGTAGTAATCTGCTACAGCTTTGGCATCTTTCTCTACCCACAAATAGGGTGTAATTTTTTGTGTAGTCATATTCTTATTTTTAATGTTTTATTTGAGTCATTGCAATTATTTGATTGCGTTATCAGGAAATTAATTTATTTATCCCTATTTATTT
>DATHKA010000070.1:0-4539 GCA_035489615.1 Chryseolinea sp.
TAAGGGGGGCGTTATGATGTTGATGAAGAGTATTGCCCAGGAGTATGCGCCCAAGAAAATCAGGGTGAATAGTATTGGCCCCGGAGCCATTCGAACACCCATCAACCACGCTGCCTGGCAAACACCGGAATCGTTTCGCAACCTGCTTAAGTTAATTCCGCAAAAACGCATTGGTGAGGTAGAAGACATCGGCGGAGCGGCCGTATGGCTGGCCTCTGACGACTCAGACTACGTAAATGGGATAACCCTTTTTGTAGATGGTGGAATGCTACTCTATCCGGGCTTTGAAGATAACGGGTAGTGTTTGATGAAGTGCTGTCGCGCTCAAAGGACGCGAGGCAACTAGTATCTTCCACAATTAGAATTTATCATGACTGAGGAAAAGAAAAGACTCTTTGAAGATCGCGATAAAGCCAAGGATTGGCGAAAGTTTGGGCCCTACCTTACGGAACGCCAGTGGGGAACTGTGCGAGAGGATTATAGCGAATATGGAAACGCCTGGGACTACGTGTCTCACGAGGCATCACGGAGCCGGGCATATCGTTGGGGGGAAGACGGCATTGCCGGGTTTAGCGACGACAAGCAACTGCTTTGCCTAGGCCTCGGGTTGTGGAATGAGAAGGATCCCATCATTAAAGAACGGCTCTATGGCCTTACCGGGCCGGAAGGCAATCACGGTGAGGACTGCAAGGAGCAGTATTACTACCTCGACGGCACCCCCACGCATTCGTACATGAAGATGCTGTATAAGTATCCTCAACGCGAGTACCCGTATAAGAAACTGGTGGAGGAGAATAAACGCCGCGGAAAGAACGACCCTGAGTACGAGCTGATGGATACCGGTGTATTCGACGATGATCGATATTTCGATGTCTTTGTAACGTATGCCAAGGCCGACGCCACGGACCTGCTGGTGGAAATAACCGTCGTCAACCGGGGACCGGACACCGCGGCACTTCACGTACTTCCACACCTATGGTTCCGGAACACCTGGTCCTGGGGGTACGACAGCTACAAACCCGAGCTATTTCTGGACAATAGAGGATGCATCGAGGCTGACCATCGCGACTTGGGCAAGTACTACTATTACGCAGAGGGGGAAGTCAATGCGCTCTTTTGCGAGAATGACACGAACGCGCAAAAACTTTTCAATTTCGGTGGCACGGGACATTTCAAGGATGGAATCAATGATTTTGTGGTATCGGGTAAACGGGCAGCCGTTAACCCGGTAACGCGCGGTTCCAAGGCGGCCTATCATTGTAAATTGTCACTGGCGCCTGGCGAGACGCGCGAGATCAAATTGCGCCTGTCCTCGGCCTACCTGCATCAGCCGTTCGCGGATTTCGATGCAATCGTCCACAAACGTCAGGCGGAGGCCGATGAATTTTACGCGGACATGCAGCATGCTATTGAAGATGCCGATGAGCGAAATATTCAACGGCAGGCTATCGCGGGGATGTTGTGGAGTAAACAATTTTACTACTTCGATGTCAGCAAGTGGATCAAAGGTGATCCCGGACAACCCACGCCCAACAGGAAGTGGGGACGCAATCATGAATGGTTGCATTTGAATAACGCCGACGTGATTTCAATGCCGGACAAATGGGAATATCCCTGGTATGCCGCATGGGACCTCGCATTCCATACTATTCCGCTGGCCATGGTTGATCCCGAATTTGCCAAACGACAACTTATTTTGCTTACCAAAGAATGGTACATGCATCCTAACGGTCAGTTGCCGGCTTATGAATGGGCGTTCAGCGACGTCAATCCACCTGTTCACGCCTGGGCTACCTGGCGTGTATATAAGATCGATCAGCAATTGCAGGGCGGAAAGGCAGATCGTGCATTCCTGGAAGGTGTCTTTCACAAGTTGTTGTTAAACTTCACCTGGTGGGTGAACCGAAAGGATAATAACGGCAACAATATCTTTCAGGGCGGGTTTCTCGGCATGGATAATATTGGGGTGTTTGATCGTAGTGCAGAGTTGCCCACCGGCGGTTATATCGAACAGGCTGATGGCACAAGCTGGATGGCGATGTTTACGCTGAATATGTTGCGCATATCCCTGGAGTTGGCACAGGAGAATCCCATATACCAGAGTCTGGCCACCAAGTTTTTCGAGCACTTTCTTTATATCGCCGGCGCGATGTCGAACGACGGATTGGATCTTTGGGACGAACACGATGAATTCTTCTATGATGTACTGCATACGCCAGACAATGAGCGAACGGTGATGCGCATCCGTTCGATGGTCGGATTGGTCCCGTTGTTTGCCGTAGAGGTGTTGGATGAAGACCTGTTTAAATCAATGCCGCAATTCACGGAGCGGCTGCGCTGGTTTCTGGACAACCGTCCCGACCTCGCCAATCTCATTTCACGCTGGCAGGAACGCGGGCGGGGTGAGCGGCATTTGTTGTCATTGCTGCGCGGCCATCGCATGAAGATGCTCTTGCACCGGATGCTCGATGAAAGTGAATTCCTGTCTACGTATGGGGTACGCGCACTATCGCGGTACCACCTGGAACATCCGTATAAGATGGACGTGAACGGTTCGGAGTTTACCGTGCGATACACGCCGGCGGAAAGCGACACCACTTTGTTCGGCGGGAACTCCAACTGGCGCGGACCCATCTGGTTCCCGGTCAACTATCTGCTCATTGAATCGCTGCAACGCTTTCACCACTATTATGGTGATGAATTTAAAGTCGAGCATCCTGTCGGATCGGGTCGGATGCTCACCTTGCGCGAGATTGCAGACGATCTTTCACGGCGGATGATCAACCTGTTTAAGCGCGATGCGCAGGGCAGACGTCCCGTGTTCGGCGAAAACGAGAAGCTTCAGCGCGATCCGCATTTTCGGGACTACATCGTATTTAACGAGTACTTTCACGGAGACAACGGTAGGGGTGTGGGCGCCACGCATCAGACGGGCTGGACGGGAATTGTTGCGAAGTTGATTCAACCCCGTCGCAGAAAGCGGGCGACAAGTCAAGGCGATGCTCCAAAGAAATGACGACCGGGAAAGGCATGACCTACGGCGGCGACATACTGCATGACTTCGCCATATCAAGCGGCCTGGAGTGGCTCGAAACGAATGGGCTGGGCGGGTACGCAAGCGGAACAGTGAGCGGGGCACTGACCCGGCGTTATCATGGATTGCTGATCGCTGCGCTGGAGCCGCCCGTAAAGCGCACTGTCCTTCTGTCAAAGCTTGACGAGACCATCGTTATCGACGATGGGAAGTATGGAACCCTTCAACGATACGAACTGGGCGCTAACCAGTACCCAGGTGCCGTTCACCCGATGGGCTATCGCTACCTGGAAAGATTTGAGCACGATTCGTTTCCTGTTTTTTACTATGCCGCCGGCCACGTCCGACTCAAAAAAACCATTGCCTCTCTTCATGAGGAAAATACAACGCTGGTGCTATACGAAGTGGAGACGGCACCCGAGGCGTTCATCCTGGAGTTGCTTCCGCTCGCGTCTGCACGCGATCACCACGGGATTTGCCGGGCAAACCCTGCGCTGGGTCGTCAGTATCTTTTTGAAGAGGGTGTTTTTCGCACGGTTAACTACCACGGCGGCGCGGAGCTGTTTGTGAATGTTCCGGGCAGCGAGTTCCTCGAATTGCAGGGCTGGTACTACAACCTGGAATACTTGCGCGAGCTTGAACGCGGGTTGGAATCTCAGGAGGACTTGTATGCGCATGGAAGCTTTGCTATAAAACTGCGCAAGAGTGATCGGTTGGGTGTGATCGTGTCAACGGAAGACCCCACGGGACGCGACGCCTTTGAATTATTTGCCTTAGAGGAAAAGAGAAGGCAAAAGTTGCAGCGGAAACTTTCGACGACAAATCCGGCGTTACCACGACTAATGCTGGCAGCCGATCAATTCATTGTACGCAGAGGCAAACTGCACACGGTTATTGCCGGTTATCCATGGTTTTCAGACTGGGGCCGCGACACCATGATTTCGCTTCCCGGCCTTTGCCTGGCGACGGGACGGCTGGCTATTGCCCGCGAAATTCTCCTTCAATTTGCTCAGTTTGTGAGCGAAGGCATGTTGCCTAACCGATTTCCGGATCATGGTGAACGGCCCGAGTACAACACATTTGATGCGACGCTATGGTTCTTTCATGCGATCTATCAATATTACCTCGCTTCTAAAGATATTGATCTCGTGCAGGAGTTGCTTCCTGTCCTTAGCGATATTGTTGATTGGCACGTTCGCGGTACACGGTATGGTATTGTTGTCGATGCGAGTGACCAGCTGTTGCAGGGTGGGCAGCCCGGAGTGCAACTCACCTGGATGGACGCCAAGGTGGGCGACTGGGTAGTGACCCCACGGATTGGCAAACCCGTGGAGATCAATGCACTTTGGTACAACGCGTTAAGAATCATGGAGAAGTTATGCCAGAGCGTTGCGAAAGATGAGTTGGCCACAGAATTTGCGCATAGGGCTAACGTGGTACACGAGGCATTTCAGAAGGCTTTCTGGAACGCCCGGGATAACTGCCTCTATGACTACCTTGACGAT
>DATHKA010000071.1:0-11271 GCA_035489615.1 Chryseolinea sp.
AATTTGAAATATGCACGATCAACGCCTCACCGTTTGGACAGATGGCCTTCTTGAAATGATCCTTCTTTTGCTTCTTGAATTTTTCGAGGTCGATGAAGTTAGGGATCACCTCGATCTCATTGGTGATGGCGAAAGACTGAAACGTTTCGCGACGCAAGTCTTCCGACACGGCCGTCACGCCGTCGGATTGGTTGATGCTAAAGGTCACCACCGGCTCATAAGAGGCATCCTTACCAACCAGCGTGATATCTGTGCCATGCAACGTGGTGACTACGGGAATAGTAACTCCTTGCGTCTTCAGAATCTGCTTCGCCATGTAGGCCGCAGAGGCATGAGGAATGGCATAGTGCACGTGGAGCAGGTCCAGTTTCTCATTTTTGACTACGCTCACCATTTTGCTAGCCAGGGCAAGCTCGTAGGGCGGATACTCGAACAGCGGATACGAATGAAATTCGACCTCGTGATAAAACAAATTTTCGTTCAGGAAATCGAGCCGTGTAGGCTGCGAGTACGTGATGAAGTGAACTTTATGACCTTCTTGAGCTAATGCTTTTCCAAGTTCTGTTGCTACAACGCCGCTACCGCCGAAAGTCGGGTAGCACACGATTCCAATGTTCATAAGTAGATTCTGGTGTCTAAGTCCTTGACTAATATCCAGGACGCAAACGCCCGCAAATTATTTTGATTATCGCCGGCTGCTAACCATCGGGTTTTGAAGCGCCGCAGGCGCGGCCGGATAATCGTCGCAGTACGTAAAGATTGCGTCATAGATTACGTCTTGTATGCGAGAACGTATATTATAGGTGATTAGTTTGCCACTGCGGTCCGGATATACACGGTTGGACAAAAACACGTAAACAAGGTCAAATTCCGGGTCTACCCATAGACAGGTACCTGTAAATCCTGTGTGGCCAAACGTGCGTGGTGAGGCCTTCAGCGATGTCGGACTGTTCCAGTCGCTTTGAACGGGCTTGTCCCATCCGAGTCCGCGTCGGCTCTTATCAAACTGCTTGTTCGTGAAAAGACGAACCGTCTCTGGCTTGTAGTAACGGTACCCGCCGTAGTAACCCTCCTGGAGCAGCATCTGTCCAAGCTTGGTCAGGTCAGTCGCGGTTCCAAACAATCCAGCGTGACCAGCAACACCACCCATTAGTGCGCCACGTTCGTCATGCACGGTACCGGCAACGAGCGTTCGCCGATAGATTCTGTCATATTCTGTCGGTGCTATCTGCTGCTTTGGAAAGCGGTCTAGCGGCATAAATCCTGCCGTATAGGCACCAAGTGGTTCATAAAAATTCTGGCCAACAAACTCGTCGAGCGGTTGATTGAGTAACTTCTCAGCGAGTCGTTGAAGGATCAGGAATCCAAGGTCACTGTATCGATAGGCATATGGCGTTCGCGCCGCTTTTTCGATCAGTTTAGAGTTTACCACCCATGACCAAACCGAATCGCGCAGCGCCATAGAGCCGTAGAGATTGGAAGCCACCTGCAACGGATAGGCCGCGCTGCGGGTACGACTGTAATAGTGCGGCAGGAACGTCGTATCCTTCATCGTCTCCGGCCACATGGGTATGAAAGGTGCCAACCCGGCCTGATGTGTCAGCATTTCGATGATAGTGATGTCTTTCTTATTCGACTTTTTCAACTCAGGCAAGTAAAACGATACCTTCCGGTTGATGTCGATTACGCCGCGCTCCTGCAAGAACATGACGGACTGCAAGGTTGCTGACACTTTCGTGAGCGAAGCCAAGTCGTAAATCGTCTCCGACGTGACGGGATTATTTTTGTTGTGATTAAGGGTACCGAAATTCTTTTCGTACACAACTGTACCGCCACGCGCCACGATAACTTGCATGCCGGGAGTGGCGCCTGTCGCTATTGCCTCACGGGCAATTGAATCAATGCGCGACATGGTACGACTGTCCATGCGGGCACTTTCGGCAGTGGCGTATCGCAACCTTCGAACGGCTTTTGTATCCACGCCTGCACCGGCCTGTAGCTCGCGTGTGGCGGTGAACGGTAACCTTCCCTTCGCTGGGATAGCACCAAACAGCACTTCCGACGCTGCCACCATCGCCGGCGGCGCATTGCAATATGCCGTAAGGGAAGTGTGGTACTTGTAGACCTCACGCATAAACAGCTCGTTGCCGAAGTCACAGAAAACTACGTCGACATTTGGCTTCAGTAAATTCACCGTCCGTTCCATTCTGCTCAACACCGCCGCGGTAGTTTGTGGGAACACGCCCAGGATCACGATATGATGACCAGCGAGCGCATCGGCCAGTTTGAGGAGATCAGTTTTTTCGTCGAGCGTATAATAGGAAGCATGCGCATATTTCGAGAGGTCCTTATAAAAGGCTTTGTTTGGCTCGCTGGCTTCGCTCGATACATAGGCTATCCGCTTATTGTCGAGTTGGGTAACGGGAAGAATCTTGCGGCCATTTTTCATAACCGTGACGGCCTGTTCGTATAGCTGTTCCGTGATAACCTGGCCGGCGGGTGAATTCAGGCGTGCGACGATGTTGTCGGGGTTGAGCAATCGTTTGTGCGACAATCCTGCATCGTATTTAGCCTGCAGGATTTTGCGCACAGAGGTTTCCAGCTGGGCTTCATAGCTTTGATCGGCCTTAAGGAGACGCTTGATCTTGCGAATAGAAGCGGCGATATCTGCATCACCAATTAAGACGTCGTTACCGGCCTGAAAGGCAAACACAGCTTCATCGCCTTCCCGGGTTTTATCGGCAGCAATCTTTACGTATTGAAGGTCGACAAATGAAAGTCCCTTGAATCCCTGCTGTCCCTTCAGCCACTGTCCCGTAAAAAGCTGGGCCATGGTAGCAGGGTCGTATTCGTTTTTACGTTTTACCTTGTCGTAATAGAGCGGCACGTTTGACGATGCCGGCATCACGCCTGCCACGTTGTTTTCAAAGAGCTTTTTAAACGTATAGGCGTTGGCGGTATCGACCGACGCACGCACGCGGGGTATCTCGTTACTAAAGTCCGTAATAGTGAGACTGGTGATAGCAAATTGCTTGGCGCAGGCCAGCACTCCGGCATCCTGCATCCCGCGAACAAAGGACGTGATCTTGTTGGCTACATTCACTTTGTTGCCACCAAATGAACGATAACTGATGAGTGGATCCTTTGGATTGCTGCTCACATCAGCGAGAGAAGCGAAGTTGAGATTGACCCCCAGAAGCTTCATGTGCCTGGCCGTTTCACGACCCATCAGATACACGAGTGAGTCGTTTGCCAACGCGCCGAGTATCAGGGGACGTGGAAATTGAATTGTACTGTCGACGGACTGACTCACTCCCCATTGTCCATCCTGCCCCACGAACAACGGCACTTTTGCCGCGTTTCGCAGTACGTTGGTCACGCTTACCTGGTGATGCGGATTTTCCTGTTGGAAAACGACGCCGCCCAGGTCCAGACTTTTTACATCGTCACGGATAGCGTCTACCTGATCAGTAGTGGCCTTTGGGGGAACGACGCGCATAAACAGCTGTCCGATTTTTTCGTCGACACTCAGCGTGCTCATGAGGCTGTCAACCCAATGGGCCTTATCGACTTGTGCCAGGGCAGTGCCCGGCGCGATCACCAAAAGAGCAAAAAATGAAAATACTCGTAGCATGATAAAAAAATGCCGTTAGGAACGGTTAATCTACAAAGTTAGGAGATTGTACCGAGTTTAAAACACACTTACAAGAGTCTTAACACGAGATTACGACATACTATGGAAAATAGTTCAGCAACAACGTGTCAAACGGTGAAAGATTGCCTGTGCCATCAGAGAGTTGCGGGAGCCACTGGTCAACACAGCGTCAGGTGCCAGATGCAGCATTTTATCTAAATTTCCTTGCACTTCGGTGGGTAATCTGCACCTTTGCCCATTAAGATTACGTCTATAGTTGCATGCCCGACATCATCCAGCTGCTTCCTGATTCGATAGCCAACCAGATCGCTGCTGGGGAGGTTGTGCAACGTCCTGCATCCGCCGTAAAGGAACTGATCGAAAATGCGTTGGATGCGGGTGCCACATCGATAAAGCTTGTCATCAAGGACGCTGGAAAAACGTTGTTGCAAGTAATTGACAACGGTAAAGGCATGTCGGACACCGACGCACGCATGAGCCTGGAGCGTCACGCGACGTCCAAGATCCGCAAGGCCGAAGACTTGTTTACCCTTCGCACGATGGGATTTCGGGGAGAAGCGCTTGCCGCCATTTCAGCGGTGTCGCAAATGGAAATGAAGACGCGGATGGCTACGGACGAACTGGGAACCTTGCTGGTCGTCGAGGGGTCTGATGTGAAGAGACAGGAGCCCGTTGTTTGCGACAAGGGAACCAGCATCGCTGTCAAGAACTTGTTTTACAATATTCCGGCGCGCCGAAATTTTCTGAAGTCGAACGCAAGCGAATACCAGCACATTGTCGATGAGTTTCAACGACTGGCCTTGGCGAATCCCGAGATCGGATTTCAATTGATTGAAACGGACGCGATCGAGCTCGACCTAGCACCTGGCAAACTCAGTCAGCGGATCGTCGGCATCTTCGGCAAGCAATATCAGGAGCAACTTGCACCTTGCCAGGAGGAAACCGCGCAAGTGCGCATCTCAGGGTTTCTCGGTAAGCCGCACTTTGCGCGCAAGAAGCGTGGTGAGCAATTCCTTTTTGTCAACAAACGATTCATCCGGAGCAATTATCTCAATCACGCGGTGATGACCGCATTCGAAGGCCTATTACCAGAGAATACATTTCCGTTCTATGTATTGTTCATCGACATTGATCCTAAACATATCGATGTGAATGTTCATCCTACAAAGACGGAGATCAAATTTGATGACGAGCGCGCGATCTATGCCGTTGTGTTATCCGCCGCACGGCAAGCGATTGGTTCCCATAATCTTACTCCGGCGATCGACTTCAACGCTGATGTCAACATCATCAGCAAGCTGAGCAACGCATCGGCACAGTCGAAGGAAGTTTATTTCGAAGAGCGATTCAGTTCGGGACTTAATCGTTCAAACCTTGAGCACTGGCAGAAGATCTTCGAAGGCGAGCCGATTCGCCGCCCGCCTGAGCCACCTGCTGAAACGGAACCTGTTCCGGCTCCGCAGACACTTCGCTTCGAGAGCGCCATGAATCGCCCGGAAGGTAGCGATGATCAATTCTGTTTTCAGCTGCATAACCGCTACATCGTGAAGCAGGTCAGGTCGGGCATGATGATCGTCGACCAGCAGGCTGCACACGAACGAATCCTCTTTGAGAAATTTCTGGGACAAATGCGCCACCGAACGGCCCAGAGCCAGCAAAGCCTTTTTCCGCAAACCATCACGTTTCCAGCGGCCGATTTTGCACTGGTGCTGGAGATGCAGCAGGAAATTGAAGCACTGGGCTTTCGCGTCGAGATATTCGGCAAGAATACTTTTCTCGTAACGGGCGTGCCAGCGAATATTCCGGCAAACCGTGAAAAGGACTTATTCGAAGGACTGATCGAACAATTCAAGGTGAACCAGTCGCAACTTTCAGTTCCCCTGAGCGAAAACCTGGTAAGGTCGCTCGCCAAGCGCGCCGCCCTCAAGGCAGGACAACCTCTCATACGGGACGAAATGCGAACACTCGTCGATAATCTGTTCGTTTGCCGAACTCCCAACTATGCGCCCGATGGCCGGCCGACGTTCTTTATTTTTGAATTGAATAAAATAGAAAGCTATTTTAGCAAGTATTGAGTCTTGGGTCGTGAGTAGTCGCCCCGCACTTAAGGCTCCATCGCTCCTATACTCATACTAATGACTAAACGACTAATTACCAAGCACTATCTTTTATGCTAAGATTGACCCCGGTTGTACGAACACTCATCATTATAAACGTACTCGTTTTCGTGGCAGGAATGTTCGCGAGCAAAGCCGACTTCGGCTACTGCTTCGGAGGCGTAGGTCTCGACAAAGACGTTGTGTCAGGGTTCTTGTCACTTTACAATTCAAGGACGGAGTGCTTCAGGCCGTACCAGCTGTTTACCTACATGTTTGTGCACGGAGGATTCACGCACATTTTTTTCAACATGCTCACCCTGGCGTTCATGGGTCCGATTCTGGAAAATTACTGGGGACAGGGCCGGTTTACCATGTTTTACCTGTTAACGGGTATTGGCGCGGGGGTGTTTAATATCCTGATCGCAACCTACTTTGGCGTCGGAGAATTTAACATCATGGTGGGTGCATCGGGCGCCATCTATGGATTGCTCATGGGATTTGGTATGATTTTTCCTAACATGGAGATTCAATTGCTGATACCGCCCATTCCCATCAAGGCAAAATATTTGGTGCTTGTACTAGGGGGCATGAACTTCATGCTCGACACTAGCGGGAACGTGGCACATTTTGCGCATCTCGGCGGTGTCATCTTTGCATTCATTATTATCACGGCTTGGCGAAGTCAGGGAAAGAATTAGTGTATGTTAGAGGAGTTTAAGAATGCTTTTCAGCGGCACAACAATGGACATGTCCAGTTGATCATCATCAACGTGGCCGTGTTTCTTATTATGGCGGTGCTCATGGTGGTGCTCAATGTGGCCAAGGCACCCGAGGTGTTTGCTGTTATTCACCGGCAAATTGCCATCCCTGCATTGATTGGTGATTTTATTCAAAAGCCCTGGACCATCATCACTTATGCATTCTCGCACGATCTCAGCGGTATATTTCACATTTTCTTCAACATGCTTTTCTTCTACTGGTTTGGAAAGCTGTTCGTGGAGTATCTGGGAAGCGACAAACTCATTGCAGTCTATTTCCTCGGGGCCTTTGCCGGAGCCATCGCCTATCTGCTGGTTTATAATCTGATACCGTTTTACCAGGAACGGGTTCCGGGTGGTGGAATGATTGGCGCATCGGCTGCGGTATACGCGGTGGCTGTTGCAGCCGCTACGCTACTCCCTGACTACACGTTCTTTCTGCTGTTCCTCGGACCTATCCGCATCAAGTATATCGTCGCTTTCTATATTCTCATATCGTTTCTTGGATCCGTGGGCTCGAACGAGGGAGGAAATGTAGCCCATTTGGGGGGAGCGCTCATAGGATTCGTTTATATCAAACAGCTGAAGGCGGGCATCAATTGGGGAGCCTGGGTAACGCGTATCCTCGATTGGTTCCGTCGTCTTTTCTCCGCCACCCGCCATGTGAAAGTGTCGTATCGAAAGACATCCGAAACGCGCAAGAATAATCCGCGCTCGCCGGCGATTTCGCAAGATGAGATTGATACTATCCTGGATAAGATCTCCGATGGCGGCTACGACAGTCTGACAAAGGAAGAGAAGGAAAAGCTCTTTAACGCCAGCAAAAAGTAACTTGTCGCCGAAACGCCTCCTGCGTAACCCTTCAGACGGGCCCATCTCAATACGCCAAAAACTTGTCTAAACACAGAAATCTCAATTATTGAATTATTTAAGTAAATAAATGGTTATTTTGTCATGGAAACGGTGACTCTAATGAATCAGAAGAATGCCGAGAAGATCTCAAAGGCTTTGGCTGATCCCAATCGATTGCAGATTTTGAAAGAGATCAAGCGGCAGAAACAAGGGTGCCTTTATTGCGTGGATATTAATGACACGATTAATCTGGCGCAGCCGTCTATCGCCCACCACCTGAAGCTGCTGGTAGACACGGAAATCATTCTTTCCGAAAAAGAGGGGCGTAACGTCAAATACCGCCTCAATAACAAGGTCATTGACGAGTACATAGGCTTTCTCGAGACACTGAAAAAATAGCAGCCCGCTATTTTTTTGACCACATCTATCGAAATATTTAAATAAATCTAAGAATCGGGAACTACGGGATGGGGGTTAGCGGTTGTTACTGGCATATCTAAATGTATAGATACATTTAAATAAATCAATAAATAACTCTCGTTACCATGGAACATTCATTCAATCTATTCCGGCACAAATACGCCGAGCCATTTCTCTTCTTCATTTCAATTACCATACTCGTCGCCGCCTGCATATCCAAGGCCGACAGTCTCAATGACGCCAACGCAAAACCCAAGCTGGAAACGGCTGTAGTCGGTACACCCGTTGATGGAGTGGTCGTGCAGCCCGGTACCGTTCGCGAAGAACTGGAGGTTACCGGAACGCTGATCGCCAACCAGCAGGTGGACATTGTAAGCGAACTCACGCGCCGAATTATTAAGGTACACGTAAAAGAAGGTAGTAAAGTTCGGGCGGGTACACTGCTGTTTCAGCTCGACGACGCTGATTTGCAGGCGCAACTGCAGCGTCTCCGTCAACAGGAAAAGCTGGCCCTGCTGAACGAACAACGCCTGAAAGACCTCCTGGCCCATGAGGCCATTGCGCAACAGGACTACGATGAAGCCATCACTAACCTGAAAGTGCTGGAGGCACAGATCGTGGAAATCCAGGTCACCATAAGCAAGACAAGAATCGTTGCGCCCTTCAATGGTCAGGTCGGCATCATCAAAGTGTATCCCGGCTCAGTGGTGTCGGTGAACAATGTCTTGACTGACATCGAAGACAATAGCGTGATTAAAGTGGAGTTTTCGGTACCTGAAAAATATGCGAACATCATCGTTCCCGGAAGTACTCACAGCTTCACCATCGCGTCTGACAAAAAGCAGTATAGCGCAACCGTTGCGGCCCGTGCGGCAAGTCTCACTGAGAATACCCGCACACTGCTGATGCATGCGTTGGCAAGCAATCCGGATGGACATCTGCTACCCGGTCAAAGTGCGCGCCTGAACCTGGGATTGAGCACATCAGGTGAGGCCTTGTCCGTATCGTCTCAAGCATTGATACCGTCGTCGAAAGGTTACACGGTTTATGTATCCAGAAGCGGGGTTGTAGAGGCTACTCCTGTGGAAATAGGACAGCGCAGTGCCGGATCCGTGGAAATCACGCAGGGCCTACACAAAGGTGATACCGTCATCACCAGCAATCTGCTCCGCCTCGTGCCCGGTGCCGCGATTCAATTCGTCACGCTTAAGAACTAGAGCTGCGTCCAGTCCGTAGCCGTTAACCCCCGAGTTATCATTAGCCTGAAAATACTGGCGCAAAGGTGGGAACAGGACGGGCCGTTACTCTATACTCTTTCTAAATACCAAATACTAACTACTAACTACTAGTTTTAATGAGTGCCATTTCACAAGTAAGCATATCCCGCCCCGTACTCGCGGGCGTGATGTCCGTGTTACTCGTACTGTTCGGCATCGTCGGATATACGTTCCTGGGAACGCGCGAATACCCGGTTACTGATTCACCTATCGTAGCGGTAACCACCGTTTATCCCGGCGCGAGCGCCGATATCATCGCTTCGCAGGTAACCAAGCCGTTGGAAGAAGCGATTGCCGAGGCGAACGGTATCCGTGCCTTGTCGTCGGTATCCCGTGAGCAGGTAAGTATCATTACCGTAGAATTCAACCTGAATGCCGACCTGGAGGCTGCCGCCAATGATGTGCGTGACAAAGTCTCGAAGTCTCGCCAGCAGCTTCCGGCCGATATTGAACCCACCATAGTCGAAAAGCTCGGTCCCCCGGATTTTCTGGTGTTTCTCACGGTGCAAAGCGATACCAAGAGTCTGGAAGATGTGACCGACTTCGTCAATATTAACATCAAGGAGCGGTTGCAATCTATACCTGGTGTTCGGTTGGTCGATTCGTATGCGGGTCGCAAGCGAGCCATGCGTTTACGCATGGATCCTATTAAACTAGCCTCTTACGGACTCACGCCCTCCGATGTGCAGCTTGCCCTCCAGCGTGAGAACGTTGACCTCCCCAGCGGCCGCATTGAAGGCGAAAACACGGAGGTGACCTTGCGGACACAGGGACGCCTGGTTTCAGAGGAGGACTTCAACAATATGATCATTCGCGAGCAGGCTGGAGCAATTGTCCGGTTCCGCGATATCGGTACAGCCATCATGTCGTCGCAAAATGAACGCACGGCCATGATCGTCGGTGAAGGCAATTCAGCACGCTACGGAGTAGGCACCGGCGTACAGCCTCAACGTGGTGCTAATTCCCTGGCGATTGTCGACGAGTTTAAGGATCGATTCAAGGAAATTGTCGACACCGCTCCGAAAGATTACATCATTTCCCTCGGTAAGGATTTCACCGTTCCGGTTCGAAATTCCTTGTCAGAGGTGGAGGAGACCTTGTTGCTCGCGTTCGGACTTGTGGCCCTTATCATCTTCATATTTCTCCGCGACTGGCGGAGCACCGTGATACCGCTGGTTGCTATCCCCGTCTCGATAGTCGCCGCATTCTTCATTATGTATCTGGGAAATTTCTCAATCAACGTACTCACCCTGCTGGGTCTCGTTCTTGCGATCGGACTCGTCGTCGACGATGCTATCGTCGTGCTGGAGAATATTTATGGAAAAATCGAAAAGGGTATGTCACCCCTTGAGGCCGCACGCAAAGGCTCGGACGAGATTTATTTCGCCGTGATCTCCACCACCATTACGCTGGCGGCGGTCTTTCTGCCCATTTTGTTTCTGGGCGGCATCACGGGTCAGCTATTTAAAGAATTCGCGATCGTTGTCGCCGGCTCGGTACTCATCTCTGCGTTTGTAGCCCTTACGTTGTCGCCTATGATGAGCGCCTACTTGCTTAAAGCCGACGCATCACACGGTTGGCTATATCGAAAGACAGAGCCTTGGTTCGAGGCACTTAACCACGCCTATGAACGATCCCTTGGTTATTTCTTCCGACTCCGCTGGTTAGGATTCGTGGTGCTGCTCTTTTCGTTTGCCATTGCGTGGTACCTGCTTCCCAAGCTGCCCTCGGAGTTGGCGCCCCTGGAAGACCGCTCTATGATCGGCCTGGCCGTTATTGCGCCCGAAGGGACTTCGTACGAGAGCATGGAGGAGACTATGAAGGAGATCAACAAGTACGTATCTGATTCCATTCCGGATCTTAATAAGAACAGAACGTATGCCGGTATTGCTGCGTCAATAGGCACCCTTGTTCAGCCGGTGAACGGAGGATTTCAATGGATCTTTCTCGAAGACCCCAAGGACCGCAAGAGTGGAATGACGCAGCAACAGGTGTATGAAAAACTGGTCGCTGCATCGGGACGCTTTCGCAATGTTATTACTATTCCGATTCAGATTCCGACGATCGGCGGGTTTTCCAGTTCACAACCCTTGCAGTATGTGATACAGGCACCGGATCTATCCAGCCTGATTGACCTGATGCCTAAGCTGATGTCTGACGTTTACAAAAGCAGCAAGCTCAGCTTTCAGGATCCTGAAAGCTGAGCTTGC
>DATHKA010000072.1:0-23216 GCA_035489615.1 Chryseolinea sp.
CATTCCAGGGCGAACGCATGCGCAATCCAGTTTGTCCAGTCAATCGGGGGATTCACCGCCGAAAACTGACGGAATGCCATTGGCTTATCATGTGCCAGCGACCAAACGAACCGTTCATGCGTACGATGATGCTGTTACGATCTCCGGAAAAGTCAGTGACGACGCTGGAGAGGTCATACCAGGCGTCAACATTCTCGTAAAGGGGACATCATTGGGAACGACGACGGATTCCAACGGTGACTACACGCTTAGTGCGCCCGATGGGTCGGCGACTTTGGTGTTCTCATTTATCGGTTACGAGACACAGGAGGTGGCGATAGACAATCGCACCGTTGTGAACATAACGATGAAGTCGGATATTGTTTCGCTTTCCGAAGTGGTGGTCACTGGCTATAGCTCGCAGTCCAAGCGGGATATAACGGGGGCTGTTTCCACTATCGACAGCAAGCAGTTGCTGTCGACTCCCTCAACTAACGTGGGCCAGGCACTGCAAGGAAAGGTAGCCGGGGTTACCGTGGGGAATGAAAACAGTCCGGGTGGCGGTGTTATGGTGCGGATCCGCGGCTTTGGTACCATCAATGATAACTCTCCGCTCTACGTTATTGATGGGGTACCCACTAAGGGAAATCTAAATACCATTAATCAAAATGACATCGAATCGGTGCAGATACTGAAAGATGCATCGTCGGCCTCCATTTACGGTTCCCGAGCCGGCAATGGTGTCGTGATCATCACGACAAAAAAAGGTAAAATGGGCAAACCGATGTTCACGTATGACATGTACGTCGGTACGCAGCGTCCGGGGAAATTCCTGGACCTGTTGAATACCCAGGAATATGCACAGCTTACCTGGGAGTCGCGTATTAACGCGGGAGCCGTCGGTACGGATGGCAACCCGGTGCATGCTCAATTTGGCAACGGACCTACGCCGACCATTCCGGATTATATCTTTCCGGCAGGAGCCATGGAAGGTGACCCCCGGGTAGCGCAGGATGCTAGCGGCAAATACATCAACTATAGCGACAACATCGACGCCGCAGACTTCAACAAGACCAAATGGTTGATTACGAAGGCCAACAAGACCGGTACGGACTGGCTGGACGAGATCTATAACTCAGCACCGATACAGAATCATCAGATTGGTATTTCCGGCGGCACTGAAGCCGGGCGCTATGGCGTTTCATTGAATTATTTTGATCAGGAAGGCATCATGATTTATACCAACTTCAAACGCTATTCGCTACGCGCAAACACTGAATTCAATATTAACAAGAGAATTCGCGTGGGAGAGAATTTTCAGGTGGGATACAGCGAGCGCGTGAATCAGCCCAACGGTAATAGCCAGGAAAGTAATCCGACCTCTTTTGCCTTCCGGATTCAGCCCATTGTACCCGTCTTCGATGTTACCGGGACAAGGCATGCCGGAACACGCGGTACTGACCTGGACAATTCACGGAATCCGGTTGCCGATCTCTGGCGCAATAAGGACAACATTCAAAAGGAACTTAGATTATTTGGAAACGCCTATGCAGAAGTGGATATACTTGAAGACCTGACGGCCAAGACCAGCTTCGGGGTTGACTATACCACTTTTAACTTCCGTGACTATACTATTCGCGATATTGAATCGGCCGAATCGCGGGGCTCCAACTCTCTCAAAACAACCAACAACTACGAGTTTACGTGGACGTGGTTCAACACGCTGACGTATAACAAAACCTTCGGCGATAACCACCGGATCAACTTCCTCATCGGTGTCGAATCCATAAAAGACTATTATGAAACGTTCGATGCGTCAAGGACAAACTTTGCTTCCGACGACCTCGACAACCGTTACCTGAGTGGCGGTACGGGTGTACAAACTAATAACGGCGGAGCATCCAACTGGAAACTCGCGTCTGAATTTGCCAAGCTGAATTATAGCTTCATGGACAAGTATCTGTTAGAAGGTACCGTACGTCGTGACCGTTCATCGCGCTTCTCGGCAGACAACCTTGTTGCCTATTTTCCGGCCGTCAGTGGAGGCTGGGTAATTTCCGAAGAAGGATTTGCTGAAGGTCTTAAGCCATGGCTCGATCGGGCGAAGTTTCGCGTTGGATGGGGACAGACGGGTAACCAGGAAATTGGTTACTATAACCCCTATACGATTTACTCCACCAACCCCATCAATTCGTTCTATGATCTGAGTGGAACCCGTACTTCGGCAATCCCCGGATATGAACTGACGCAGTTCGGAAATGCCGATGCCAAGTGGGAGACGACTACTTCCACCAACGTCGGCCTCGATCTTACCGTATTCGGCGGAAAATTTGATTTTTCCGTCGATTGGTATAATCGGATTACCAGCGATATGCTCTTTCCAGTTTCAGCGCCAGGTACCGCAGGGGTGGCCACCGTGCCCTTCCAGAATATCGGCGAGATGCGTAATCGCGGGATTGACCTTGCGCTGGGATACCACGGCCAGTCTGCAGGCGGCGATCTTACGTACAGTGTGGATGGGAACTTCAGCACCTATAAGAACGAGGTCACCAAAACAACCGGCGATGCCAACACGCAATACTTTGGAATCAACGATGAACGTATCCAGAACTTTGTAGTCACCCAGCAGAACTATCCAATATCTTCGTTCTTCGGTTACACGATCGATGGCATCTTCCAAACGGATGATGAGGCCGCCGGTGCTCCTGTAAACAACCTGGGCACGAATCAAAACAAAGCCGGGCGGTTTATATATAGAGACGTAAGCGGACCCAATGGGGTGCCCGATGGCGTCATCAATACGAGAGACCTTTCCATCATTGGAAATCCGCACCCGGACTTTACTTATGGAGTCACAGTCAATGTCAACTACAAGGCCTTTGGTTTTACCATCTTTGGTCAGGGTGTACAAGGAAACGAGATCTTCAACTACGTTAAGTACTGGACCGACTTCCCCACTTTTGCCGGTAACAGAAGTACCCGCATGCTGTACGATTCATGGAGACCTGGCAAGACCGATGCGGTCCTGCCTCAACTAACGTCCAGCGATCAGGTGAGCATACTTCCCTCGACCTATTACCTCGAGTCGGGTTCTTACTTCCGCATCAAGAACATACAGTTGACCTACACGCTTCCCAAAGCGCTGATCTCGAAGGCAGGCCTTACCTCTGTTCGCATTTATGTGCAGGGACAAAACCTGGTGACATTCACCAATTATTCGGGAATGGATCCTGAAATTAACCTGAGAAACTATGTGGCGGGCAACGACCGTGTTGCTGGCTCATTTACGTACACCTCTGGAGGCGATCGTCAGCTCGGTGTTGACGGCGGTGCATATCCCGCCTCCAAGCAATACCTGGTCGGCTTAAACCTCATGTTCTAACGCCTGGGCTATGCATTTCACAACATTAAAATTTACACAGATGAAAAAACTCACATTCATATTTGGAACTATTCTTCTTAGTGTGTTGGGTTCCTGCTCCGATTCATTTCTGGAAGTTAAACCCAAGGCGGCGCTCAGCAATTCAACTTTGCAAAATGGCAAAGGGGTGAATTCGTTGCTGGTAGGTGCATACTCTTTACTGGACGGTTGGGCTACCCCCGAAGGCGCTTATCGCTCTTATCAGGCTAGCGCTGACAACTGGGTGTATGGCAGCGTGGCTTCAGACGACGCTTACAAAGGCACCATCGCGGGCGACCAGCCACCCATTTCATTGATTGAACAAGCCAACATCGCGTCCGATAATATCTATTTCCGGGGGAAGTGGCGTGGCATGTACGATGGTATTGCGCGGACGAACGACGTGATGCAAATTCTGCCCGATGTGCTTGACATCACCGAAGCGGAGCGTGCGCAGATCGTTGCCGAAGCCAGGTTCCTGAGAGGTCATTATCATTTTGAGTTGAAGAAAATGTACAACAACGTGCCCTACATCGACGAGAACATTTATGATCCGAACGATCTCGAAAGCACGAAGATCCCGAACACGGAGAACATCTGGCCTAAAATTGAAGCCGATCTTAAAGCTGCCTACGATATACTGCCCGTTAAACAAACGCAGCCAGGACGTGCCAGCAAGTGGGCTGCCGCGGCAACTTTAGCAAAGGCATACTTGTTCCAGAAGAAGTTTGCTGACGCCAAGGTGCTGCTCGATGCCATCGTAGCCAGCGCACAGTTCAAGTTGATGGACAATTATCACGACAACTTTAAAGCCGTCTCGAACAACAATACTGAATCCATTTTTGAAATTCAATATTCTGTGAACGACGGAGCCCCAGGTGGCGAGAACGGCAATATCGGTGCAACGCTCAATTACCCCTATGGCGGCGGTGGAGTTACTACGTGCTGCGGCTTCTTTCAGCCGTCACAAAATCTGGTCAATGCCTTCAAAACCGACGCGACTACTGGTTTGCCGCTGTTGGATACTTTTAATAGCACTGACGTTACCAGCGATCAGGGTATTGAGGCGACCGCGCCGTTTACGCCCTATGCAGGTCCCGTTGATCCACGTCTTGACTGGACAGTAGGTAGGAGGGGCATTCCTTTTCTCGACTGGGGAGTGCATCCCGGCAAGACTTACGTGCGTGATCAGGCGTATGGCGGACCCTATTCTCCCAAGAAGCACGTGATGTACCGCTCCGATGTGGGTACCAATACATTCGCGGGCAACCCGCGCTTGAATGCCAACAATTACCGAATGATTCGCTATTCGCATGTGTTGCTGTGGCTCGCTGAAATTGCGGTAGAACAGGATGATCTCGAGGCAGCCCGTGTATACGTGAATCAAATCAGAGCGAGGGCCGCCAAACCCGCCGGTTTTGTGAAGAAGGCCGATGGAACACCTGCCGCGAATTATGTTATCGCCGAATATCTGACGCCGTTTGCAGATAAGGCTACTGCGATGAAAGCAGTGCGGTTTGAAGAACGCCTTGAGTTTGCCATGGAAGGTCACCGCCGATTTGATCTGGTCAGATGGGAAATTGCTGAAGAGACACTCAACGCGTATTATGCAGTGGAGGGAACGAAAAGATCATACCTCAACAACGTGCGTTTTGTTGCCGGTAAACACGAATACTTCCCGATACCCGTGCAGGAAATATTGAATAGCCAGGTTGCAGGACAACAAACACTCCAGCAGAATCCAGGCTACTAGTAAGGGCTGGGAAAAATAGCCGTACATGCCGTTTTCAAGTAATTATTCACTACGGCTATTTTTGTGATGGCGCATTAGACCTACCGTTTGAAGTATATGAAAAGGCCGCCTCACAGGGCGGTCTTTTTGCTGTATATTGTCGGAATCGTTGCCGACCCAACGTCGGTCAAGAAAGTTCTGGCACATGCGTGATAATGTTCTCGACACCGGCGTTATGAACGATAAGGTTATATACCTTGCATCGAAGGTAACACGATCTGAAATTCTAATTTGTAGTTGACATGTTTCGTAATTTTCTGACAATTAAACAATCTTAACATGAGCAAGATCACAGTAAAAGATGGCACCGAAATTTACTATAAGGACTGGGGTACAGGGCAGCCACTTGTCTTTCATCACGGTTGGCCGCTGTCCGGTGATGATTGGGATAATCAGATGATGTTCTTTCTGCAAAAAGGTTTCCGGGTTATTGCCCATGACCGGCGGGGACATGGTAGATCTTCACAGACACCCGACGGACATGAGATGGACACCTATGCAGCAGACGTGGGCGAACTTACGAAAGCACTTGATCTGAAAAATGCCGTGCACATTGGACACTCCACGGGCGGCGGCGAGGTTATTCGTTATGTGGCAAAGCACGGTAAGGGTCGCGTGGCAAAAGCCATACTGATCAGTGCCGTTACACCCTTGATGGTGCAGACAAAAAGCAACCCGGATGGTGTTCCAATTTCTGTTTTCGATGGAATACGGGAAAGCACAGCTACCAACCGCGCGCAGTTCTTTCAGGATTTCACCATGCCCTTTTACGGCTATAATCGCGAAGGGGCACAGGTCTCTCAGGGTGTGAGAGACAACTGGTGGCGTCAGGGAATGATGGGGGCCGTGAAGGCACACTACGATTGTATCAAGGCCTTTTCGGAGACTGATTTCACAGAAGATCTTAAGGCCGTTGACGTGCCCGTACTCATCATGCATGGAGAAGATGATCAGATCGTCCCTTTCCCGATCACGGGCGCAAAGGCAGTGAAGCTGTTGAGGAACGGAAAACTCATTTCCTATCCTGGCTTTCCTCATGGTATGCCCACAACGGAAGCGGCCACGATAAATCAGGACTTGCTGGCTTTTATCCAGGCGTGACCTTCAAAGAATTGGCGTGACCAACGAATTTTCCCTTGATCTCGCGGGAATATTCTGCTACGTCTGTAACTCAATGAAGTTCGATACAGTTCGTTAACATCGCGCTTATTTCAAGGGCATTCGTGACCCGTCAATTCGCATATTTAGGATCATGGAAGAATCATTAGTGGATGTTTTGACGACAGTAGCCGAGTTGAAATCGGTGCCAAGGGTGCACCTTGAATGGCTGGCCGGGAAAGGCGAAATAATTGATTGGAAAGATGGCGATAGGGCGTTTTCTCCGGGCGATCCCGTAGACGATATGCGCATCATCCTAAAAGGGCAGATTAAGGTGTACATGGAGCAGGCCGGGGGACTTCGTTACTTTGACGCCATCGAGACGCTCGAGATAACAGGTCTGCTGCCATATTCGCGGATGAAAGGCGCTGCCGTTCACGGCATCATCTCGGGCGACACGACAGCCCTTTCTATTAACAAGCGCTACTTTCCTGAAATGATACGCGAGCACCACGAGCTGACTGAAGCCTTGGTACATTCCATGACGGACCGCGTCAGGTACGGAATGAAACAAGAACAGATCAATGACAAAATGGTGTCGTTGGGAAAGTTGTCCGCAGGCATAGCCCATGAGTTGAACAATCCTTCTGCTGCCGTCGTGCGAGGCGCCCATGAATTAAAGAAGCACCTGCGGAACGTGCCGGAGCGATTCAAGGCTGTAATCAGTATCAAAGCCACGGCCAAGGAAGTAGATGAGGTCAATGACTTACTGTTTCGAAAGATTGCCGCGACCTCATCAGCAAAGCGCTCGCTCCAGGAGAAGATGACGTGCGAGGATGAACTTACCGCGTGGCTTGAGGAACACCATGTCGCACAAGCCTACACCATGGCCGAGACCTTTGCAGACTACGATTTTTCCGTTGACGATCTGGAGCACCTTACTACGCTGTCGCGCCCGGAGGATTTACCGGCGATCGTCATGTGGCTTTGGCAGATGCTCACAACGGAACGCCTGGTGAGCGACATAGAGGAGGCATCGAAGAGAATTAATGCGCTGGTCACCTCAGTAAAGACCTATACACACATGGACCGGGGTGTGGACAAGGAACGCGCTGACGTGGTGGATGGCATTCGGAATACGCTAACGTTGCTAGGCCACAAACTTAAGAGTGCTGGCGTGAAAGTGGTCGAGGATTTCCAAAGCGATCTTCCAAAGCCCCACATGTTTGTCAGTATGATGAATCAGGTTTGGACGAATATCATTGACAACGCGGTCGATGCCATGGAGGGCCGATCCGGCAACCTCCTGGAGATTCACGCGCACCAGGACCGGGAGTTTGTTATTGTCAGACTCATTGATAACGGTCCGGGAATTCCGAAAGATATACAGGACAAAATATTCGATTCGTTCTTTACGACGAAGCCGGTGGGAAAGGGAACCGGACTGGGCCTTGAAATGGTGCGTCAAATTGTACATCAACAACACAACGGTAAAGTGGAAGTCCGTTCGGAACCGGGACGGACAGAATTTAGAGTGTGTATTCCCATATGATGTTTAACCTGTTTTTCAGGAAGTAAAAGCTGATGAAAAAACCGATACTATTTGCGATAGACGACGACATACAGGTTTTGCGTGCGATTGTACGAGACCTGCGCTCCGCTTACGGCAAAGATTACAGAATAGTAAGTACCACATCTGCCGGCGAAGCGCTTGAGTTTTTGAAGGACCTGAAAAACAAAGGGGAGGCAGTAGCCTTGTTCCTTGCCGATCAGCGGATGCCCGAAATGTTGGGCGTTGATTTTCTCAGCCAGGCACGCACCTTTTTTCCGGACGCGCGACGCATGTTGATCACCGCGTACTCCGACACCGAGGCGGCGATTCGCGCGATCAACGATGTGCAACTGGACTACTACCTGATGAAGCCATGGGATCCACCCGAGGAAAAGTTGTATCCTGTATTAAATGACCAGTTGGACGAATGGCACAGCAGTTATGTACCGCTGTTTCAAGGTATTCGCATCGTAGGGTTTCAATGGTCACCCCGCTCTCACGAGATCAAGGATTTCCTTAGCGGAAACATGATACCCTATCAATGGCTCGATGTGGAAGAGCATGAAGAGGCAACGGAACTCCTGCGGGTGAACAGGCTCGACGTTAAAGACCTTCCCGTTGTTTTCTTCGAGGACGGTGCCTTTGTGTCCAATCCCGATATCCGTACCGTTGGCGAGAAGACCGGCATGCGTTCGAAGGCCACAAAGCCGATGTATGACGTCGCGATCATTGGCGCAGGTCCTTCCGGACTGGCGGCAGCGGTATATGGTGGCTCTGAGGGACTCAACACCGCGCTGGTGGAAAAACGTGCCCCGGGAGGTCAGGCCGGTACCAGCTCGCGCATAGAGAACTACCTCGGCTTTCCCAACGGGTTGAGTGGTGCTGAGTTGTCGCGGCGCGCGATCAGTCAGGTGTCTCGCTTCGGCGTGGAGTTCCTCTCTCCACAGGAAGTAGTCAGCATTTCATTGAGTAACAACTATAAGATCATTCAGCTGGCAGACGGAACGACGCTCAACGCCAGAAGCATAATCATTTCCACGGGAGTCGATTATCGTACGCTGGAGGCGGATAACGTTGAACAGTTTACCGGCGCTGGAGTTTACTACGGCGCCGCGATGACAGAAGCCTATGCGTGCTCCTCCAAGGACATCTACATGATTGGCGGCGGCAACTCCGCGGGCCAGGGCGCTATGTACCTGTCGCACTATGCGAGGAAAGTATACATCGTTATTCGCAAGGAAGACCTCAGTTCTACCATGTCGCAATATCTGATCGATCAGATCAAAAAGACACCCAACATCGAAATCCTTCCATTCAGCGCAGTGACCAAAGCGTTCGGGAATGGAAAGCTCGAAGCGTTGGAGATCGCCGATTTGAAAACCAAAGACGCCCGCCGCGTGAATACATCGGCGCTTTTCATTTTTATCGGCGCCCGTCCCGTTACGAACTGGATAGGCCTCGATATCATTAAGGACGACAAGGGGTTTGTGGAAACGGGTCGTGACCTCATGAAGTACGATGCTTTCCAGAAAATCTGGAAGCTGAAAAGGGAGCCGTTCCTCCTCGAGACATGCTGCCCCGGTGTATTCGCTGCCGGAGATGTTCGCGCTGGAGCGATGAACCGTGTGGCGTCTGCCGTTGGAGAGGGAGCCATGGCGATTAAGTTCGTACATGAATACCTGGCCGAAAACTGACCTAAAGTATATAACATGCAAGACCCAGCGGAAGACGTATGCCAGCACATCGGTGCATTAAAAACGCTGTTGACGCCCCAGTCACTTCAATGCGATGAATGCGTGAAGATCAAAAGCAGGTGGGTTCATCTTCGTACGTGCCAGACTTGTGGGGTTACCCTCTGTTGTGATTCGTCGCCTCACAAGCATGCCACGCAGCACTTTCAGCAGACTGGACATCCGGTGGTTATTTCAGCAGAGAGAGGCGAGCGATGGATGTGGTGCTATGCGGACGAGCAATTTGTAGAGTATTGAGCCACCGTACGCTCCGCAAAAACGTTAAGAGACTTGCATTCGGCCGATACGCAATGTGGTGATCCAGGTTGCTTGAAAGAATGGTCTGTGTGGTTACGACCGCGGGCGAAAGTACTTCGGAATAACCAGCCGTTGAACGATTTCGAAAAAGAGTTCAACCAGTATCGCCAGGGCAGCGGCAGGTAAGGCGCCTGTTAGAATGAGTTCATAGTTATTCAAGGCAAGGCCCGTAACGATAAATTCACCGAGTCCGCCAGCACCGATAAAGGCGGCAAGTGTTGCCGTACCAATATTGATCACGGCAGCGGTGCGGATACCGGAGAGGATAGCCGGTGCCGCCAAAGGAAGTTCCACGTACCGAAGCTTTTGCCACTGCGTCATGCCGATGCCGTCAGCTAGCTTCTTCAGTGATGGATCGATGGTTCTCAGGCCCGTGACCGTGTTGCGCAGAATGGGCAGAAGCCCGTACAGAAAGAGCGCGATAACGGCAGGAAGTGCGCCGATGCCAGTGATGGGAATCAGCACGGCCAGCAGCGCTATGGAGGGTATTGTCTGCAACAAGCCGGTCGCGTATATTACCGCGGGCGCCACCTTTCCATACCAGTAGACGAATACCGACAACGGAATGGCTACTGCAACCGAAAGGAGCAGGGCAATGAAAGTCAGCTTGAGATGGGTGAGCGTCTTGTGAAGAATATCCAGAGAGGGTGACGACTGCTCGCTGGTATCAATCAACTTCTTGTGCAACAGAAATTCCTTAGCGACCTCTTCAAATGAACGCTTGTTGAACAACACCTCAGCGTTTAAGCCCTGTATTTCTGTTTCGCTGATCCTGCCCACGAGTTTGTGTGCCGCCTGAATAGCGCGGGCAGGTATTTCCTTTCGATATAAGGAAACCGCCTGATAGTCGGGGAAATATTGTTTGTCGTCCGCCAGCACTACCAGATCGTAAAAGCTGATTTCCCCATCGGTTGAATAGGCGTCGGTTACATCCATTCGCTCCTGCTGTAACGCCGCGTAAGCGAGTCCATGCTCCAGCCCGAAGGTTGACTGCCGAAGTCCGTAGGCACTAGCCAGACTTTCCCAACCATCCTGCCTTTTGAGAAACTCATAACTTAGTCCCATGCGCAACGTTGGATGCGAGGTTAGATCACTGATCTTATGAATGCTGAGTTGCGTGGCTTGCTTGCGGGTCATTACCAACGCATAGGTGTTCTCAAAACCATAGGATCCCGACATGCCCAGTGTTTGCTGCGCCAGTATCTTGGTCAATGAATCCATGGCGATGTTGCCGGGCAGCTTAAATATTTCCGCGAATATCGTGCCCGTGTATTCAGGATAGAGGTCTATTTCTCCTTGTTCCAATGCGCTGAAGCAGACCATGGTGCCCCCCAGGTGAAAACGACGCTCCACTGCGAAGCCCTCTTGTTCGATGAGCAGCGCGATCATTTCGCTCAGTAAATACCCCTCGGTGAAATGTTTGGAACCCACGCGTATGGGCGAATTGTTAACAGCATTCTGGCAGGCGCTATTCAACGCGACTAGCAGCAGGAAAAAACATACGCGCTTCATGGCCGGGTGGATTTTGGTTTCATCTGCGTCGCGTACGCAAACAGTTTCTGCACGTGCTCGTTCGGCGACGACCGAACTTCCTGTAGTGAACCAAAGGCTTGCACACTTCCATCATTGAGCACCAACAGTTGGTCTCCGAGTCGCAGTGCTTCCTGCATATCGTGGGTTACCAATACCACCGTGCAATGCTCGTGTTCCTGCAGTGCCAGCAGCTGGCCTTGAACTTCAACCCGTGTTATCGCGTCCAGGGAACTCAGCGACTCGTCCATCAACAGCACGGGCGGCCTGGCATAAAGAGCCATACAGATCGCGGCGCGTTGTTGCTCGCCACCCGATAGCTGATAGGGGTGCCGTTGCCGGTAAGAACGGGGTAATCCCATTTGCTCCATCAAATCATTGATTCTTTCTTCAGAAACGGGTTCGTGCATGATGCGTGAAGCAATGCCGATATTTTTTTCTATGGTGAGGTGAGGAAAGAGTCCGGCACCCTGCACCATATAACCGACCTTTCGCCGCAGATCCTGCAACCGTGTATAATCTATGGGGTGGCCGAGAACGCTAACGCTACCCTTCTCCGGCCTGACCATACCATTGATCAGTTGCAGCAGGGTTGACTTCCCGCTTCCGCTGAGTCCAACAACGGCAGTCACCTGACCGTCGGCAAGCGCTACATTCAGCCGCAATGGCTGTGACTGCGGATGGTACCGAAAGACGACGTCTTCGAATAGTATAGCGTGACTCATGGTTTCAGGGCGAGAAAGTAGCGATTATCTTGCTTACTACAAGTTCGGGTGGCCGATCGACAGCCGATGAAAGCCGTTAACGGATTCACCACCATCGAACAATCGTGTTCGCTTTTGAACGTGCAGGCATTTTAACGTGAGGCAAAACAGAGGATTTGAGGCCATCTGGCCGGACTTGTGCCGTCATAAAACGTTGGCCTGATTTTAGTATTCCTGCAATCCGAAAATACTCAGGGATGAAAAAGTATCAGGTAGGAGAGTTCGAAGAAATAGTCATGTTGACTATATGTATCCTGCAATCACAGGCCTATGGCGTGTCAATACAAAAGGAGATTGAAATGCGTTTGCAACGCGAGGCCAGCATGGGCGCCCTGCACAGTGCATTGATCAGGCTCGAAGAGAAAGGATTCCTGAAATCGAAAGGTGGCGAAAGCTCGGAAGGGCGGGAGGGGCGTCCGAGGAGGTACTACGAGGTTACTGCGCTCGGAAGGAAGGCGCTGGACTACATCCGGAAAAACCGCGAGCAGTTATGGAGCGCCATTCCAAATGTCGCAGTTAAAGCCAAGTTCACTTCGTTCTAACCAAACCCTCATGAAGAAACCCTCGCCGCCCCGAATATTCCACGCTTTCTTTCGCTGGTACTGCAAACCTTCGGTGATGTCGAACATTGAGGGCGACCTGCTGGAATGGTATTCCGTGCGTGTCGGCGCGCTTGGAAAACGAAAGGCAGACCTGAAGTTTATCCTTGATGTGGTACGGTTGTTCCGGCCGTCTGTGATTCGAAGTTTCCGACCAGGTTATAATCCCTCTTTTGCTATGTATCGCAATCACCTCACTACGGCCTGGAGAAATCTCCAGCGAAACAAGGGCTTTTCAACCATCAACGTGGCCGGCCTTACGCTGGGTCTTGTGTGCGCCATGCTCATTGGCCTTTGGGTTAATGACGAGGAGCAGATGAACCAGTTTCATCTCGATGTTGACCGGTTGTTTGTTGTTACAAGCGTAGAATATTCCGGCGATGAGGTAAATGGCGGCTACGATACGCCCGGGCTATTGGGCGAAGAACTTCCCAACGTTTTTCCCGAAGTGGAATATGCCGCCAACTACGGCTGGACACAGCATCACACGTTCGCTGTTGGAGAGAAGAAGCTGCGAATACCGGGCAACTTCGCCGGGAAAGACTTCTTCAAAATCTTCAGTCATCCAGTGATCGTGGGGAACCGCCTTAACCTGCTGAATACGCCGGAGAGCATCGTAATTTCTCGGAAGATGGCGATTTCCTTCTTTGGGTCTCCCGAAGAAGCTCTCGACAAGACCCTGAAGTTTGAAGTGTACAAGGACCTCAAGATTACGGGCGTGTTTGAGGACATTACCAGCCATTCGTCAGAGCAGTTTGAGTACATCATTAACTGGCAGCTGATGGTTGAACGAAATTCCTGGATGAAAGATTGGGGTAATAGTGGGCCTACTACCTTCCTGAAGCTTAGAGAAGGCGCTGATTGGACCTATGTGGATGAGAAGATGAGGGCGTTTCTCAAGTCCTATTCGGAAGATTACTCCGAACTAGATCGCCTTGAGCTGGGCCTTCAGCCTTACGGCGACATGTATCTTCACAGCAACTTCAAGAATGGAAAAATTTCGGGCGGAAGGATAGAGTATGTGAACCTGTTCAGGCTGGTGGCGATTTTTGTACTGGTGCTTGCTTGTGTGAATTTCATGAATCTGAGCACCGCGCGTTCGATGAAACGCGCCAAGGAGATCGGTGTGAGGAAATCAGTCGGCGCCTTGCGCACAACGCTGATCGTGCAGTTTATGATGGAGGCGTTGATGTTCACTTTGATTGCCGTCGTGCTGGCTTTGTTGCTCTTAAACATAGTGCTTCCATCGTTCAATTTATTGACTGAAAAGAGCATTCAATCGCCGATGCGCGAGCCCACGTTCTGGCTATACGTCGCCATCGTGACCTCGCTAACCGCCCTTGTCTCGGGCCTATACCCGGCCGTCGTCATCTCGTCGTTCAGACCAGCCGTTGTTTTGAAGAAGGCAACCAGCTCACTGAGATCTTCGTCGGTCGTCGTTCGCAAATCGCTTGTGGTGTTTCAGTTTGCCCTGTCGATGATCTTTGTCGTGGGGATGATTGTCATCTCGCAGCAGGTGGAATATTTATACACGAAGAATGTGGGCTATATGAAAGATAACCTGGTGTATTTGCCGATCACGGGAACTGTGGGTTCGCGATTCGATACGTACAAACAACTGTTGAAGCAACAGCCGGGCATACTGGAGGTCACAAAGATGTCGCATAGACCCATGGGTATCGGCAATTCCACGGGCTCTGTTGAGTGGGAAGGTAAGGATCCTCACACCCGACCGACATTCACTCAGGTAGAGGTAGGCATGGATTTTATAAAGACCACCAAAGCTGAAATTTTGCTGGGTCGCGATTTCATTGAATCCAAAAGTGACTCCAGTAACTTTATTATCAATGAGACGGCGATGAAGGTGATGGGCTACACAGATCCTATCGGAATGCCTCTAAAGCTTTGGGACATTGAAGGCAAAGTTGTCGGTGTAGTGAAGGATTTTCACTTCAACTCGCTGCATGTTGCCATCGCGCCGCTCATCATACGCGTGGGTAAGGGAACAATGTGGGGTTGGACGCTCGTTAGGGTCGACCCTGGCCAACTGCCGGAGGCACTGAAAGCCATGGAGAACATGCAGACTACGTTCTCACCTGAGACACCGTTTACCCATCAGTTTGCGGACGAAGAATATGGTGCGCTGTACAAGAGTGAGCAGTTAGTACGCCAACTTTCGAGGTACTTCGCCGGTTTGGCCATCTTTATTTCGTGCCTGGGACTTTTAGGCTCCGTGATCTTTTCTGCGGAACAGCGCACAAAAGAATTGAGCATTCGAAAAGTACTTGGCGCCAGCGCCGTGCAGATCGTCTCTTTGCTATCAAACGACTTTCTCAAACTCGTCGTGTTGGCGAGCCTCATTTCGTTTCCCATCGGCTACTTTGCTGTCGAGCAATGGCTAGGCCTTTTTAAGTATCGCATCGATATCAGTATATGGGTCTTTCTCTACACTGGCGTCGCGTCGATGGTCATTGCCCTGGCGACAGTATTCTTTCATGCGTTGAGGGCCGCAATTGCCAACCCTGTCGACGCATTGAGAGCGGAATAGTGAAGTGCGCTACTTTTTGAATGTATTGTCGTCGGCCGAAGGACCGTAAATCGAGGGAACAAGAATTTCGTTCAAACGCATATAGACGGTGAGTTGTCCGCGGTGATGCACCCAATGATTGATGGTGCTCGTCAGGCTATCAAGCCTGGAAGTTTTATCCAAAAGCTGCGGACCGGCAACCAGAGAAAAGGGAAGGTCGAGTCGATCTTCCTTCAGCCCTTTAAAGGCCGTCACGGCGCCAGCGAGGTTATTGTCCAAATACGCCACCATCGCCTCCGTTGTAGCCGGGCGTTCACTCTTAAAGGTGGCCAGGTCAATCTGATCATGATCAATCATCGCGGTAATCCATCGGGGGATGTCACTAACCAGGTACACCAGATAGCCCATAACCATGGACTTGGGATGTGGTTTGTATTCATAAGCAGACACAGGTACTCTCTCGATGCACTTCCGCGTGGCGGCGTGCTCAGATTCCAAAGACTTTAGCAGATTGCTGATGACGGTTGCCATAACTTGTTGGTTTGTTTAAGGATAAAGTTTCAGACGCTCTCTCAAAGACAATGCCATGCATTTTCCGCGACGCATCAGGCAGCATCGTGCTGATGATGTTGAGGAAGATCCACATTCAGCGCGCGGTTTGCATCCGTTGGACGTCACGTCGATATGCTACGCGACAACTTCCCAGCGACCATCGCTACCCTTAGTGTACAACAATCCATTGCTCATCTGGCATGCTTCGCGACCATCCGCCAGGGTGATGCGCCCTTTCTCATAAACCCGAATTCCGCCGTTCTCGTAAGTCAGCAAGTTGATCAACGCGTGCATGGTGGGCGGAATTTCGGACAGCGACTGCTCGTCTCCTTCCCGCACAAATGCCTGGCTCATAACTTTTATTGGTGAGTTAACTTATGCGAAGATACGCAATTAGGGAAGCCGTAGGTTTCGCGCCAGTCGCCGGACTTTTGGCACGTTTTGTTTTAAAGTCGTTGCCGCTTTGTTTAATTAGCAAAAAAATAGATCCATGAAACATTTCCGATCATCGGCGAGCGCCTGGTGCTGCCTCGGTTTAGGAATCTTCCTGTTTGCCTGCGCGGGCGATAAGAAGCAAGGCGAAGCGCCCGGAGAGGATGCATTCAGCATTCCGGCAGATTATTACAAACTCGGAAACGGTCTGAAGGTGGTGCTTTCACAAGACAAAACGACCCCTACAGTGACCGTTGCGGTATACTACAACATCGGGTTTCGGATTGAGCCCCGTAATCGCACCGGATTTGCCCACCTGTTCGAGCATATGATGTTCCAGGGTTCCGCCAACCTGGGCAAAATGGAGTTTGTACGACTCGTACAGCAAAATGGGGGAGTGTTGAACGGTTCTACCCGTTTTGACTTTACCAATTATTTCGAAGTAATGCCCGCTCACAAGTTGGAGACAGCCTTGTGGGCCGAGGCCGATCGGATGAAGGGTCTGGAAATCACACAGGACAATCTGACCAACCAACAGGGTGTTGTAAAGAACGAAGTGAAAGTGAATGTACTGAATCAGCCCTATGGCGGTTTTCCGTGGCTGGATATGCCTCAGTTCGCGAACGAAAATTGGTATAACGCGCACAACTTTTACGGAGACCTCGCCGACCTCGATTCGGCCAAGCTGGAAGACGTCGACAACTTTTTCAAGACTTACTACAGTCCCAATAATGCTGCGCTTGTAGTGGTGGGCGATTTTGAAATCGCGGATGCCAGGAAATGGATCACGCAATATTTTGATTCTATTCCGCCCGTGACCCTGCCCCCTAAACCGGACCTGGCTGAACCCAAACAGGAAAAAGAAAAACGCAAGGTTAAAGAAGACAAACTGGCAAACAAACCAGCCCTGGCAGTGGCATACAAGATGCCAGAACGCAATACACCGGAGTACTATGCTATGGGCGTTATTGATCAGATATTGCTCCAGGGTCAGGATAGTAAGTTGAATACGAAACTGGTCCAGGAAAAAGGCTACACGAGCAACGTGAGCGGGGGTATCAACTACCTCGGCAACATGTTCAACTACAATGGCCCGATGGTCTGGATGGCCGATCTCGTTTATGATCAGACAGTATCTGCCGATTCGATTATTAGCGTGTTCGACGAAGCCGTTGCAGAGCTTTCAGCCGTAACGCAGGAAGACACCGATCTCGCTATCATCAAGCTGCGCTCCGACTTCTACAACACAATTGGTGGCAATGGTGTCGGACGTGCTGATCTCCTTGCCGTCTTCGCGCTGTTCGACGATGACCCTTCACGTATTAACAAACTCGAAGCGGAGTTTCGCAAGGTGACACCAGACCTCATCAAAAAAACTGCGGCCGTGTATCTTCTTCCTGCCAATCGTTCGATTCTCATTGTTGATCCCAAGGCACCTCAATAATATTTAAAGCTTCCAATCATGAAAATGCGCTCTATACTAATTGCCTGTTCGCTCTCATGGGGTATCCTCAACGCCGCGTTCGCACAAAAGCAGACACCGCCGGCCGGTGGACAGCCAAAAGATTTTGTATTGCCTGCGAAGAAAGCCGACCAACTGAAGAATGGGCTGCGCTCCACACTCGTTCAATACGGGTCGATTCCCAAGGTCAGTATCAATATTATCGTGAAGACCGGCAACGTGCATGAGGCAGCCAATGAAGTTTGGCTCGCCGACCTGACCGGTAATCTGATGCAGGAAGGAACGAAGACGATGGACTTTAAAACGATCTCGCGAAAGGTCGCAGCGATGGGAGGGGACATCAACATTGGCGTGGGCCCGGATCAGACCGTTATCTCTGGATCGGTGCTGTCGGAGTTTGCCCCTGACCTGATAAGGATTCTTTCGGATGTCCTGATCAACCCCGCGTTTCCTGCATCGGAAATTGAACGACTTAAGAATGACCTGAAGCGTCAACTCAGCGTGCAGAAAACCCAGCCTCAGTCGCTGGCGCTGGAGAAATTCAACAGCATCCTTTATAAGGATCATCCTTACGGTCGCGTATTCCCCACACAGGAAATGCTCAGCGCTTACACGATTGATATGGTGAAGGGCTTTTACGATAGGAACTTTGGAGCACGTCGCACAGTCGTTTATGTCGTCGGCAAGTTCGATCAGGCTGCTGTGGAGAAGGCGATAAACGATTCATTCAGTGCGTGGAAGGAAGGTCCGGAGGTTAGCTATCCCCCTGTCACGGCGACAAAGTCGGGCGAGATTGCCACGATCGACCGTCCCGGGGCTCCACAGACAACCATCATGCTGGGTCTCCCCACGCTCACGCCAAAGAGTCCTGACTATGTGGCTTTGCAGGTAACGAACTCTCTGCTCGGTGGTTCCTTTGCCTCACGCATCACGACGAATATCCGCGAAGACAAGGGCTATACGTATTCACCTCATAGCTCGATTCAGGATCGCAAGAACACATCGTTGTGGGTGGAGGAAGCGGACGTAACGACGGAGCATACCGGCGCATCCCTGCAGGAGATCGCGAAAGAAGTGAAGCGTCTGCAGAATGAAGCACCGGCAAAACAGGAATTGGAAGGCATTCAGAATTATATGGCCGGAATTTTTGTCTTGCAAAATTCCACGCCTGGCGGCATCATTAACCAGCTGAACTTTATTGACAACCACGGACTCAATGATAGCTATCTGACCAATCGGGTAAAGAACATTTACGCCATTACACCTGAAAAAGTAACGCAGATCACCAAAGACAATTTCAAATACGAAGATATGACGCTGGTGATGGTGGGTGACAAGAAGCTGTTGGAAAAACAACGCAAACAATTTGAGGAATCACGAAAGGTTAAATAGCGGCGTGCTGCATTTCTTACTGGTGCTCAAAACCTGTTGTCTGTTTTCTGATACGTGGGATATAAGCAGTCATATAAAGAGGTCATTGAAATAGAAGTGCAAATGAGTACCTTGTTGGGAGACAATTTCAACGGAAATTCGTGAGTAGTATTGATGCACAACCCGCTATTTTATGGAAAGCTATACACCCGTTCCCTATGAATTCAGGGACGTTCTTGATGAACAAATTGCAAAAGGGATAACAGGAAAGGTATTCTTTTGGTCGGCCGATGATAAAGTTGACGAAGAAGTTGGGAAGATTGTGCGTGTGGAGGAACGTCAGGGCGATGGGATGTTTGCCATTTTTGATCAGGGACCACAAGTCAGGATAGACCGGATAATCACGCTGTTTGGCAAACCAGGTCCTGGCTTTGAGGCATATGACGCTTTTGCCAATCAATGCCTGGCTTGTACCGCAGGCGTGCCGTTATAGACAGACTTCGCGATTCGCCCTAATTGAAATCACATTCAATAGTCGTGAGTACCAGTCAACCTGGGTAAGTTTCGATGAGGCCCGCAATGACAACTATTCTCTCAACATTTGTTAATCCTGGATGGCATGATTGAAGATCTGAAGAACTTTGGCATTCTCTTCGGCATTGCGATTGTCGTTTACCTGGTGAGCTTTCTCATCATCACGATAGTCGCGATGTTAATTCAGAAAATTACAGGTTCTTCGCGAGGACTCGTCAAAGAGAAATTGGGAATATCCATCCGATTTCTGATGGCTACCATTGCGCTTAACATAGCGGAGCGGTACACACATTTTGAACAGTTTGACGGCTATGTGATAGGGAAGATCATATTCCTGTTGTTGCTCGCTGCGTTCGCCATACTGCTGATAAAACTGTCGGCATTTGTACGCGAGTTGCTGTATGAACGTTTCGATGTGAAGGATAAAAACAATCTGAACAACCGCAAGGTGCGGACTCAGATCGACTTCTTGCAGAAGATATTCTCGGCGTTCATAGTATTCCTCGCGATATCCATTTCACTGATGAGCTTTGAACGGGTTCGCGAAATGGGGACCAGCCTCATAGCCTCTGCGGGTATCGCAAGCGTTATCGTTGGGTTTGCGGCCCAGAAGTCTATCGCGAATCTCTTCGCAGGATTTCAAATTGCCTTTACCCAACCCCTCAGGCTCGACGATGTGGTGGTCGTGGAAGGAGAGTGGGGAAGGATTGAGGAAATAACGCTGACGTATGTGGTGGTGAACATCTGGGATCAGCGTCGCCTCATCATTCCTATTGGTTATTTTTTGGAAAAACCCTTTTATAACTGGACACGAAACTCATCAGACCTACTAGGATACGTGTTCCTCTATCTGGATTATAGTTTTCCCGTGGACTTCGTGAGGCAAGAGCTAAAAAGGGTGCTGGATTCAGAGGAGGGACGTCTCTTGTGGGATGGCCGGTCGTCGTCGGTCCAGGTTACAGACATTACCGATCGTGTGATGCAGGTGCGCGTGTTGGTAAGTGCCGCCAGTTCGGGTGCCGCATTCGACCTTCGCTGTTTACTACGGGAAAGGCTGTTGGAAGCTATCAGCAAAGCCTATCCGGCAAGTTTGCCGAAAGCACGGTTCGAGGGAGGCGACGCCTTGTCCGCAGCCTTTCACGACAATGCTCAGGATGAAGGAAATGTTGGGTAGTGCAGGCGTGATGGCCCTTCTTACCATATCTTGGCTTTACTATCAAAGCCGTTTTAAGGCCACTCAAATCCGCACTTTGCGCAAATCTGCAGCGAATTTTTTCTAATATTTAGCCTGTGAAATCGTGTGAAATGGATGCATCACCTGTAGGAACGGGATAATCAGCCCCTTGCACGGAACAACCTCTACTATGAAACCTATCGTACAAATATCCCTGGACCTGACGAACATAGACGAAGCGCTCAAGACCGCGGCCATGGCCATGCGAGCCGGTGTTGACTGGCTGGAAGCCGGCACTCCCTTGATATTGGCGGAAGGACTTCATGGCGTGAAAATGTTGCGACAGGCCTTTCCTGGTGTTCCCATTGTTGCCGATCTGAAAACGATGGACGGTGGATACCTGGAGGCGGAAATGATGGCAAAGGCTGGCGCGACCCACGTAGTCGTGATGGCCCGGGCCCACGAAGAGACGATTCGGTGCGTGGTAAAGGCCGGCAAAGACTGTGGTATCGCCGTCATGGGAGACAATCTCGGGTGTCCGGACATGGTAGCAGGAGCCAGGCAACTCGAGGATCTTGGGTGTGACTTTGTTATTCACCACATTGGCTACGACGAGCGTCGGGGTATTGCGGCACGTGGACTGCGTATGCCGAGTCCGTTGGATCAATTGCGGGAAGTAGTGGCTGCCGTCGGTGTGCCTGTGCAGGCGGTTGGCGGGTTGTCGCTCGAGCAGGCGATTCAATGCCCTTCGTTTGGCGCACCCCTGGTCGTACTAGGTGCTCCACTCACCATTGATGCCGACGCTTTCAAGACGGCCGACGGCAATCTCGAAGATTCTTTGCGCTTGATCTGTCAGGCTATACACGGCCATGGCGATGTCGCTATCGGAGCACGTTCTTAAATCTATATATTGAATTAACAATCATACAAAGATCAAATATGAAATCAGCGGCAGTTGTCAACTTCGCGCCAGAAAAAGGTTCGGTGGAAGTAAGAGAGATCCCGGTACCTGAAATTGGTGATGAAGACATTTTGCTTGAAGTAGCGAACGTCGGCGTCTGTGGAAGTGATCTCCACCAGTGGACAGCCGATCACAGTTGGCCGGTCAACTACCCGGTGGTCCTGGGACATGAATTTGGCGGACATATTGCCGCTGTGGGTGCGCGCGTGAAGGGTTGGAAGGTGGGTGATCGCGTGGTAAGCGAAACCGCCGCAGTGATTGATACCGACAATCCCATGTCGCGCATGGGCCTGTACAACCTGGACCCTACACGCAAGGGATTTGGATACGGAGTGAACGGTGCCATGACGCGGTTTGTGCGGGTACCGGCACGCTGCTTGCATCGCGTGCCAGATACGCTGCCTTTTGAGCAGGCGTGCCTCACAGAGCCGTGTTGCGTCGCCTTCAATTCGGTGGTCAACAACGCACGTATCATTCCCGGCGACAGAGTCGTGGTGCTTGGTCCAGGTACGATAGGCATACTCTGCGCGGCAGTCGCAAAACTTTGTGGCGGCGAAGTGGCCGTTGTAGGTCTGGAGAACGATCGCGGTCGCCTGGAAATTGCCCGGCGCTATGGTTGTGAGGTGATTATCGGCGATGCTACCGCGTGGTCGAAGGAGCGAGACGGGCTGGGCGCCGATTGTGTGATTGACGCAGCCGGTGTAAGTGCAACTTTGCGGATAGCCCTTCAGTTGGTTCGTCCCAATGGACAGATCGTCAAAGTGGGATGGGGACCGCAGCCTTTGAATTTTTCTCTTGATCAACTCGTTCAAAAAAACGTTCGCCTGCATGGCAGTTTCAGTCATAATTGGCCGGTATGGGAGCGCGTCATTGCGCTGTTGACCAGCGGACAACTTGACGTCAGACCTATTATTGGCGGAGTGTGGCCGATAACGTCCTGGCACGAAGCATTTGAAAAAATGCATCACGGTGAAGTGGTGAAGAGCGTACTCAAACCTGTGTGACGGTGCGGCTGGCAGGAAAAGTGATCATTGTCACGGGAAGCACCACCGGTATAGGCAAGGCCATTGCACAGGCCTGTGTGCGCGAAGGCGCGCGCGTGATTATCCACGGACTCGAAGCCGACTGGGGCGCCGAAGTGGTGGCCTTGCTCGGCGCTGAGCACGCCGCGCTTCACATTGAAGATATTGCTGAGCCGGGTTGCGCAGAGCGATTGGTAAACGTTGCCCTGACGAAATTCGGACGACTGGATGGTGTCGTAAACAACGCAGCAGCCGTCGTGTCTTCAAGCCTGGAAACCACCGACCTGGCATTCTTCCGTCGTGTGCTTGAAATCAATACCCTCGCGCCATTCAGCCTGATCAAAGCGGCGCTTCCCCATCTGCGTCAGGTGCGCGGATGCGTTCTCAACATCGGTTCTGTAAATGCCTACAGCGGCGAG
>DATHKA010000073.1:0-5053 GCA_035489615.1 Chryseolinea sp.
CATTGGTCGAATCGCCTTCACTCTCCCCGCGATCATAAAATAACACGTAAATATACCCTGTGGTCTGATCGACTGCCATGCGCGGACCATACTGGTCAGTCTGCGCAGCCGCTGTTCCCAGTTTGCTGGGAGAAGACCAGTTGTCTCCGTAGTTGTTCGATCGCATGAACCAAACATCGGTGTCGTCTTTTCCGTTTCGTTGATCGGACCAGGAGAAATAAATGCATCCATGATAACTTCCTTTGGTCTGATCCACCATCAACTGCGGAGGACTGGCCACGTATTTATAACCGGGCACGTCCAGCTTCCAACCCGGTGAGATCGTATTTACTACGATGTCGTTCTCGAGCCACAGGCTGCTGGCGAACGATCGATCCATGTAGATCTTATCGTTGTTGCACCAGGATACAAACATCTTGCCATCGGGACCGATGGCCGGTACCCCACCCGTTAGATATTGGTTTCCTTCTTCGCAGTTACCTCCGGTTTGCGAAATACGCAGTGGCTTTGACCACTTGCTGCCATTACCGGTTGTACTGAGCATAATGACCGATTCGCACTTGCCATCGGCGCCGGTAGCAGTCTCGGTCCAACTGACGTAGATATTGCCTTTTAAATCAAACGACGATGATGGATAATTCTGTTCTCCTCCTGTCGGCGACACGGCAACGGGAGCGCTCCATGTTTTTCCGTCATCTTTCGACTGCGCCATCATGACACGAGAATGGTTATCAAGGGGTGTAGCGTAAACGGCGTAGACTATCCCCTTCGAATCGGATGTCAACGACATCCATTCGGCGTTATCCATTCCCGCCGCGTTTACCGATTGCCAGGTGGTGCCCACGTCGTTGCTCAGGTAAAACGTGTTATTCGCACCCTTCACGACAATGGACTTAGCGTCTTTTCGACTGATCAGTACCGTCGGAATAGAGCGCTTCGCATCGGCCGGCAATTCTCCGATCTCAATGTTCTTATGCTGCGCCACGGCCGTCACCGCAAACAAACACCACCAGTACGTCAGCCTCAACCTTGTCTTCATAAGTTCAACAAACAATTGTTTCATGCTATACAGCCTGTGTGGACGAATGAGTACTCACAGGTGGAGCAAAGTTACTTTTTGGAATCAATTCTCGCTTTCATTTCGCGCTGGCCACCAACTTCAACTACCGACGAGCCGTATACTTTGATGGTGGACTTGATGAAATCTTCAGCCGACGCTTTGTAGATGTTGTCCACGTATTTCTGCGGATTCCGGTCGATGAAGGGGAACCAGGTGCTATGGATCTGGATCATCATGCGATGTCCCGGCTTGAACGTATGGAGCACATCCTGCAGTGCGAAGTTCACATCCGTTATTTGTTCCGGTTTGAACGGCTCTGGCTTCTCGAAGCTGTTCCGGAATCTCCCTCTGAATACTTCACTCCTCACCAGTTGCTCATATCCTCCCATCACGATATTTGCAGGATTGTGTTCATAGTTGGGATGATCGGCAGGGTAAACATCAATCAGTTTCACGATAAAATCTGCGTCCGTACCGGTCATAGAAACCTTGAGTCTGGCCGTGATTTCGCCGGCGATGGTAACGTCTGAAGCGAGCGGATCTGTTTCAAAGGTGAGTACATCGGGACGGCTGGACGCATACCGCTGGTCGTCGCTCATGTAGCTGCGCGGGGTGAAGCCCAGACCCTCCGTTTGTGACGTGTAGGGCACGGGTTTCGCCGGATCGGATACGTAGTCGAACACCGCTTGCTGGTCGAGCGGCGTATCTATGGACAACCTGCCACCGGTACCGAAGTACAGGCGATGCCGGGGGGCATCCTTCGGCGGCCATTCCGTGAAAGACTTCCACTCTTTCACGCCTGTGTCGAACATATACGCTTCCGGCAACCCCAGCGATCCTTCATTCTTCAGGTAGTAGGCAAAAAACTTTCGCTCCACTTCCCGGAGGTATTTTGTCGACAAACTGTCTCCGAAATAAATGTGATTGTGTGTCGACTTGCCGCGCTCGCGTGCCCAGTCACCGTGACCCCAGGGACCCATCACGAGGGTATTACGTGAAGCAGGGCTTGTCTGCTCGACGGTCTTATAGATGTTGAGCGGCCCATACAAATCCTCTGCATCAAACCATCCGCCCACAGTCATCACGGCATGCTTGATGTTCTTGAGGTGAGGCAACAGGTTGCGCTTCTGCCAGAATTCGTCGTAGTTGGGATGGTCGATGATCTGTTGCCAGAAAAAATTATCGTAGTGAAACTTCTCTGTGATGTTCTTCAAGGGTCCCTGTTCAAGAAAGAACTTATAGCCATCACCCTCTTTGAGCTCAAACCGCTTATATTGATCGTCGAACCAATTGTCGCGGGTTTGCCCGCCTTTCTGATAGCCGAAAACAGCAAAGGCTGTTGTGTAACTCTCTAAAAACGCGCCCTGATGATGGAAGTCATCAAAGAAAAAATCAGAAATAGGCGCCTGAGGGGAAGAGGCCTTCAATGCGGGGTGTGCATCCGGAAGCGCGGCCGCCGTGTAGAAGCCCGGATACGAAATACCGAATTGTCCAACATTGCCGTTGTTGCCTTTCACATTCTTGATTAACCAGTCAATGGTATCCCAGGTATCGGAGCTTTCGTCGATAGCTTGCTTATTCTTCACATCATTGCCGGGAATGTTGGGGCGCATATTGTCAAACGTTCCCTCACTCATGTAGCGACCACGCACGTCCTGAAAAACCAGGATGTATTTGTCGCGCACGAGGAATTGAGACGGATGGGTCCCCGTTTTGAAATTTCCATAGCGCGAGGCATTGTAACAGGTACGGTTCATTAAGAACGGATACTTGGCCGATTTGTCTTTCGGAACATATACGATCGTGAAGAGCTTAATGCCATCGCGCATCGGAATCTGATATTCGGACTTGTCGTAGTTCGCGCGCATGTAGATCGAATCTTTCTTTACTTGCTGCGCATAGGCAGTGCTCAGGAGAGCTATGCACGCCAAGGTGGTCAGGAACAGCCTCAAGGGTTTAATGGTCAAAATTTCGTAGTTTAGGAAAGGTGAAAATTAGCAATGTCCGACATACTTTGTCCCGCCCGGCGTCAGAAATTATTTGACAAGCTAAAACCCTGGCCTCAATCATTCGTTCATAGCATTCGAATCAAATTCAAAACAACGTAAAAACCATATGAAGAAAGCACTATTGATTCTGTTCTTGGGCTTCGGCCTCACTTCGGGATACGCACAAAAGATTAAACTTGTCGAAGGCGACCTGAGTGTGCTCAAGGACCAAAAGGGCGTTAAAACTATTTTCTCCTATGATGATATGTCGGTCGGCAAGTTTCCGAAGGAAGCCGACTATGTTTCCAAGAAGAAGGAAGACTACAACGGCAAAGAAGCCGGTACTGGCGACAAATGGGAAAAGTCCTGGTATGACGACCGGAAAGAGCGCTTTGAGCCTCAGTTCCGTGAATTGTTTTCAAAATACGCCGAGATGTCGACGGTAGCTGAAGACGCACCCTTCACGCTGATCTTTAAAACAACGAAAACGGAGCCCGGCTGGAACATCGGCATTACACGCGCGCCGGCTTACATAGATGGAGAGGCGTGGATTGTGAAGAGCGACGCGCCTGAAAAAGCGATCGCGAAGATCACCATTACGAAATCCCCGGGACGCGACGCGTTTGGGTACGACTTCGAAACGGGTGCCCGCCTGCAGGAATCCTACGCCAAAGCCGGCAAAGAACTGGGTGCGTTCATTAAGAAAAACGCTAAATAGTTCATTATCAATGAAATAAGATGATAAGAGACGTGGCCGACATTCCGGGTTGCCCGTCCAGATCTTTGAGCCGATACCGGAAAGACCCTCCCGAAAGGCCGCATTTGCGGCCTTTCTATTTCCAAGACAGCCCAAAGGAACGTTGTTTGGGTATCGACGCTAACCCCAGGTTGGGTATTAATTACCCAAAATTTCGATCGTACCGCAACGACCTTTCGTAATAAATGCAGTTCGACCCCCGAAAAACGCCGTTCATCGCCAAAATCAACAACTCATTCTGACTTGCCCTTCTTTTGTATAAGACCTGGTAACCTTAAAATTATCCTGTTTATGATTAGAAATTTGATTTTAGCAGTACCAATAGTAGCAATGCTCTGGAGCTGCGATAAGAAAGAGAGAGAAGCGCTCCAGGCGCAGAACGATTCACTGCGTACCGAACTTCAGGCAAGCCAGACAACGGCCGCACAACTGCAAGAAGTCGGTGTTTTGATCGATTCGATCGACGCCAGCCGCCAGCTTCTCCGTACCGATGTAGTTGAAGGAACTTCGTATACTGACTACAAGAGCCGCCTTCAAGGCATCAACAATCACATCCGTGAGACAGAAGCAAAAATTGCAACTCTTGAGAAGTCTCTCAAATCCGCGAAGGGTGGCTATGCCATCACGATTAAGCGGTTGAAGGCTGATCTGGAACTGAGCACGCAACAAATCACCGCGCTTCAAGGCGAGGTTGAAAAGATGCGCGGCGAAAACGCTTCACTGGCAAAATCCGTTACCGAGCGCGATTCTACGATCAACCAAAAGCTCGAAACGATCAGAATGCGTGAGCAAGACGTAGCAACGCTTGAGGCTAAAGTCGAAGAAGTAAATACTGCTTCTAAGGCAAGCCAGGCCGACCTCTACTTCGCTCAGGCACAAGCGCTGGAAACCGCTGCATCGCGCACCAAGTTCGCTCCTCGCAAGAAGAAAGAAACACAGCGTGAAGCACTTGAGCTCTACAAGCTGTCGCTTTCGCTGGGCAAGTCAGAAGCTCAGGCCAAGATCGACGAACTCACAAAAGAGTTGAGTTAATAATTTAGTCCCTGTAAACAATGAAACAAGGGCTGTCTGGACGAGACAGCCCTTTTTCTTTTTCTCCTATTCCCGAAAAACGGAAAAGCTCTTTAGACTTCTTAATGGTTTCCCGTCGGTCGTAACACCCTCCACGACAATGACGTAATCACCGGCAACATTGGGTACATTAAACGAAAGCGATGCCGGAGATTTGCCATCCATCATGACCGATGG
>DATHKA010000074.1:0-10606 GCA_035489615.1 Chryseolinea sp.
TTGCAAACGGGGATGAAGATGCCTTCGCTTTACTTTTTCACTTCTACCACAACAGGCTGGCTAACTATGTACAGAGATTTACCAATTCAATTCTATTGACCCAGGAAATTGTACAGGATGTTTTTCTCAAGATCTGGACCAACCGCGCTGAGTTATCAAGTGTTAACAACTTCAGGTCATACCTCTTTGTTTGCTCGCGAAACCATGCTTTTAATGCGATCAAGAAATTGGCACGCGAATACAGGCGCAACGAACTATGGCAGATGAAGTTTAAGGAAGAGTTTCACATTAGCCTCGAACGTACCACCTATCAGGAGCTGCTAGTACAGATACAACAAGCGATTCAGGCGCTACCTACTCAACAGAGAAAGGTGTTCCTTTTAAGCCGCGAGAAAGGTATGAGTCATGACGAAATCGCCCGGCATCTCGGTCTTTCACCTGCTACAGTAAAAAAACATGTGTCCCTGGCACTTAAATTTTTACGCAAACGGATCGGTCCCAATACCACCGCTTTTATTATTGTTCTTTTACTTGAGTCAACTTTTTTATAAAAAAAATGGAAAAGCATTACTCCCACCTTTCAATATTGTTGTCCTTTCAAAGTAGCATATGCCGAACGACCTGAAGATATTATTACAAAAGTACCTTGCACAAACCGCCTCCGAAGAGGAAACAGCTCAATTAATGGAATTGCTGGCTGATCCTTTGCACGACGCCGAAGCAAAAGAATTGATAGCGCATGGCTGGTCCAACTATGAAGTATCTCACCCGTTATTTTCAGCAGAAGAGTCGCATTCCATGCTACAGACCATCCTTGGAAAGGAACCAATTCCGGCGACAACACAAAAAGCGTCAAGTATCCGATTTCTGCATTCCCGATGGTTGCGTTACGCTGCAGCCGCACTTATCATTCTAGCGGTGGCTGCTATTGCTTACGTAACGATGTATAAGGAAAAGCGTGTCAGCTCTTTGGTATATAGTAAAGCATCACAATCGAATGTTGTCCCGGGTGGGCCAAAAGCGACCTTGACGCTTGCAGATGGACGCACGATTAGATTAGATGATGCCGGGAATGGGAGTGTAACACGCCAGGGCAATACAGAGATATATAAGCCGGAAAATGGACATATTATCTACCAGCAGACAGTATCTGCTGAGGTACCAGCAATGTTGAATTCCATCCAGACACCCGCCGGTGGCCACTACCGCATAACATTAGCCGATGGCACAAAAGTATGGCTCAACTCGGGAAGCTCTATCACTTATCCGGCGGTTTTTTCCGGCAACACACGGTCGGTAAAGATCAGTGGTGAGGCTTATTTCGAAGTGGCACATAACAAATTAAAACCTTTTATAGTCGATGTGGATGGCAGGTCAACAGTCCAGGTCTTAGGCACCAGCTTCAACATTAACGCATACCAGAATGAACCCGAAATAAAGACTACGTTGGTGGAAGGCCGTGTATGGGTAGATACTTCCGTAATTCTTCAACCGCATCAACAAGCAGTAAAAAAGAGCTTTGCGCCAAACCAACTGCATCGGCAAAGCGTGGCAGTACAGGCGCATTTTGATATGGAACAGGCATTGGCCTGGAAAAACGGCCTTTTCAACTTTAATGGTATGGACTTGCGGGCTGTAATGCGCCAGTTGGAAAGATGGTATGATATTGAAATTCGTTATCAGGCGAGTGTTGACAAAGGTGCCTTCCGTGGAAAGATATATCGCAATGCGAACTTATCAGAGGTGCTGGATATTCTGCAAAAGGTAGGAGGTGTCAAGTTCAGGCTAGAAGGGAAAATACTCACCGTTATCTAATGTCATGGTTATCTAATATCATGGTCATTTTTATAACCCGGCACATATTGTATAGCTACTAAGAGTATTGCTAAGAAGATCTTATCCAAACAAAAAGCCAGCGACGCTCGTAACATCACTGGCAGAAGGTTTGGGTAACAAAAAAAACATAAAGTCTGGCTAAAGACTGCTTTTTTTCACCTAAACCTGTCCCGAGGCATCGGGACCATGCAAATGTATGCTAAAAATTGCTTTGAGTAAGGCACCCGGCTGGGTGCAGCACGGTGTCACGCCGGTTCCTGACAAAGAACAGGGTTGTGCGTCCGTTAAAACACATGAGGATTCAACCCTTTTAGTTTCGAGCCCTGATAAGGTAGAGAGGCATCGAACTGACTGGTCAAAACTATTGCTCCCAATGAAGCTAACAATTATGTTGTTGACTGCATTCGTTATGAATGCATCTGCAAAGGTCAGTTCCCAAACCGTCAGTTTGTCCTGTAAGCAATATGCACTCGAGTCGGTCTTTCAGTCAGTGGAAAAACAAACCGGCCTTATCTTCATTTATAAAGAAGCTACGCTTAAGGGGGCTCTACCTGTTACGATTGATGCCAAAAATATTTCTGTTGAGAGATTTCTTAAACAGGTGTTTGCGTCTCAGCCGCTCGGCTTCGATATAAAAGGACAGTATATTCTTGTTTATCCAAACCCACCAGCTAACAAAGCCTCATCAGCCACTCGAAGAACTGCGCTGCTGCAAGATACCTCCATCTTACGCGGGACTGTTGTGGATGAGAAGGGCGGACCGATCGATAATGCATCTATCATTGTGGCGGGTACACAATCCGGTACTTCTACAGGTACCGATGGCAGCTTTGCCCTGAACGTTCCGGATGGGACCAGATCTACGACGATCCAGGTATCGTCTATCGGCTATCAATCTACAACGCTCCGTGTAAACAGCGACCGGCTGATAAGGATCACTTTGGAACATAGTGCTTCTGATTTGGACGAGGCGATCGTAGTTGGCTATGGCAGGCAGAAAAAGGCAACACTTACGGGCGCGGTTGCAGAAGTAAAAGGCAGTGAAATCCTTAGAAGCCCCAACACCAATGTCGCCAACTCTTTACAGGGTCGGCTGCCTGGCGTTATCATGAATAACCGTTCAGGCGAACCGGGAAAAGATAATCCAAGTATTAATATCCGTGGCAGAAGTACTACCGGTAACAATTCGGCGCTGGTAATCATCGATGGGGTTGAGCGGGAGGGTCTTGGAGCTATCAACCCTAATGACATCGAAAGTATATCAGTATTAAAAGATGCTTCTGCAGCTATCTATGGAGCCAGGGCGGCAAACGGTGTTATTCTCGTTACCACCAAACGCGGATTGGCAAACGCAACACCTACCATCAACTTCAGTTATGATGCGGGCGCCACAGGTCCAACAAGGAATCCAAAGATGGCCGATTCATACACATTTTTTAATGTATATAATGAAATAGAACAAGGCGAAGGGAGGCCTGCACGCTACAGCGCGCAAGAACTGCAGAAGTTTAATGAAGGTATAGAACCTGGCTACGCCAACTTCAACTGGTACAACTTCATGGTAAAAGATTGGACGATGCAACACAGATCAAATTTATCTGTATCCGGGGGTGGGGAAAGAACGAAATATTACTTATCGTTTGGCGAAGTAGGTCAGGATGGCCAATATAAAATTGGCTCTACGAAGATCAAGCAATACAACTTGCGCTCCAATATCGATGTAAAAGTGACTGATATTATTAGCGTAGGCATGAACCTGGCCGCGCGCTTCGACAACAACCATTACCCTTACAGGAATATGAACGAGCTGAACAGCCACATTTACTTGTACCAGCCGAATTGGGTGCCTTATTGGCCCGGCACCGATAAGGTGACTCCCAACAGAGACAACGACAATATTATCAACTGGGTGAGTGATGCCAATGGATACCAGGAGACCAAAATTACCACCCTGCAAACAACCTTGTTCGGCAAAATCGAAATTCCTTTTATCAAAGGGCTCTCACTTTACGGAAGTGGTAGCTTTGATCCAAATGTAATTTCTTCTAAAACTTGGCAGTTGCCCACATACGTGTATTATAAAGATGCCAACTCCGGGGAGTTGGTCAAAGGCAGGTCAGGTAAAGGACCCAATAATCCTGATTTGTTAGCCCGGAATGATCTCGGTTCCCGGTTATATTTGACGTCCCGGTTAAATTATGACAGAAAGTTTGGCAGTCACACGCTGGGCTTAATGATGGCTTATGAGCAGCAAACCACCAATGGCAATTACCTGGTAGCCTACAGAAGTGATTTTGTATCAACTGCTCTTCCCGAGATATTTGCTGGCAGCAGCGACAAAAATAAACAGGGTAATGACGGTTCAGCTACTCAGGGCGCACGTAAGAATTATTTCGGAAGGATTTCATACAACTATGGAGAAAAATATCTTGCTGAGGTTACCATCCGGAGGGATGGTTCTCCGAACTTCCCAGCCAGTAACCGCTGGGGCACGTTCCCAGGCGTATCAGCCGGCTATGTGATCTCGAAGGAAAGTTTTTTCAATCAAATCCAGTTCGTTTCCAATCTAAAAATCCGGGCGTCCTATGGTGTAATGGGTAACGACCTCATCAACCCTTTTCAATATCTCCAGACGTTCAGCTATGGCAATAATTATGTTATCGGTAACAATGATGTGAATGGCCTGGTGCAAACAGGCGCGCCGAATCCGAATATCACCTGGGAAACGGCGAAGACCTCGAATTTAGGCCTTGATGCAAGCCTCTGGAATGGTAAATTAGACATGACCTTTGAACTGTTCAAGACAACACGTTCCAATATCCTTACCAAGCGCGCAGCGGTAATTCCCGGCTACACGGGGCTGGTATTGCCTGATGAAAACATTGGTATCGTTGAGAATGAAGGTCTTGAATTAATGCTGTCGCACGCAAATAGGGTGGGCGAGTTAAGGTATAATATAAGTGGCAATTTTGCGTATGCGAAAAATAGAGTAGTGTTCAGCGATGAGCAACCTGCTGCTGAACCTTACCAGTTTGCCACCGGCAGACCCATTGGAGCAGGCTTATATTACAAGGCGATCGGCGTATTCAAAGACCAGGCAGACATCGACAAGAATCCCCATTTCATCAATGCACGCCCCGGCGACCTGAAATATGAAGATGTAAATGGCGATAAAGAAATTAATTCTCTCGACCGGATCAGGATCAATGAAACAGCTACGCCACAGATAACCTACGCTTTCAACGCGAATTTTCAATATAAGAACTTTGACTTTTCGTTTCTGTTGCAAGGACAGGCGAATGCAAGGGTATCCTTTGGAGAATATTTCCCCGTAATGAGCTATTCACTGGGCAATTTCCTGGCGTGGCGAGCGAACGACCGCTGGACACCCCAAAATACCGATGCAAGTATGCCAAGGGCGTCTTACGAATTATTCAATAATAATACGAACAGCTCTACCCAATGGCTCATCGATGCTTCTTTTTTGAAACTGCGAAACGTTCAGTTAGGATATAATCTGCCCAACCGGCTGATAAGTAAAATGAAGATGAAAAAGCTGCGCGTATATATTAGTGGCAGTAACCTCCTTGTTCTGGCCGACAAGATGAAGGACCTGGGATTCGATCCCGAAACTACAGACTATTGGTATTATCCGCCCCAACGTGTGATCAATGTGGGCGTTACGGTAACTTTCTAAATTTTAAGCAATGAAAAAACTGATCTATATACTTATTGTTATCACAGGCTTTTCCTGCAACAAAATCGATTTGAATCCACTGGACAAATTATCTGATGTAAATGTTTGGAACGATCCGTCCCTGATTCAGCTCTATGTGAATGGCAACTATAATAGCCTCCTGCATGGATTTCAAATGGATATCCTGCCCGCCGCTGCCGATGAAACGTATAATATCCATAATTGGGGCAACCTGCGCCTGATTCAAACAGGAGAAATAACAGCTGATAATGTGTCAGGACTGGGCAGTACCATCAATTACTTCAATTTCGCCTATGGTTTTATCCGGAATATAAACATATTTTTCTCGAAAATTAATACAGCACCGGGCGATGATGCATTCAAAGCACAGGTAAAAGGCGAGATGGCATTTCTTCGGGCCAGTCTTTATGCCAACCTCATCTGGCGATATGGCGGAGTGCCCCTCATTACCGATGTGTTTGAACTGAACGGCGATGTTACAGTGAACCGCGCTTCCTATGATGAATGTGTTTCATTTATTGTAAAAGAGCTGGATGCCGCCGCCGCTCTGCTGCCATCGGATCAGACCGCAGCCAATAAGGGCCGGGCGTCGGCCAGTGCGTGCAAAGCACTAAAGGCGCGCGTACTTTTGTACGCCGCCAGCAAACAAAACAATCCCCAGCATGACAATGCGAAATGGAAATCTGCAGCTGATGCCGCAGAAGCTTTGCTGAACGCCGGTTACGACTTGAATGATGACTACCAAAAAACCTTCCTCGCGGATAACAAAGAGATCATTTTTGGCCGCTTTTTTACGCAGGCCAACAGCACTCCCTTCAACCTGCACCAAGGCAGAAACGGTTCTGATGGCTTTGGCGCACACAATCCCACTCAAAATCTCGTCAATGCCTATGAGATGAAAGCTACAGGTAAAGCGCCCTATATTGTCGCCGCAGACGGTACGCTCACACTTGATGGCAGTTCCGGATATGATCCGGCCAATCCTTATGTCGGCCGCGATCCACGTTTTGAAGCATCCATCCTGCATGATGGTAGTGTGTGGGCAGGCAGGGAAACGGAAACCTGGCACGGCGGAAAAGATTCACCAGAAAGTCCCAATGCGGGTTGGAATGCGTCCCTTACATCCTACTATCTCAAAAAGTTCATTATTGAAAATATTCCTCCTGTCGGTTCTACTGTCAGGCCTACCAACCCCTGGATATTCTACAGATATGCGGAGATTTTGCTGAACTATGCAGAAGCGAAATTTGAGTTGGGGGATGAAGCAACTGCAAGAATGTATTTAAATATAGTGCGCAGGAGGCCGGGTGTGAACATGCCAGATGTGACGGAAAGTGCAGAGGCATTAAGAAAGCGGATTCAAAATGAAAGGAGAATAGAGCTGGTATTCGAGGGACATAGGTTCTTTGATGTCCGCAGGTGGCAGATAGCCGAAGGAACAGAGCCTACACCACTACTCGCAATGAACATACAAAAAAATGGTTCGGCCAAAACTTATACAATAAGCCAGCTGATCAGTAGAAAATTCCGCAAGGCGAATTATTTAGTACCGATTCCTCGCGAGGAAATCGATAAAAGTCTTGGATCTCTTATTCAGAACCCTGATTATTGATACAATATTTTAGCTTTTCTTATAAATCAGATATCCACCGATTAGCAGACCGGCATCAGGTACAAGTGTTTGCACTGGTCGTGAAATGCCGGCTAATAATCATCGTGAATACAATTACCTGAACCATAAAATTTGTTTCATTGAATCGAAGGAATTTTGTAAAACTTACGGGTGCGTCACTGACCTCTTTATTGATACCCGATTTCATGCTGGCTGAACCCTGGAACGGGACCACTATGCAGATGCCCGACCGGGTGAAGATCATAACACCCGCTGGCACGTTTGCTATGCGTTCTACAGATCAACATGCCTGGCAGGGCCAGGATGTAGAAGTAAGGTTGAAAAATGAGAAAGCCCGCGTCGCTGTATTTGTCGAATCTCCGGCGACAGCTTTACAGGAAGTGCAGCTTTCCTGGAAATATGCAATACCCAAACACTCCAAAGTGGCTGGAGATGCCTGGGAACGTACCTATGCTGACGTTTCTTTTGAAATGCCCGATGCCACCAGGAAACTCCCCTGGTATTGCGTCGAACACAACGATAACGCAACGGTTTGTTTCGGGGTGAAAACAGGTTGCAGTGCATTTTGTTACTGGACCGTTTCGAACAACACACTCACTCTGCATCTGGATACAAGGAACGGGAGTGAGGGGGTGTTACTCGGCCCACGCATTTTGCATGCTGCGGATATAGTAACTACAAAGAATGTCAGCAGTGAAAATGTGTTTGCTACTGTTAGCCGGTTCTGTGGCATGCTATGTGAAGAACCGAGGCGTGTTGAACAACCGGTGTATGGTATAAACGACTGGTATTTCGCTTACGGTAACAACTCCGCCCGGTTAATTCTGGAGCACACGGCCCTCCTGGCACCATTGGCTTTGAACACTACCAACCGGCCTTTCTCGGTGATTGATGACGGATGGTCGGTAGGGTCTGACTATACAAGGGCTAATGATAAATTTGGTGATATGCCAAAGCTGATAAAAGAAATATCGAACCTCGGCATGCGCCCCGGCTTATGGACAAGACCATTGCTAGCAAGACCAAATGAAAAAAGTACATGGCTGATAAAAGGTCGCGGTCAGGTTCTCGATCCCACAATCGACGAGAGCCGCGAGTTCGTCTGCAGTCTGTTCAGGTTATACAGGACCTGGGGATTTGAACTTGTTAAGCATGATTACACAACATTCGATATTTTCGGCCGCTGGGGTAAAGAGATGAACGATATCATGACGGCTCCCGGCTGGCATTTCAACGACCGCTCGAAGACCAATGCGGAAGTCATACTCGACTTATATAAAGCTATTCGTGTAGCATCTGGTGATATGTGCCTGATAGGGTGTAATTCTATCAGCCACTTATCGGCCGGGCTGTTTGAGGTGTATCGTACAGGCGACGACACAAGCGGCAAGGAATGGATTCGTACCAAAGAAATGGGCGTCAACACTATGGGATTCAGGATGGTTCAGCACAGGCATTTCTACCAGGTCGATGGAGATTGCGTGGGAGTTACTACAGCAATTCCCTGGGAAAAAAACAAACAGTGGATGCAGTTATTGGCACAAAGCAGCGCCCCCTTCTTCATCTCGGCACAGACTGCGGCAGTCGGCGCTGAACAAAAAGCATTCATCAAAGAGTGCTTTTCCCAGGCGTCAGTAAATCTTCCCATCGGCGAGCCGTTGGATTGGGTGCAGAATAAGTATCCGGCGAAATGGAAGTTAAACAATCAGGTAGTTGAATTTGACTGGGATTAAAAAGACTAAATGAGAATTATCAACAAAATAAGTTGGCGGGTTTTAATGCCTGTCAGCTTTTCTTTGATATGCCAGACCGTAGGCGCACAACAGATGAAGCCGGGCACCATAGACAGGAAAACCGTAGTCACACGCCACAACATTCACGTTTCCGATCCCAAAGAGCAGGGGCCCACGCAGGTGGGTAATGGTAATTTTGCTTTCGGGTTCGATGTAACAGGCATGCAGACCCTTACGGACAGATTTACCACAATGTCCGAGTGGGCTTGGCACAAGGCGCCACTTCCACCCGGTGTCGCCCTTGAGGATTTTCAGACGACTCCTATAAAAACGAATGGTAGGATGGTGCCGTATGAGCTGATCGACGCTCAACAACCGGCGTTATCGCAATGGCTGGCGGCCAATCCCCACCGGTTTAACCTGGGGCGTATCGGTCTTTGGCTACGCAAAGAAAATGGGAACGCCAGTCCATTCGATGACTTGCAGAAAGCGGACCAGTATGTTGATCTTTGGAAAGGCATCTGCATTAGCCGATTTGAAATAGGAGGCTATTCTGTAAAGGTGACGACGGTAGGCGACCCTTATAAAGACATCGTTGCATTCAATATAGAGTCGCCGCTTATTGCCCTTGGGAGGTTGGGCATATTCATTGAATTCCCTTATGCAAGTCTTGAAGTATTCAGCAACGGCTCAAATTACCAAAAGCCGGAGCAGCACCTAACATTAGTCGCTGCCAGGGAGAAACAATCAATCCTATTTAACAGAACGATGGATAGCACCCGCTACCAAACTGGTGTGCGTTGGAGCGGTTTAGGTACCGTCGAGCAGGAAGCACCCCACCGGTTTAGATTCATTCCATCCGGTGGAGCGCATGTTAGCTATGTTGTCTGTTTTGCGCAGGGTCCCGTGTCACAGATACCTTCCTTTGCAAACGTGCAGGCCAACGCCACTCAATATTGGCCTCGTTACTGGAATAGCGGTGGAGTCGTCGATCTTTCACAAAGCCGTGACCCGAGATGGAAAGAATTGGAGCGACGGATTGTTTTGTCGCAATACAATATGAAGATTAACGCCTCAGGTTATTATCCTCCGCAAGAAACCGGCCTCGTAAGTAACAGTTGGTATGGGCGATTTCATTATGAAATGATATTATGGAATACCGCGCATCATGCATTATGGAACCGGTGGGAGCTTCTTGAGAAGAGCCTTGATGTTTACCGGGCTAACCTCGATGGTGCAAAACAGCGCGCTGCCTCACAAGGTTATTCTGGCTCCCGCTTTCCTAAATGTACCGGACCTGATGGCAGAGAATGGCCGCATCCTATCCATGCTTTTCTCGTGTGGCAGCAACCCCATCCAATATTTTTTGCAGATCTTGATTACCGCGCTCATCCCGTACCTGCAACGTTAGAAAAATGGAGCCCTATTGTTGACGCGTCGGCTGATTTCCTCGCTACTTATCCCACGTATGATTCGGCGGTTAATAGATTCGTGCTCGGTGCGCCAATTGTCGCTGTTTCTGAAAACAATAACTATTATAACGATCGTAATCCCGCATTCGAACTGAGTTACTGGCGCTACGGTTTGAGAACAGCACGGCAATTCAGGCAAAAACAAGGTCTTTCTCCAAAACCGCTTTGGGATCGAGTTTATCAACAGCTTGCACCTATACCACAAAAAGACAAT
>DATHKA010000075.1:0-2065 GCA_035489615.1 Chryseolinea sp.
TCCCGCCATGAAAACACCTGACAAAAACAAAGCTGACGCCTCACGTCGAAAATTCCTTAAACAAAGTCTGATCGCTTCCTCAGTTTTTATTGTGCCCAGGCATGTGCTTGGAGGCGCTGGTTTTACGGCGCCCAGTGATCAACTGGTTCTTGCTGCGATCGGATCGGGTGGAAAAGGAACCAGTGACATAATGAATGCTTCCGTAAAGGGACGCGAAAAAGTGCTCGCGCTATGTGATGTTGATTTTTCGGGCTCAGCGAAACGTTCGGTGGAGAGCTTTCCGAAGGCAAAGCTGTATAACGATTACCGTACTATGCTCGACCAGGAAAAGGACATCGATGCGGTAACTATTTCTACGCCCGATCACGTGCATGCACCGGCAGCAGTTTATGCCATGGAGCGCGGCAAGCACGTATACGTTCAAAAGCCCATGTCCAACAACATACGTGAGGCACGAATCATGACCGAAATGGCGCGGCAGAAAAAGGTTGTAAGCCAAATGGGAAACCAGGGAGGATCGAATCCGCTATTAAAAATGGTCCAGGGCTGGGTTGACTCAGGAAAGCTGGGTAAGATTTCAAAAGTACAGATTTGGACGAACCGTCCGGTTTGGCCGCAGGGTTTTGCGATGCCCGCTCCGGACGAAACCAAAAAGCCTAAGGACTTGTATTGGGACCTTTGGCTCGGCCCGGCCGAATACAAGCCGTATACCCCCAACCTTCATCCGTTCAACTGGCGTGGCTGGTGGGATTACGGAACGGGTGCCTTGGGTGACGTGGGTTGCCACCTTATCGATATTCCGTTTCGTACGCTTGGGCTGAAATATCCTACCGACGCGGAGTGCAGCGTGGCATCCGTATACTCACAAATGTGGAACGCAGACTACCATCCCGAAGGATGTCCGCCATCATCGTTCATTACGATCCATTTCGCGGCTACACAAAAGAGTCAATCGCCTATTGAGATGACGTGGAGTGATGGGGGAATCCGGCCGTCGCATCCGGAGATCGTTCCCGCCGATAGCGACATTGGCGGCGCGAACAGCGCGAACGGCGTTCTCATCATTGGTGAGAAGGGTCTGATATCCACCAATATTAACGACAGCTCACCGCTGATGCCGAAACTTTACCTGAACGACGGAACGAAAGATTTCGGCCCGGAAACGGGATCGACCGAAGAACCAGAATACGGACACCAAAGAAAATGGGTCGATGCATGTAAGGCTGGCTTCGGCAGCAAAGAGCACAAGGAATTAACATCGTCTTTCGACTATGCCGGCCCGATGACCGAAACGGTGCTGATGGGTAACCTGGCTATACGCAGCTACATGCTGAGAAAGGAAAACGCTAAAGGTGATATGGAATTTAATGGCCGGAAGAAGTTGCTGTGGGATGGAGAGAAGATGAAAATCACCAATTTCGAAGAAGCCAATCAGTTTGTAGGAAGGACGTATCGCAAGGGATGGGTCGTATAAGTCGTGAAGCATCACGAGGGTGAGTATCAGCACGTCAATCTTTTGCCCGTCTGGTACAAACCGTCGACCGAATCCCGCTTCATCAGCCACCGTGAAAAGGGCAACTTTAGGTTAGTCGCCCTTCGTTGCTCTTTCCCTGATAAACCTGAGCTGTGCCAGTTGTTGTTCAACAAGCGGAAGGCGTTCTGATGCCAGTAATCTTACCCACCGGTCTTCACATTCGGTGGCATGTCTTAACATATCAACATCTTTCTCCAGAACGGAGATGGCGCGCACGACGAACTGCTTGTCAAACTCCGCAGGCACATCTTCGTGCAGATTGCCGAATTCATTTAAGGCGTTGGCATCAAATTTATGAGGTGGATAGATGCTCCGTTTTGCGGCGAGTACTTTCACTTTTTTTGCCACTTCATCCTCTTCTTTCATCATCATAATTCCAAGGTCACGAATCTCCTCACAACTACCCCGCTCAGCAGCAAGTCTTGCCAGTGACAGTTTTGCGGGACTTGCGTTCAGTGCATAGGAAAGGAAGTGATCGGCATTGTAGGTGGTCTCTTTCGTACTCACTTGTTCGTCATCAGCATCACGCGA
>DATHKA010000076.1:0-14439 GCA_035489615.1 Chryseolinea sp.
CGTAGCCCGGGAAAAAGGGCTGGAACCGCTTGCCCAAAAGTTGATCGATCAGGAACCGTTCGATATCGCCGCGTTTGCGGCCACGTTCGTTGACAACGAGAAAGGCGTGGCCGACCTCAGCGAGGCATTGGCCGGAGCGCGTGACATCATTGCCGAGTGGGCGAATGAAAATCCCATTGTTCGCAAGAACGTGCGTGACCTTTTCTGGCACCAGGGAGTCATCGAATCGCGGCTATTGAAAGGCAAGGAGTCCGACGGACAGAAATATAAAGACTATTTTGAATGGACTGAGCCAATAGCCAAGACACCTTCACATCGCCTCCTGGCCATGCGTCGCGGCGAGAAAGAAGGCATTCTGGCCCTGGATATATTTCCTGACGAAGAGATGGCGGTGAGAGCCGTCGAGCGGGTATTTGTGAAGGCCGACAATGCCGCATCCGCTGAAGTAAAGCTGGCGGTGCGCGACAGCTACAAGCGCCTCCTGAAACCATCATTGGAGACCGAGGTTCGCATGGAGTCGAAAATGAAAGCCGACGAAGATGCCATTCGCGTATTCGCCGACAATCTTCGCGAACTACTGCTAGCCGCACCGTTGGGACAGAAGAATGTGCTGGCCCTCGATCCCGGTTTTCGCACAGGCTGCAAACTGGTATGCCTCGACCGCCAGGGAAAGTTGCTTTATAACGATACCATATATCCGCACGAGCCTCAGCGCGAATCGGCCAAGGCCTCTGCGCTCATCAAAATGCTTTGCGAGAAGTACGATATCGAAGCCGTCTCTATTGGCAACGGTACGGCTGGACGCGAAACAGAGGCCTTCGTGAAATCCATTGGGCTATCCCACAAGATCACCGTCGTCATGGTCAACGAAAGCGGTGCGTCCGTCTATTCAGCATCCGAAGTCGCCCGCGACGAGTTTCCGGACAAGGACCTCACCGTGCGCGGTGCTGTCTCAATCGGTCGTCGCCTGATGGATCCCTTGGCAGAGCTGGTGAAGATCGATGCCAAATCAATTGGCGTCGGGCAATACCAGCACGACGTAGACCAGCCCCGTCTGAAGACCGGTCTCGACAACATCGTTATGAGCTGCGTGAACTCCGTGGGTGTTGAAGTAAACACGGCCAGCAAGGAGTTGTTGTCATACGTGTCCGGACTGAGCTCGTCGCTGGCACGCAACATCGTGGAATTCCGCAATCAGCATGGACCCTTCAAGGATCGCCAATCCTTGATGAAGGTTAGCCGCCTCGGCGAAAAAGTGTTCGAGCAGGCGGCCGGCTTCCTGCGTATCCGTGAATCCGTGAACCCACTCGACGCCAGCGCTGTCCATCCTGAAAGTTATCCTATTGTCGAGAACATGGCAAAGGACCTGGGCTGCGAAGTGCGCGACCTCATGACGCGCGCCGAGTTGCGTGCGCAGCTCGACCTGAAGCGCTATGTCACCGAAAAGGTGGGATTGCCCACGTTGACAGACATCGTCACCGAGCTTGAGAAACCGGGACGCGATCCGCGCAAAGTGTTTGAAGTATTCAGCTTTACAGACGGTATCAATACCATAGGCGATCTGAAAATAGGCATGCGCCTGCCGGGGCTCGTCACGAACGTGACCAACTTTGGTGCCTTTGTCGATGTCGGCGTGCACCAGGATGGCCTTGTACACATCAGTCATTTGTCTGATAACTTCATCAAGGATCCTCAGCAAGTAGTCAGCGTTCAACAGAAGGTAATGGTGACCGTGGTGGAGGTTGACGTTCCGCGGAAACGCATTGGACTTTCGATGAAAAAGGATCCCTTTGCTCAAGCTGAGCCTCAGCGTACGCCGGATAGCGGCAAAGGCAGAAAAGAGCGGCCTCAGGGAGACAAGCATCGCGACAACAAGCCTAAAGACAAACCGAAGGAAATGAGCATGGAAGAGAAATTGGCCTTGCTCGTGAACAAATTCAAGAAGTAACCAACTGTCGGCCTCCCCTAACTTCCCTCACAGAAGTTCTGCGACACGACCAAACCAACCTAGCGTATGTTTCCTCAGCACAACCCTTCCACTACCAGCTCCTGGCAAAAATTGGAAATTCAGTTTCTTACCATGCAGGCCACAACCATGCGCGAGCTGTTTCATGACGATCCCGAACGCTTCAACAAATTCCACGCAACATTCGAAGATATCCTGGTGGACTATTCCAAGAATATTGTCACCGAAGAAACCCTGAAGGATCTCTTCTCCCTAGCCCGGGAGGTAGATCTCAAGGATGCCATCGAGGCGATGTTCACCGGCATGAGAATAAATCAGACAGAGAAGCGCGCTGTATTGCACGTCGCGCTGCGCAATCGTACCGGTGCCCCGATCATGGCGGACGGCGTGGATGTGATGCCCGAAGTGAATAAAGTATTGAAGCAGATGGAAGACTTCTCGTCGCAACTGCACACAGGGGCATGGAAAGGATATACCGGCAAAGCCATCACCGACATTGTTAACATCGGCATCGGTGGTTCCGACCTGGGTCCCTATATGGTTACCGAGGCCCTGCGTCCGTACGCGAAGCAAATTAAGCCGCATTTCGTTTCGAACGTCGACGGAACGCACATCGCCGAGACGCTGAAAGACCTCGATCCGGAGACGACGCTGTTCATCATTGCGTCCAAAACTTTCACCACGCAGGAGACCATGACGAATGCCGAATCTGCGCGCGCCTGGCTGCTGGAGAAATCGGCGGGTAAGGCAGACGTTGCCAAGCACTTCGTCGCGGTTTCCACGAACACCGCAGAAGTTACGCGTTTTGGAATCGCGCCGGAGAATATGTTTGTTTTCTGGGATTGGGTAGGCGGTCGCTATTCGCTGTGGTCATCGATTGGTTTGTCTATCGTGTGTACGATAGGATACGAAAATTTTGTTCAACTGCTGGAAGGCGCGCATGCTATGGACAAGCACTTCCGCGAAACTCCCTTTGAGAAAAACATCCCCGTCATCCTCGCCCTGCTGGGCGTTTGGTATAACAATTTCTTTGGCGCTGCATCAGAGGCGATCCTCCCCTACGACCAGTACATGCACCGGTTCGCCGCCTACTTCCAACAAGGAAACATGGAAAGCAACGGTAAGGCTGTTGGCCGAGATGGCGAGCCTGTGCATTATCAGACGGGCCCCATTATTTGGGGCGAACCGGGAACGAATGGGCAGCACGCCTTCTACCAGCTTATTCACCAGGGAACCAAACTCATACCCTGTGACTTCCTGGCGCCGGCCATTAGTCAGAATCCCATTGGCGACCATCACGTAAAGTTGTTGTCGAACTTCTTTGCCCAAACCGAAGCACTCATGCGAGGCAAGACTCTCGAAGAAGTGGAAGAGGAATTGAAGGCGTCAGGGATGAGTAAAGATGAACTTGACTTCCAGGCATCTTTCCGGGTATTTGACGGAAACAGGCCCACCAATAGTATCATGTTTAAACAACTGACGCCCCGTACGCTGGGCTCACTGATCGCCCTCTACGAGCACAAGATTTTTGCACAGGGGGTGATCTGGAACATCTTCAGCTTTGATCAATGGGGTGTTGAATTGGGAAAAGTGCTTGCCAAGAGAGTTCTCGCAGAACTCACCTCAGACGAACCGGTCGCGTCGCACGACTCGTCAACCAACGGGCTGATCAACTATTTCAAACGATTGAAATCCAATTGATGAAATTGTTGATTGTAAACTAGTAGTCGTCCCTTATTTTTGTTGGATTGTATTCATAAATGGACAATAAAATTTCGAAGATCGGCGTGTTCACCTCGGGTGGCGACGCTCCGGGAATGAATGCAGCCATCCGTGCCGTGGTCCGCGCCTGTGCCTATTACAAGAAGAGTTGCGTCGGGATCATGAGAGGTTACGAAGGTATGATCGAGGGTGACATCATGAAGCTTGATGCACGTTCTGTGGGCAATATTATTCAGCGCGGAGGTACGATCCTTAAGTCGGCCCGCAGCAAAGACTTCAGAACACCGGAAGGCAGGGTAAAGGCCATCGAACAAATAAAGAAGCAGGGAATTGACGCCCTGATCGCCATTGGCGGAGATGGCACATTCACAGGACTTCACAAGTTTTACGAAGAGCATGGCATTCCGTCGATATGTATACCCGGAACTATCGACAATGACCTGGCCGGTACCGACTACACGATCGGCTATGATACGGCAACCAATACAGCCGTCGAGGCGATCGACCGCATCCGCGACACAGCGTTGTCGCACAATCGCCTGTTCTTTGTAGAAGTAATGGGAAGACATTCCGGCTACATCGCCATCAACAGCGGGATAGCCGGCGGTGCCGCTGCCATCATCGTACCCGAAGAAAATATGTCCTTCGAAGAGCTTTACGCCTTGCTTGGCGAAGGGGTAAAGACGAACAAGAAATCCAATCTTGTTGTCGTCGCTGAGGGTTCGAAGATCGGCGATGCCCATTCCCTGGCAAAAAAAGTCGCGGAACGTTCGGATTACTTCGATATTAAAGTTACCGTTCTGGGTCACTTGCAGCGGGGCGGCAGTCCCACCTATTTCGACCGCGTGCTCGCTTCCCAAATGGGCGTGGGCGCAGTCGAAGGTCTGTTCCAAGGCGAGTTTGATTGCATGGTCGGCATCCGAAACAAAAAGATTGTTTACAATAAGTTCGGCGATATCATGGACAAGCATCACGACATCGACGCAGAATCATTCCGAATTGCCAAGATCCTTTCGATATAACTAAGTCACAATCCATACAAACCAAAATTGCGTTACTATGAGAGAGCTCACGATCGGTATTGACATAGGTGGCACCAATACCAAGTATGGCATTGTTGACCGAACGGGCAGTGTAATCAGCCACGGCAGCATTTCCACTACGCAATACGCAGAGTTCAGGGATTATTTCAAGGGTCTTGCTGCGGCATTACGCACGGAGATCGCCAAGATTCCGGGGTCGCACAAGATCATTGGTGTTGGCGTAGGCGCCGCGAACGGAAACTACTACAAAGGAACGATTGAGCGCGCGACGAATCTTCCCTGGAAGGGGATCATTCCACTCGCCGATATGTTCAAAGAAGAATTCGATCTCCCCGCTATTGTCACCAACGACGCTAACGCAGCGGCTGTAGGCGAAATGGTATACGGCTCCGCCAAGGGAATGAAGGACTTTGTCGTCATCACCCTGGGTACCGGATTAGGCAGTGGCTTTGTTTGCAACGGACATCTGCTGAATGGAAAACACGGGATTGCAGGAGAAGTTGGTCACACGTCTGTGAATCCGGCCGGCCGTTTCTGTAACTGCGGAAAACGCGGGTGTCTCGAAACATACGTATCGGCTACTGGCATCAAGCGGACGGTATATAAGCTGTTGGCCGATCACCTCGAGCCCAGCGAACTTCGCGGGATCAGCTTTGACAATCTCACCACGAAGATGATCACTGAGTCGGCAGTCCGTGGCGACCTAGTCGCACTCGCTGCCTTTGAATACACGGGTCGTATCCTGGGTATGAAGCTAGCGGAAACTGTTGTGCACACCGATCCGGAAGCGATCTTCCTGTTTGGCGGACTTTCATTGGCAGGAGACCTGATCTTCAAGCCAACGATCAAGCACATGGAAGCGAACCTGATGCCCTTGTTCCGCGGGAAGGTGAAAGTTCTCCCTTCGGGTCTGCAGAACCAGGCGGCGCCCATTATCGGAGCGAGCAGCCTCGTGTGGAACTACCTTGACAACACTACGTTGAAAGAAGCCATGGCTTGAACAGCTTTCGGTATTGGTCGTCACGCAGGAATATCATGACGGCGACAATCATGAGGAGTGCAAAGTCCGGTAGGTCGAGCATCCACCATATGCCCAGATGAAACACCACGGCTGCCAGGATCAGCGCAGGTTGCCATGGCCTGAACCAGATCAACAGGCCAAACATAATCTCCAGCAGAATCGTGCTCCAGGTAAGGGTAACATCCCAGAATGGCGTGGCTAACCAAGCCGGGAAGCCTGGATTGATGATGCCTCCGGCCATGCGCATGGACTCAAATGCTTTTCCAGTAGTCCATAGGTTGCTTTTGAGCTTGTCAACGCCGGAAGCGGCATAGAGAAACACGAATTGCAAACAACAGCACAGTCTGGCAATATTGTACAGCACCGTTTGTATGGACGCAGCGTATGGCGATGCCGTAGCGCGTGGAGGCACCATGAAAATTGCCCACACGGACAGCATAAACGCCACCACGTCTCCGCCATCGCCGGTGGGCTGGTTGATCATTAACAAATTGAAGACCAATGCACAGAATAGTGCCGCCGTGAAGTAGTTTCTTCTCACCGCCAGGTGGACGACCAGAAACAATGACGCAGCGAAAAAAAAGACGTGCGGATGAGCGTTGGCAAATCGCGCCGGCAAAAGCAACGGTCCCGATAGTGGTCCATGGGGCAGCGGCCAGTGATGAAGACTCAACCACTCACTGCGGATGGGCCATTGCCATAACATCTTCAGTAGCACAACGACGCTCAACGCCCGAGTGAATACAAGCGTCGACACGGGATGGAGAATCTGCCATGCCAACTCATCACGGTACGCGCGCCAGGTGGTCGAGCCAGTCATATTACCGTTTGAATTTGTATTGGTAGATCGTATCGATATGCACCTCAGTACCGATCGCGCTTTGGCGAATGAACGCCACGGCTATAGAGTCAGCACGATTGAATGCGGGCCGCGATCTCAGGTAACCCTCCAGTTCCCTCACGGCAAGGGAATTAGCATCCCTTCTCTTTGCGCGAGCCGCCCGATCCGCCAGGAAGTTTTCGAACGACTGCCGTTGAAGGGCTTCATATTTTCCTCCTGCCTTACCTGCCACCGCGAGGCAGGCAAAGTCAGTACCCTCCGACCACGCTTCTTTCTCGTACTGACTTACCAGCAAATGTTGAGTCGATATAATGCGCGATTCCTGAAAAAAAGGGCCCAATACCACGAACCGCCGGTAAAAACCCAGGACCCTGCTGCGCCTGCTGGCATCCGGCCACGCAACAATCACCAACGCTATGGCGACGTGGATCAGCAGCAGAAGGCATGCTAAGGTGCCGAGAAGGGTACGGACTTTTCGCGGCCGGTCAGGCATAATTTTTTATTCGAGCTTTACGCCCAGGTGATCTCCGAGCGCCACAAAATGTTTAACCCACTCCGTTGAATGTCCCCGATAACCACGGTCCGATGACGCCATCTCAAAGTAGCGATTCTGGCTCTTGTACAAACTGGGCTGCAGCTTGAACATCAGCAGTAGCGGAAACACGCGGTTCAGGCGCTGGATTCGCTTGTGATTGTCGCCTTCTACGGCGATGCGCCGCACCTCTCTGAAGATGCTTTCACCGGCCAGTCTTTCAAGCTTCCCGATATCCTCAATTTCCAATCTCCATTTAACAAGTTCACCCATGATGCGTTCGATTTGTCCAACGTTCATGCGTTCTGATTCAAAACACCGTACCAGGTCCTCATTCAGTACATAGGCAAATGTAGTCCGGTAGGCATTGGGAATCGGAGTATCGCTGTTAGCCAGCGCCATGACCAGCGGATAGTCGCGATTGTATATCCTTCGCAAAGAGTTCTCGAGGTCGCGCATACTTTGATAGGTGATCAGGTTGAACACCTTCCGTTTCTCATCGCGAAACAACTGCCAGATAGTGAACTTCTCTCCGCCGAAGTAGTTTTGCATCAATCCCAGGATGTCAGCCACGCGCGCCTCCTCGAAAGCCTGAGCCATCTGCGCCTGTACGGCGGCAAATTTTTCATTCTCCATGTCGAGTGAAATATTCCCGATAATATTGTGCTGCCCCATGTAAATGGCAGAAAATGCAAACTTCTTCTCTGAGCGTGTCACATTGGATTTCACATTCGTAACACCAAGCACCATCTTCATCTCACCCGCTTCCTTTCGTATAAACACATCGTTGCTGGTCGTGTAGTTGAATACCGGCGTGGCTTCGGGATCTTCTTCGAATATGGAAGCGACCGCGTAGTGCATACCCACGCGCTGCAGGTTGGTCTTGGAGGGCAGGACAAACTTTCGATACACCTCGGCACCGTTGTCCAACGCTGCCAGGTTGCTGGGTGCCATCTCTATCCGTTTCAGAAACTCCTCTTCGAGATTGATGTCACTCGTCTGACTTAACAACTGCACAGCACGGCAGGCGTACTGAAGAATCTGTACCGTTTCTATGCCGGATATCTCGTCAAAAAACCATCCACAGCTGGTGTACATCAGCAGGGCATTCCGTTGCACCTCCATCAACCGGAAAACGCGATTCTGTTCCACCTCGCGTATGCAGTGTTCCTTCAGAAAAGATTCTATCGTCGATTCATTGCGAGACAGGATGACCTTAATGTATTCATCGCGGGCGCGCCAAGGGTCGTGCAGAATCTTCCCTGCTTCTCTCTCATAGATCTTGGCTACTTCGTCGCGAAGCCAGTCAAGCGATTCGCGCAAGGGCTTTCTCCACAACTGATGCCAATCGGGCTTGCCAGAATTGCAACCACAATTGGCGCGCCACCGCTCCACGCCATGCACGCAACTCCAGGAACTGTTTTCATGGATGATCGCTTCGTAGGTGGGCGGAAACTTCTCCAGGAATTCGGGATAGTTTGTGAGCGTAACATCCTTCTGCCGGCCGATGTAGTCGACACAAAAGGCGAGTGCCATGTCGCCATGCTTATGGTGGTGACCGTACGTCTCGCCGTCGGTGGCGATGTGCACAAGCTGAGGTCCTTCGTCATCCGGATCGAATGCATTCATGAGACGATTGGCAAACTTGTTGCCATCATACAATAAGCCGTCGAACGCTACGCCCTGCGCGATGTTCCCATCATAAAAGAACAATGCAATCTCGCGTCCCGATGGAAGCACACAATTGTAAGCGCGCTTTGTATCCAGCGACTCCGTTGTAACGTCTTCCCAAATCGACTCGCCGACCTTGCGAATGCCACGCGCCTGGCGGGGTGCCAGCACTGTGAAACGAATGCCGTGCTTTGCCAGTAAATCCAGCGACGTCATGTCCACGGCCGTTTCTGCCAGCCACATGCCTTCCGGCTTTCGCCCAAAACGAAACTCAAAGTCGCTTATTCCCCAGATGATTTGTGTTTCCTTATCGCGATCGTTCGCGAGCGGGAGAATCATATGGTTGTATACCTGGGCCATCGCCGAACCGTGGCCGCTAAACTGCCGCGCGCTCTCCTTGTCGGCATCCAGAATGGCATGATAAGTAGAGGGATCGTTTACCTCCATCCACGATAGCAACGTCGGACCGTAGTTAAAGCTGATCTTTGAATAGTTGCTAATGATGTTCTTGATGACGCCTCTTCCGTTCAGGATGCGCGACGCCGTGTTAGGCGCATAGCACTCTGCCGAAATGCGTTCGTTCCAATCGTGATAGGGATGGGCCGAATCCTGGACTTCAATTACTTCTAGCCACGCATTCTCCCGCGGAGGCTGGTAGAAATGCCCGTGTATGCAAATATGTTTCTTCAAGGCTCAATATTAGATCAAGCCGAACATCCCCTCCATTAATTTTATCCCGGGAGATCGAACTCTTTTACTTCGCGTTCAAGTTTCCAAACGGAGATGCCCAGCGGTGGCAAAGTTAATGAAATCGAATTATCTCTACTATGATATTTTACCGGACTGGTCATCACAGGCTTCTCGTTCAGTACGCCGCTGCCGTTGTAACGATCGTGATCAGAATTTAATACCTCTTTCCAGAATCCTCGATGGGGAACTCCTACGCGATAGTGATAGCGAACCATTGGCGTAAAATTGCAAATGACAATCAACAGGTCTTCTTTCGTGTCGGCCTGCCGCTGAAATGCGATCACGCTATTCTCCTGATCGGAGTAGTCTATCCAGCTGAAGCCCTTGTGTTCAAATTGATATTGATAAAGGGCCTTTTCATTGGCATAAAATCGATTGAGATCGGCTACGAACTTCTGTACGCCCTGGTGAACACCGTACTCGAGCAGATGCCAATCGAGGCTTTTTTCATGATTCCATTCAGAGGTTTGGCCAAATTCGCCTCCCATAAACAACAGTTTCGTACCGGGATGGGTGAACATGTAACCGTACAACAAACGGAGGTTTGAAAACTTCTGCCATTCATCACCGGGCATCTTGCCGGCCAGAGATCCCTTGCCGTGCACGACCTCGTCGTGAGAAAGAGGAAGCATGAAATTTTCGGTAAATGCGTACACAATGCTGAATGTGATCTCATTCTGGTGGTACCTTCGGTAGACCGGATCTTCACTAAAGTAGTGCAGCGTATCATGCATCCAGCCCATCATCCATTTCTGCCCAAAACCGAGGCCACCCAGGTACGTGGGACGTGAAACACCCGTCCACGACGTAGACTCCTCAGCGATCGTAATCACGTCGGGAAACTGGTTGTACACCACTTCGTTCATCTCTTTGAGCAAGCTTATTGCCTCAATGTTTTCGTTGCCCCCATATACATTCGGTATCCACTCCCCTTCTTTTCGTGAATAATCCAGGTAAAGCATCGAAGCCACTGCGTCTACACGAAGCCCGTCAATGTGAAAGCGGTCCAACCAGAACAAGGCATTGCTGATAAGAAAGGACCTCACTTCATTGCGTCCATAGTTGAAGATGTAGCTCTTCCAATCCGGGTGAAATCCCTTCCGTGGATCCTCATGTTCGTACAGAAACGTGCCGTCGAACTTGTGCAAGCCGTGGGCATCTCCTGGAAAATGCGAGGGCACCCAATCGAGAATCACACCAATTTCTTCCCTGTGAAAACAGTCCACGAGATACATGAAGTCCGAAGGACTGCCATACCGGCTCGTCGGCGCAAAGTAGCCTGTTAACTGATATCCCCAGGAGCCATAGAAAGGATGCTCCATAACGGGCAGAAACTCAACGTGCGTGAAACCCATGTCCTTCACATACGACACTAACTGGTCAGCCATCTCCGGATAGGTTAACGATCTGCTTACGCCGTCTTCCAATTTGCGCCGCCATGATCCGAAATGCACTTCATAAATCGAGAAGGGTCGCTTCGTCCCAGCCTTCTTCTTTCGGTCAGACATCCAGCGGGCATCCTTCCATTCATAATGCGGCTCCCATACGATGGAGGCAGTGCGCGGAGGCATTTCGAAAAAGGCTCCAAATGGATCGGCCTTCTCGAGGAATTCGCCCGTATTAGAATGAATGGCATACTTGTAAGCTTCCCCATGCTCAATATCTGTAAACAGCGCTTCCCATATTCCGGACTCATCCCAACGGGGATAGAGTTTATGTACGGCATCCTTCCATTGATTGAAATTGCCAATAATCGAAACTGCCTTTGCATTCGGAGCCCATACAGCGAAGTAAGTACCCTTTTGTGTGCCGTTATCGATGCCATGTGATCCAAGTTTCTCATAGAGTTTAAAGTGCTTACCCGTCTTGAACAGGTGCACGTCAAATTCCGTGATCAGCGTGAATCCATCTGCCGGAGCGGATGCTGATTTCTTCGATGAGCCTTTCTTTGCCATGGATGTGGTTGTTAGCGTCGTGTTAGATCAAAAGCAAGCGCCGCTTTGGCGTCGTGCATCATTTTTCTTTAGCCGCCTTCTCGTCAAGGTAGCGTTGCATGAGATAGTGAATTCCACGCAACGGTACGATTGTCCAGTCGGGGCGGCCGTTCAATTCATAGCCCAATTCATAAATCGCCTTTTCCAGCAACAAAGTGAGCAGGAGCACTTCGTGCTGACGCGAGAATTTAGTTTCCATTCCCATTGCCTGCAGGTAAGCACCGAGAAAATACCGATTTACATAATGCTGCCACTGATCGGCCCATTTCTCCAGCACTTCCACGTCTGTCTTCGTATAGGTGTCACTCAGCAGTATTTTTCCAAGTGCTGCGTAGTGAATAGAACGCATCATGCCGGCGACATCCTTGAATGGACTCTTCTTGAGGCGTCGCTCATTAAATGACACAGCGGGCTCTCCTTCGAAGTCGATGATCACAAAGTCGCTGCCGGTGAAAAGCACCTGACCAAGGTGGTAGTCACCGTGCACGCGTGTCTTCTCGCCCGATATGCGTTGCTGATTCACCTCGGCAAAACAGGCCAGTATCTCATCCTCAAGGGCGAGCACTTTTCGGGCCAAAGCCTGCGCTCCCGGATCGATCCGTGTCAGCGAAGATTCAAGAAGATTGAATCGGTCGCGCACCAGTTTTCGGAACGACGAGTAGAGCGACCGTTGGTAATTGGGCGTGATCTGTTCAGGTGCAAATGCCGCATTCGATTTGTCCGACGCTAGTGCCTGATGCATTTCTGCCGTTCGTTGAGCGAGTCGGGCAATCCGTTCGTAAAATCCCCGTCCAATGAGCTCTTTTAGCAGCTCAGGCGTTTCGTCGAAACGCAGACTTGATCTATTGATCAGTGGCGGCGGCGTTGTGTCCTTTGCCTTGGCCAAAATCCGATCATAATACCGGCCTACCGCTTCGATCGCAAGTCCCCATGCCTCGCCCTGATTATCAACTTTCTCCTGCAGTAATCCAAATACAATGATCTTCCCCTCGTGGTCCCGGTATTCAAAGCTGCCTGCATAACGCGGCGAATTTTGAAATGACGTGCGTTCCGAAAGAAAGCGTACCACTTCCACTTCGGGATTCATTTCCTTCTCAAGCTTCCTGTAAAACTTGAAGAAGTATAAGTTGTTGTAGATAATGGACGTATTGCTCTGATCCGTCTTAAGAATCTTTGAATCTACGCTCTTATCCTGGTCAATCTTGGCGAATACACTTGAATAGAATTGTAAAATTCCACCCTCGTCATCGCGAATACGGCTCTCTTTGGCCATGCTCACGAAAAGGAAATCGCGAAAGGGCTTGTCATAGCTGCTATCCACAATGAAGCCGACCGTGTCTTGTATTTCCGCGCGACAGACAACACTTTGAGCCGAGTATTCCACCCGTTCACTCATGAGATCCTCGGGCATAAAAGTCACTGGCAAAAAGTAAAATTCCGGCAAGCGCTGCACATACTGTACTTCGAGAATGAGAAGAAAATGCGCATCCCGGTCAACTTTCAGGGGGATGGCCTTGTTCACACTCACTTTGCTCACGACTTTCGCCTTGCCTCCGAACCACCGGCATTTCTTCATAAACGGCGGAAGGATCTTGCGCTCAAGCGTACGCACTTCGCTGTAGTTGTCAAAAAGCTTCTCCCACGAGGTATCGGTTGTGATCATGGGCAATTCTCCGCTGGCCTCTCCCCGATCTTTCTTTTCGGGTGTGTCCAGCTGAAACCAGAAATATCCATATGGCCCGATGGTGATCGGATAGTCGGCCGCGTCGACACTCATAAAGCGGTTTTGGCTGAATACTTCAATGACCTCGCTGCCGCGATATTCGCTCAGCTTCAGGGTGGCTGCCTGCGGAAACTGCGAGAGGTTCGCCACAGTAATGATCTGAAGTCCCTCGTAGGATCGAACGAATGCCATCACCCGGGCATTTGATGACTCGATGAACTTCATGGAGCCGCGACCAAAGATGCCCAGCCGCTTGCGCATAGCCATCACATTCTTGATCCACCAGAGCAACGATGAATGATTCTGCTCCTGCGTGGCTACGTTGATCGACTCGTGGCGATATACTGGATCTGTGATGATGGGCAGATACAAGCGCTGCGGGTTGGCGGTAGAAAAGCCCGCATTGGGGTTCATGTTCCATTGCATGGGTGTGCGCACCCCAAAGCGATCGCCCAGGTAAACGTTGTCACCCATGCCGATCTCATCACCATAATAGAGCACCGGCGTGCCGGGCAGTGAAAACAGAATGGCGTGCAGCAATTCGATCTTCCTGCGATCATTGTTCATAAGCGGCGCCAAACGCCGGCGTATGCCCACGTTGAACTTGGTGTCGGCATCGTCGGCATAGGCCTTCATGAGATAGTCCTTCTCCTCTTCCGTAACCATCTCCAGGCCCAGCTCATCGTGGTTGCGCAAGAACACCGCCCATTGACTCGTTTCAGGCGTCTCGGGTGTTTGTTCAATTATGTCGATGATGGGATAACTATCCTCTGTTCGCAACGCCAGGAACATACGCGGCATGAGCGGATAGTGGAAGTTCATGTGGCATTCTTTGCCATCGCCGAAGTAGGCAGCCGCATCTTCGGGCCACAGGTTGGCTTCGGCAATCAATATCCTGTTCCGGTAATTCTTGTCAATGTGCGTGCGCAATTTCCGCAGGAACGTGTGGGTCTGTGGAAGGTTCTCGCTGCTCGTGCCCTCTTCTTCGAATAGGAAAGCCACCGAAGCGAGCCTGAAACCGTCAACACCCAACTTCATCCAAAAGTCAACCACCTTGATCATTTCCAATTGAACATCGACGCTGTCGAAATTCAACTCCGGTTGATGTTTGTAAAAGCGATGCCAGTAGTACGCGCGTGCATCCGAATCCCAGGTCCAGTTGGAGTCCTCCTCGGA
>DATHKA010000077.1:0-20783 GCA_035489615.1 Chryseolinea sp.
CCTAATGAGTAAAACGGCGTCCCCCTCAATTTCAGAGACGTCATATTCCTCGCCGACTGCGTTGACAATCGCATCAATGAGGACATTGATGGCATACGAACCATGGCTAAGTTCAGTTCTCGTCATGAATTCTGTAAATCCACTGATGTCGGGAATCAGTATTGTCGCATTACTTTCGGCCATGGAGGGTTACTTATACTCTAAGGTAGGGAAGATTTACTTGATCTGTATGATGGCAAAATATTGTCAAGGCATTGTTCAGCGGGTATCGTTCGCCAATTGTACATAGCCAGCACCCTCACGACAAAAATCTTCTAAAAGACCGGGCCAGCGCATTGCACACTTTGCTGCGTTTACCTATATTTTAATCATTAAGGCTATACGCACACGAAATAATAGTTGCGATCCTACGAAGGCCTTCATTGAATTTCAGGGTACCTCAGGCGCTCTGGGAAATTCATAGCCACGGACAGTTTTTCGCTGGCTGCAGTACCGCGTCTTATTTTTTACTTTACTTCCTAACCGTTATGAAAGCGTTATTAAAAATCGTCTCCTGTGTCATCCTTCTCCTCGCCTTTCAACTGACTATTTGCCTGGAGCTTCGCGCGCAAACGCCGCAGCCGTTAATTCATCTCAACATGGATGCACCTGCGGGTGTTGTAAACAACGGCTCAGTCCCTTCAACATTCATACGATCTGCCAATACACCGCTTACCGACGGCAATGTACCCGTTACAGGAGGAGGTTATTATGCCCTTGACTTCGGGGTGACACCGGGTAACTACTACGTTGAGGGGACAGCACCGATAAATGCGCTAAAGAACATGGCTGCCTTTACCATCACCGGATGGATAAACAGTCGGTCAAATGTTGCGGGTAGTGGAGGAAATCGCATTGTTTCCTGGATCAATAACGGTGCCGACGGAGTGGACCTGGTCTATCAAAGCAATGGCAGCCTCAGGATAGGTATTGATAGTTGGCCTGACGGATCGCCGGCGATAAGCTCCGCCAGTAAGGTACCTGCCAACGCATCGGCACCAGCATCAAACTGGGTGTTTTTTGCCGTTACGTACCGGGCGGCTGGGCAGGTGGAGTTTTACTTCGGAAGTGCCACAGCAGATGCGACGCTGGATATCACCAGAAACTATAACGCGGGCACTACCGGAAGTAATATTGGTAAACTGGCAATTGGAGCGTTTAACGACAATACACGAGGACCCCAGACATATGACCGCATGTTCAGGGGGCTGATCGACAACATACAAATTCACAATGTCGCCCTGAGCGCCGGCCAAATCGTGGGTATACAACGGAGCAACGACCTCCCCACACCAACTAACCTGAATATTTTATCGGTCGGAAACACGTCGGCAGGTCTGTCATGGGCGTCATCAAACAACTATCAGGTGGTGGGCTACGACATATTTAGTGGTTCCACCTTGTTGGGCACAACAGGCAGCGGTGGCGGAATTGCACCGGTTACATTTCAGGTCGTTGGCCTTACGCCAGGTACCGCCTATAGCGTCGTCGTCCGCGCGCGCGATGCCACCGGCAACTTGTCACCACCAAGCAACGTCGTACAACTCACCACCGGATCTTCCGATGCACTGGAACCGATCATTCACCTGGCCCTCGATGAGCCAGAAGAGAGTCCAACGATAAATGCAGGCATATTGCCGTTGTCCTTTGGCACTGCACGCGGGGTGAGCAACAATATCCCGAACATTCCAGGAAACCTTCATTCACGTGACGTGGCAGAAACATCTGGCGGCCTGGTAAGTCCTGGTATCGTTGAACAACTCAGGAACATGAATGCACTAACCTTAACGGGATGGCTGAACGCAAGGGGAAGTGGAACAATACTTTCGTGGGCTGAAACGACCGGTGAGGGGGTTAACCTGAGGCTGGACGAAGAAGGTAGCCTTGTGCTTCATATTGATCAGCCACTGGACAGCACAACGCCCGCGAAATCGTCTTATAGGGCAATGATGAACCCATCGACGCCTCAGGACAACTGGGTTTTCTTCGCGGTGACGTACGAATCCACGGGACAGGCAAAATTCTACTTTGGCGGCAATGCGGCTGATGCCACGTTGAATATGACGGCGACTCTTCCGTCGGGCCGAACTGGCATCGATATTGAAACGCTGAGCTTGGGATATTTTCAAGCGCCATACAAGGGGTCAGCCAAATACGCAACGGACTTTTTCAACGGATTGCTGGATGATGTGCACCTATTCGCATCGTCGTTGGATTTGAATGGCATCATCAGCGTACAGCGCCAGGTAGGTAATGATACCGAGAAGCCGACACCGCCGACAAATCTGCGCATACTTTCAGAATCGTCGACCTCGGCCATCATCAGCTGGACGGCAGCCACGGACAACGTAGGCATTGCCGGTTATGAAATTTTGGGTTCTATCAGCAACGAATTGCGCGCGGCAACAGGGCCTGTGACGACTTACACGCTGAACAACCTGCTTCCGTCAACTTCATACAGATTGAAGATGGTTGCCATCGATCCTGGTTTTAACCGGTCCGATCCCAGAGAGTTTACATTGACCACGGGTGCAGGTCCAACACCCCAGATCCTGCTTCACCTGGACGAACCCGACAATGTCAACCCGGTCAATACGGGAGCCCTATCGGCAAGTTTCGTTCGGTCGGCCATGATCCCTTATTCAACACTAAATTCAAGGAATGGCGGGGCGATGGACTTTGATGTAAATCCCGGCGATCGCTATCTGGAAAGCACAGGAATTATCGATGGTTTGAAATCATTGAGTGCGTTTACCATCACGGGATGGATAAACAACCGGTCGAACATTGCCGGATCCGGTGGCAACAGGATTGTCACCTGGATCAACAATGGTGGTGATGGCGTTGACCTTGTTTATCAGGGCAATGGCAGTCTGCGCCTGGGTGTTGACGGATGGCCCGACAGCTCGCCGGCCGTAAGTTCGCCGAACAAGGTACCGACTGACTATACCATGTCACTAACGAACTGGCTATACTTTGCGGTGACATACACTTCCTCCGGTGAAGTGAAATTCTATTTTGGCAGTACAACCCAGGAGGCATCGCTTGATGTGACGCGCGCCTATATTGCGCCAGGCGTCACGGGCAGTAATATAGGCCGGCTGGCAATTGGCAACTTTAACAGTGCCACGCGAAATGCATCCACCTGGAACAGGATGTTCAGAGGCGTTATTGACGAGATTCAGGTATTCAACAGCGCGTTGAGCATTGCCGATATCATTGCCCTGCAAAGGGCCCCGGAAGCTGGTATTGGCCGTATCGCCACGGCACAAATGACAGGCGAACCGCCTCGCAGGGAAGAGCAGGAAATCCAGCCCTACGTCGAGCAAAATTATCCAAATCCCTACAACGAGGAAACCGATGTCCAGATTGCATTGCCCCATTCAGTGAATGTGGCGAGGCTGTTGGTGCACGATGCCACCGGCCGGGCTATACGCAGCGAGGTATTGACCGAACGAGGCGAATTCCATATGGCTATTTCGAGACGGGACATGAGAGCCGGCCTGTATGTCTACAGCCTGGTGGTTGATGGAAAAGTGATTGGCGCACGAAAAATGGTTATTAGCGATTAGCGAGGGCTGAAAAGATTTCGGCCAGGAGTTTTTGGTACCCTGACATGGTTGACGGCTTTTCCACGGCAAAGTTCGCGCCTGCCTTGCTACACCGGCTTCTTCCAAACTGCCCACTCTCCGAACTACCCAGGCCGGTAGAAATAACAGCCATCGGCGTGAGCTTATACCTGCTGGAGTCTCTGAGGATAGTCAGGCACTCCAGGCCTGTTAACTCGGGCATGTTGTAATCAAGAAAAATGCAGGTGGGTTCGCGTGTAAAATCTGCACTTAATAAATGCGTGATGGCCCGAACAGGATTTGTAAATGAGACGCATTCGATGCTGCCATCAAAATCCTTGATTGCCTCGGCGAGAAAGTCAACATCGTCTGGGTCGTCGTCAATGAGTACAACCGTGTGCATCATAGCATCTCGCTGCAGTTCACTGAACATTGAACAAGGCGGAAGCGAAAATAGCACAAAACTCTGGTTGAATCGCGTTACCTGGCTAATTCTTGTGGGGTTGTGGAAATGCCGCCGGTGTGGAAACGATACTGTTGTTAAATAGCCCCATTAGAAAACCATGATATTCAGTCTGACAATTTGATGCACGGTAAAAATCAGCTCTGCGCTAAGTCAGTAAGTGCTAAACCCACCCGGCACACTTTTTAAGGAAGGTCACCTTATAAACTATTTTTTATGGATCGAGATGGCAAAAATATCAGCCTATGGCAGGACACGCAAAGATTCATGCCAAATTCGAAACCTGCACCCGGCGCGCAATACGACGTTGTGATCGTGGGCGGAGGCATGACTGGAGTAATGACAGCCGTAATGTTGCAAACACAGGGAAAGAATTGTTTGCTTGCAGAAAGCCATAACCTTGGCTTCGGAACCACCGGCGGCACAACGGCGCACTTGAATACGCTGCTCGATACGCCCTATCATGTCATTGCCAAAGCGTTTGGAGAAGATAGCGCCCGCACGGTTGCCACCGCAGCTTCGGAAGCTATTCAGTTGATTGAAAATAATATCCGTCTATTGAATATCGAATGTGAGTTTGCAAGGTCTGATGCGTTCTTGTTCTCACAGAGTGAAAGCGAGACAAATGATCTTGAAAGGGTCTTTCAATCTGCGACAAAAGCTGGCTTATCGGGCGAATACGTAACTGACCTTCCTATACCGGTAGCGTTCGAAAAGGCCGCGAGGTTTCAGGATCAGGCAAAATTCAATCCGCTGAAATATTTGTTCGCGATAGCGAGTGAATTTGAAAGACTAGGCGGAACGATCGCCCACGATTGCCACGTGAGCGATGTCCATGATGATGACGGAAAAATATCCGTTACGACTTCGCAGGGAGTTTTTGGGACAGAAAAGTTGGTGTATGCGACACACATTCCTCCTGGAATCAATCTCCTTCATCTTCGCTGCGCGCCGTGGCGCAGCTATGCCATGGCATTGAAGCTTGCCGGCGAACGATATCCGGCGGGATTGATTTATGATCTTAAGGATCCTTACCACTACTATCGCTCCCAAACCATAGACGGGCAGACATATCTCATCGTTGGCGGTAAGGACCACAAGACCGGTGAGAATGAAAACACCGAGCACGTATTCGCAACACTGCATGCAGACGTGGAGCGAATATTCAATATCAAGGAGATAACCCATCAATGGTCATCACAATACTTCGAATCGGCCGATGGACTTCCCTATATCGGCCACTTACCCGGCAGCAATAGCGGTATCTATGTGGCTACTGGTTTCGGGGGGAATGGAATGATCTACAGTCACATTGCGGCGCAAGAAATCACCCGTCAGATCCTGACCGGAGAGAGCATTTACGAAAACCTCTTTTCACCCTCGCGCATCAAGCCGATCGCAGGTTTTAACAATTTCGTGACCCACAACGTGGATGTGGTCAAACATTTCGTCGGGAAGTGGATAAGCTTGCATCAGCTGGGCGATCTGGCAGAAATCGCCCCGGGAGAAGGAAGGGTCGTAAAAGTGGAGAACAAACCCGTTGCTCTATACAAAAGTGAAAACGGAAAACTTCATGCTGTTTCGTCGATATGCACGCACATGAAATGCAACGTTGTCTGGAATGGCACAGAACGTTCATGGGATTGCCCATGTCATGGCGCACGGTATTCGCCGGACGGAAAAGTACTTACGGGACCAGCCAGCCAGGATCTGGAAGTGATTTCCCTAAAAGATCTTTTTGCGTCCGAAGCTTAAGTGCGTTTATCAAGGAACACGTACACATCCTTTTTTTGTGAACGAACGGCTTTTGTGAACGAACGGCATTGTTAAAAAAAGCACGTCGCTTGAAGATAAATACGCTACTTGAATATTACCTGTTGATATGAAAAACTATTGGAAGGCTTATTGGTCGAGTCCGAGATCTCATTGAGTTTTGCATTCAACACATAGAGCTGACCCTTCATCTGTCCGCAGGTTGTGGGATTCTGAAATAACTCCGATGATGGCGTAGAGGCACCGACCGATGCAGTCTTCCACTCATCAGTACTGGCCAGTTTAAATACCTTGTTCACCCCTTTGTTTTGCACGACAATCAGACTTTGCCGGGCATCGAGCCACAACCCATCTGCTCCCGGGAATAGCTGATCGATCACAACCCGCTCGACTTTGGAGGGATCTTTCATATCTACTTTCAGGATCACGCCATCGGTATTATGCGCCACCAGTAAATACCCCTTGGGATGAAACACAATTCCGTTAAGACCGATGAAGGCAGACTTGAACAACTTGTTGGTCGCAAACAACGAAGGTGTTCCTTTGGTGTCGATCCTATAAATAGCCGGTGAAAAGCTATCCGTTACATAAACGTTACCCTTATCATCGAGTGCCAAATCATTCAGAAAATGATAACCCTGAAATAGCGCAGACAAATCGATATCAGCAACCTTTTCGCCCGTCGACAAGTCGATCGCTATGACGCGCGCCATTTTCTTAAATGTTGATGGATCTTTGTACTTACTGTAGTTGGCATCACTGGCGCACACCCAAAGCCTGTTGCGCTTTTCGTCAACCTTCATTCCATAGGTTGATTTCAAATCTTTGCTTACAAAGAATTCAGTATAGTTTCCAGTTGCGTCTACTTTTCCGATCGTGCCGGTTTTCACTGAGCTCACGTAAGCCACATTGTTCCTGGTGTCGAACGCGATGCCTTCCGGATAGACCTTAGGCGCGTCAAACGTCGTGCGGTTGTTTTGAGCGCACACACTGAAAACTAAAAACGATATCGCTAGTGTTGCGTATAATTTCATTGGGGATTCGATTTTGATTTCACGCAATAGATCATTCCATTTTCATCGTCCGAGATAAATAGATCTCCGGAAGGCGACACAGCAAGTCCCGCAGGACGGCCAAAGCGGCTTTTCCCATCTTCACTCAGAAATCCGGTAAAGAAATCCTCCTGGCCTTTCGGTTCACCATTTTCAAATAGGACACGGACGACTTTATACCCGTCCGGCTTTTGTTTGTTCCACGAGCCATGAAAACTTATCAGGGCATCGTCTTGATATTCCTTCGGAAACCCTCTGGCCTCGTCAAGGAACAGAAGGTTTATGGGCGCACTGTGAGCGGGGAACGTCATCACTGATGCCTCCGTTGTTTTGGCAAATTCCAACTTGGTGCTACCCAAAGGTTCTTCTCTTGTTTCGTCGGGAACGCGATTACCGAACACGAGCGGCCAGCCATAGTGGGCGCCGTCCTTGATCTTGTTGAGCTCTTCGGGAGGGATGTCGTCGCCGCGCCAGTCCGTCCCATTGTCTGCGCCCCAAAGATCTTTGGTAACCGGATGCCAGTCTATTCCAATAGTATTCCGCAACCCGCGCGCATAGATCCGGCGTTGCGTCCCATCCGGTTTCGCTACTACAATGGTGGCATGCTCCGGGTTGGACTCATTACAGTCGTTGCAATCACTTCCGATTGTCAGATAGAGCATTCCATCAGGTCCAAAACCCAGCGTCCTGTTTCCATGTTGGCCGCCGTCCGGAAGGTCTTTGATGAGTACCTCAAGCTCGCCCACTTCACCGGCGCTGCTCAGCTTGCCTCGTTTCAGTTCGCGATTTGAGCACAAGTATAAGTAGCCATCGTGAAGCGTGATGCCATGGACACCAGGAAACTGGGAGACGATCGTGTGAAGCTCCTCGAACTTTCCATCTTTGTTATTGTCTGAAAGCCGAAGTACATCACCCTGGTCCCGACGTGTGATGTACAATCTGCCACCTTCATCAAATGCCAGCATTCTAGGCTTCCCAAGGCCGGATGCGGCTAGTAGAACTGTAAACCCATCGGGCGTTTTAAGCCTGCTCACCATAGAGGGTATGAAATCTTCGTGCTGCGGGAAGTTGGTGTACACGCTTGCCGATGTCTTCTCTTTTGGCGGCTGCCCTTTTTGTGCAGTGGCGATAATAGATACGGTACAAAGAATGATCAGAAGCGTATTTCTCACTTTGGACACTGGATAATTTGAAACTTGGTTGTTCAGCCGGTCGGCATCACCCGTTGCCAGTGGCGCTGTTTTGCTATCGTTCATTTGAGTCTTCGACTAAATCTTCGCTGTCTTTCGTATCATCAATGCTTGCCTGACTGGAATTTTCTATGGCCTCCTCGGCCGCAGACTTTAATCCTAGCAGCATGAAAATCATGGCGCGCCTCCGAGTGTGTTCATCTTCTGATGAGTGACGCGTTAAACTGTCTGACAAGAACGCTTCAGGCTGCTCTTCTCCTTCCCGGTTCAACAATACTTTGAGGAGCGATTTCTCTCCCCAATACTGATTGTCCTGCTGTGGAAATAGCCTCGTAAATTGCTCACACATGTCATCAAACATCACCAGGGGAGCACCCGGCTGCTCCGGCCGGCCGTCAACGCCATTAAAAATCTCTCTTATCTGTATCATAACGTCTAATGTTGGTGGTAATGATGCCCTGCCAAAATAAGTGCCAAATTGCATGGATCAAACGACTGCCTGATTTCAACGCACGCTTAAGATTTTTTTCATTTGCACTTGAGTGGTGAGTGAAGGTTAAACAAATTAGCGGCATGAATCGACTGAGAGAAACATGAAGAAAACCACTTTGAAAATCCTATCTAACCGATTGGTTGGGCAAAAGGAGACTATTGCCGTTGCGGAAAGCGTAACCGCCGGTTTAGTTATCACCACACTCTCGCGCGCAGTAAATGCCACGAGTTTCTTACAGGGAGGAATAATTGTCTACAACCTTGGGCAAAAGACGAAACACCTTGATGTTAATCCCATCCACGCAGATGAAACAAATTGTGTTTCCCCTGAAATAGCAGTCCAAATGGCTGCAGAAGTCTCAAGAAAATTCTGCAGCCAATGGGGTATTGCCATTACCGGATACGCGGTTCCAGTGCCGGCATTGAAGATCAAATCCTGCTTTGCCTATTACGCGATAGTTAAAAACGGTGAAACCGTTCTGGCCAGCGTACTCGAAACGCGTCTTACAGGGCAAGGACGCGTACAGCAGTATTTTGTCGATAATCTGCTAGATTCCTTTGCTCGCCAACTCTTCTGATCGATCGGAACATCAATTTATTGTGAGCGGCATTTATTTCCACGGGTCAAGAACGACCTTAACACAATCCTCCTCCTTTTCTTTGAAGATCTTGTACCCATGAGCGACTTGTGACAGCGGCAGACGATGCGTGATGATATCGTTTAGCTGTACTTTTCCTTCTACGACGTATTTCAAAAGGGTATCGATGTACTTGTGTGCAGGCGCTTGTCCACCTTTAAGCGTGATACCCTTGTCGAAAAACTGACCGATTGGAAAGTTATCATAGGTAGTCGGATAGACACCCAGTACGGATACCGTGCCGCCCCGGCGAACTGCACTCAAACAAGCCTCCAGGACTTTCGGAGAACCCTTCTCAAGGTTGATTACTGCCTTTGCCCGGTCAATGAAAGTGCGATCGGGTTCGAAGCCTACTGCCTCCACACAGACATCGGCTCCGCGGCCGGAGGTCATCGCCCTTATCTGATCAACTACGCCTCCGGCATTATCTTCCCAGAGAATTGTATCGCAACCTGCAGTGGCTTTTGCCTTGGTCAGTCTATACTCAAGTGTATCTACAATGATGACTCTCGCTGCTCCCCGCAGCCACGCACTCTTGGCGGCCATTATTCCAACAGGACCAGCGCCAAAAATCGCCACGGTTTCGCCGCCTTTAACATTGCCCCAGTCAATACCCGTATATCCCGTCGGAAATATATCTGTGAGGAAAAGTACTTGTTCATCGGTTAGATTTTCCGGGACGATACGCGGTCCGAAATCTGCGTAAGGCACGCGAACGTATTCAGCCTGGCCACCATCGTAGCCTCCGTATAGATCTGTATAGCCGAACAGCGCTCCTCCCTTTTCTTTTAACAGGCCGCCTTCAGGTCCATAGTGCTCGGGGTTGCTATTTTCACAATGTCCCGGAAGATCGTGATTACAAAAAAAGCATGTGCCACAGGCTATTGGGAAGGGCACGACCACTCGATCTCCACGTTTAAGATTCTTAACAGCCGCACCTGCTTCTTCCACTATCCCCATGAACTCATGACCCATTACCATGGGCCGCAACTGTGGGAGTCCGCCGGAGTATATGTGCAAATCAGAGCCGCAGATGGCGGTTGCCGTTACTTTGAGAATCACATCTCTGCTGTCCTGAATCTTGGGATCATCCACGGTGTCGTAAGTTATTTTACGAGGACCATGTATTCGCGCGGCCTTCATATGTTTCCCTTTTTATCGGCGCCAACGGGTGCTTGCTTTTTCTTCATCTTATCGGCAAGTGAACTATCAGGAGTTACGTTGCTCATGGCAACCTGGAGTTTGTTTTTACCACCTGAAACCACCATGTCATCACTGTTCATAAGGGCCTCATAGCCGTCCTGAGCAACTTTTGCTGCATCATCCAGTTCGCCATCTGCTACGATCTTTGAGGCAAGCATACCCGCTTTGTTGAAAAAGTCGGTGTCCGTAGCGCCAGGAAGCAAAGCAGTAATGGTAACGCCTAACTCCTTTGTTTCGCTGCGAACAGCTTCCGTGAAAGACTGGACAAAAGCCTTCGTACCGTGATAAACCGATTGCCACGGACCAGGAGTCTTGCTGGCGATTGAAGAAAGGTTCATGATTCTTCCTTTTCCCAAATTAACCATATCCCTAAGGAACAATTTTGTCAGCACGACCAGGCTGGAGATATTCAGGTTAATAATCTCAAGATCGCGATGAATGTCCGTATCAATGAATTCTCCATACTGACCCTGCCCGGCGTCATTGATCAGAATGTCAATATTCAATCCCTCCGATTTTATTTCATTATATAAATCGAAGGCATTATCGATCTTGAAAAGGTCTTTCGACTTTGTCAATATTTCAACATTGAACTGTTGCCTGAGTTCCTTTGATACGCGATTCAGGTCCTGTTCATTTCTGGCAACAAGAACCAGACTATACCCGTCCTTGGCTAGCAACTTGGCTAGTTCATATCCTATGCCGCTTGTTCCACCTGTGACAAGCGCATAACGTTGGCTCTCTTTCATATGATATTTGTTTTTTTGTTCCGTCAGTTCAAAACTGTGCCAGGGAAACGCCATCAAGGATCGGGTGCAAATGCCCAAAAGCGACCAGGCGGCGAGCAGATACTTAGCGCCGGGAAGATCTTCCCCAATTCCTGTTAGTGTGTGGATGACAGGCAACGGTTGTGTGCTTTGGACGGCAGGAATAGCTGCTACGGAGATACCGCAAGCTATTTGCAGGGCTTGATATACAATTCAAGCCACCCATGAAAGACATACAAAATAAAAGGTCGGATTTGCGCGATTCAAACCGACCCTCTAAGCGTCTGCTTTTATACTTCGAATTGCATGACGCTCCCCGGTTGCGCGCCGGTCACCCCGGTGAAGACTCTCAGGATATTATAGACCACCAGGCTACAGAAACGGCGATACAAACCAGCGCCCATGATCTGTACGAGCCTGTTAATGACATGTTGCTGAAGGCCATCGAGGCTAATTCGCAGACAAAAATTGCCCTTGCTGTAAGCGGCCAGATGTTAGAGCAATTGTCAAAGTATGCACCCGATGTCATAGAAGGTTTAAAACGGCTACACGAAACCGGCGCGGTTGAATGGCTTGGCCTTCCTTATAACTATTCTCTGTCCGTTCTCTTATCGGAAGAAGTTTACAGAGAAGAGGTAATTCGCAACAGCGATCTCGTCTACCAATACTTCGGCATTCGCCCTAAGGTTCTCCTGGCTGCGCCATTCTTCGAAAAATCGATGGTGCATCTGGCCGGCGCCATGGGATTCGAGGCATTGCTGGTCATGCCCGGTGTGTGGACCGGTCGTTCAGTTGTTCGCGACGTGACGAGCGAAATCGTCATGATAGCCGCCAACGAAACTTTGACCACCACCATCACACAACATTTTGGGGCTGGCAACGCGACCCTGACGAATGATGATTTCTACAATAAGGTGAATGGAGCGTCTGACGATACCGTTGTGGTCGGTTTCTCTTACGATGTATTTCACGCACATCGCGAAGCGGGTATTCTCAGATTCTTCGGGAAGTTATTAGCACAGGCATCGAAGGAAGGTAGACTCGTCCATCCGTCAGAAGCCGTACATCAATATGCAGAAGTACTGCAATGGCCGGCCGACCTCGAAGCCGATACCTCACCGTGGTTAGGTAACGAGATACAGCGCGAGGCGTTAGCAGCTTCCCGAGCACTGGCGGAGGCAACAAAAAATCGGCTCGATGACAAAATCCGCAAGTACTGGCTGCAGTTGCTTGCCGGCGATCACTTCCTGCATATGTCTTCCTCTCATGCCGCCTTGACTAATCCCTACTTGTCGCCCTATGAAGCATTTACCAATTACAAGGATGTGCTAAACAGTTTAATGAAAAGTTTACAAAGCGCTCCCGTGGTTGAGGACGATAAAACTGTGAAGGCCGTCGAATTTGAGCGACAGCATCCGACCACCCCAACCTGGGCGGTACAAGAACAGTCCAAATACCAGGAAGTTACGCGTAAACACATATGAAATTACGTCCCGGGCATCCTTACCCATTGGGTGCCACTTACGATGGAAGCGGTGTTAATTTTGCGCTTTTTGCCGAAAACGCGACACAGGTAGAGTTGTGTCTCTTTAAGAGCGCTGATGCCAAAAAAGAGTACAAGAAGATCTTGCTTTGGGAACGATCCCATCAGGTGTGGCACATCTATGTCCCGGATATTAAACCTGGGCAACTCTATGGCTACCGTGTACATGGACGCTTTGAACCTCAGAACGGCCAACGCTACAATCCTAATAAGTTACTTATTGATCCATACGCTAAAGCCATAAGCGGCAAGATTGAATGGGATGATTCCCTTTTCGGATACAATGTACACAGCGAGGATAAAGATCTGAGTTTTAGCGAGACGGACAGCGCGCCCTTCTTGCCGAAGTCTATTGTGATTGACCAGGCATTTGATTGGGAAGATGTGGAGAGCCCCGATATGCCGTACGAAAACACGATTATCTATGAACTTCACGTTAAGGGTTTCAGCGAGCTTAATCCGTTGATTCCCGAAAAGCTGAGGGGAACTTACGCTGGGCTTGCACATCCTGAATCTATTAAGTACCTGAAGTTTCTCGGCATTACGGCGGTAGAACTTATGCCCGTGCATCACTTTGTGGCCGATCGCCATTTGAAGGAACAAGGCCTGACGAACTACTGGGGCTATAATACCATCGGGTTCTTTGCTCCTGAAACGCGCTATTCAAGTTCCGGATGTATGGGAGAACAGGTGATCGAATTCAAGGAGATGGTCAAGGCTCTTCACGCGGCCGGGATCGAGGTAATCCTCGACGTCGTCTACAATCACACGGCCGAAGGAAATGAACTGGGTCCCACGCTCTCCTTTAAAGGTGTTGACAATGAGGCGTACTATCGCCTCGCTGAAGACAAGCGCTATTACATGGACTACACAGGTACAGGCAATACGTTAAATGCTAACCTTCCCAGTGTCCTGCGGCTGATTATGGATAGCCTGCGGTACTGGATTACCGAAATGCATGTCGATGGCCTGCGATTTGATCTAGCCGCCACGTTGGCGCGTGAGCTCCACGCAGTAAATCAGCTCAGCGCGTTTTTTGATATCATCCATCAGGATCCGGTTATATCGCAGGTCAAGCTTATTGCTGAACCCTGGGATGTGGGCGAGGGAGGCTATCAGGTGGGGAACTTCCCGCCGGGTTGGCTCGAATGGAACGGCAAATACCGCGACTGCGTGCGTGACTACTGGCGTGGCGCCGACAGTATGCTGGGCGAGTTCGCCATGCGGTTTACAGGCAGTCCTGATCTCTATGAAGATAACAATCGAAAGCCGTCTGCCAGCGTAAACTTCGTAACCGCACATGATGGCTTTACCCTGCACGACCTCGTTTCCTATAACGAAAAGCACAACGAAGCCAACGGAGAAGACAACCGCGATGGTGAGAGCCATAACCGATCCTGGAATTGCGGCATCGAAGGGGAAACGATTGACAAGAATGTCGTACAGCTGCGGCAGCGGCAAAAACGTAACTTCCTGACGACGCTGTTCATATCGCAAGGGATACCGATGATCGTTGCGGGTGACGAGATCGGCCGCACGCAAAAGGGCAACAACAATGCCTATTGCCAGGACAACGAAATTTCATGGATCAATTGGGCAAACATGGATGAAGAGCTACTCGCCTTTGTTCAAAAGCTCATTGCTTTCCGAAGAACGCATCCAATTTTCAGTCGCCGCCGCTGGTTCCAGGGACAGGCGGTGAAAGGCCGTGGACTAAACGACATCAGCTGGTTCTTGCCTGAAGGCACAGAAATGACCGACGAGAACTGGCAGCATTCTTTTGCCAAGTCGTTGGGCGTTTACCTCAACGGACAGGGTATACACACGCGCGATGCACTGGGCCGAAAAGTAACGGACGATTCGTTTTACATCATATTCAATGCGCACTACGAACCGATTGGCTTCAAGCTGCCGCCGGAGAGTTACGGGAAGACCTGGAGCAAGGTACTGGATACTGCTAAGAAGAATTTCAGGAAAGAGCAGTGGGTTTCACCTGAGAGCGTCGTGACGGCCGGGGCCCGATCCATTCTGATTCTAAAGTCGCCGCGGGAAGTATGAGTGTAATCGTAACCAACCGCCGGTCTGTGGGAATCAACTTCTCTTCGCGTGGCGAATCCGAAGTACTCGTTTGGGCACCACATGCCTCCGCAGCGGCAGTCGTACTCATGGATTCACAAGAACCAATAACGCTGCATCGCGAATCCCGTGGCTATTTCAGTTGCATCACAACCAAGCTGAAGCCTGGCGATCGCTATTTGATCGAGCTCGATCAGCAAGCACGCTTACCCGATCCAGCCTCCATGTTTCAGCCAGAGGGTGTGTTTGGTCCTTCGGAAGTATTCGACCCCAATGGATTCAATTGGACTGACGCTGGATGGAAGAACCTTCCACTCCAGGACTACATTATCTACGAACTGCATGTGGGCACATTTTCGGAGAACGGTACCTTCAGTGGAATCATCGACCGATTGCCTCATCTGAAAGCCCTGGGTATTACAGCCATCGAACTTATGCCCGTGGTAGAATTCCCCGGTAGCCGAAATTGGGGTTACGACGGTGTACTGCCTTTTGCCACACACCATGCCTATGGCGGACCCCATGCTTTGCAAGAGATGGTTAATAGGTGCCACGAGAACGGCATGGCAGTAATCCTGGATGTAGTCTATAATCATATGGGACCAGAGGGCAACAACTTTGAAAAGTTTGGGCCCTATTTCACGGATAAATATCGTACGCCCTGGGGCAAAGCGATCAACTTCGATGATGCCGGCTGTGACGAAGTGAGAAAGTTTTTCATCGAGAATGCGCTCATGTGGATGCGGGATTTTCACATCGATGCCTTGCGCCTGGATGCCGTCCACGCCATTCGCGACTTTAGCGCAACGCACGTTTTACAGGAGCTGCGAATCCTCGTGAATCGCCTGAACGAAGAAACACAGCGTCCGCATTACCTCATAGCAGAATGCGACCTGAATGATCCAAAATACCTGGACGAGCTATCACGGCATGGCTATGGGATGGAAGCGCAATGGACAGATGAATTCCACCATGCTCTTCGCGTGGCGTCTGGCCAAGACCCGATCGGATACTACAGCGATTTCCGTCAATTTCTTTACCTGGGTAAAGCATTTTCAAATGCCTACGTATACGACGGTCAATACTCGGAACACAGGCAAAAGACTTTCGGTCGGGACGTCACGGGGTTCTCTGGCGAACATTTCATTGTCTTTTCACAGAATCACGATCAGGTGGGTAATACGATGCTTGGCGAACGAACCAGTGTACTCGTGCCTTTCGAAATGTTGAAGGTCCTGGCCGGCGCGGTCATATGCAGTCCATATTTGCCAATGCTGTTTATGGGGGAAGAATTTGGCGCGCGTCAACCGTTTCAATACTTTGTCAGTCACCAGGGTGAGGCCCTCATCGAGGCCGTGCGCAAGGGAAGAAAAGATGAATTTGCGGCATTTTTCCAGCAACAGGGAGACGTGCCGGATCCGCAGGCGGTACAGACTTTTCTGAACTGTAAGCTACCGTGGAGCAGCCCTCACGATCCTCAGCAGACTGCATTGCTGGATTACTACAAACGACTAATCGGCGCCCGCAAGAAATCCAAAGTGTTGTCGTCGTGCAGCCGCGAAAGTCTTACGGTACGGGTGTATGAATCGGAGAAATGCCTGGTCGTTCACCGGATAGCGGATTCTCATCAGGCGATATGCGTGTTCAACTTTTCTCACATTGTCCAGCACCTTGAATTGCCTGAGGTTGCGCAGGTGCGTTGTCAGGTAAACTCTGCAGCGAAGGATTGGAGGGGTCCGGATGCCACCGAACCTGTGTACGCTACCGATTTTGAAGTAGCACCCATGAGATTTTTGTTATTCGGTACGGAGCATGTATAATCCTGTATCCACATATCGTCTTCAGTTCAATAAGGACTTTACCTTTCAACATGCCGAAGAGCTGGTTGAATACCTCTCGCACATCGGCGTGCGCACGTTGTATGCTTCGCCCATTTTCGCAGCGGTGCCCGGAAGCCCGCATGGCTATGACGTGGTAAACCCTTTCGCTATCAATCCGGAAATCGGAACAGAAGAACAATTGCGCAGTCTCGCAGGCAAACTGCAGGCGTGTGGTATAGGTTGGATCCAGGACATCGTTCCCAATCACATGGCGTATCATCCTGGGAACCCCTGGCTGATGGATGCTATGGAGAAAGGATTCTTGTCACCCTATGCTCAGGTATTCGATACAACCTGGTCGGGCGACTTCCACACGGCACGGCCGATGGCACCATTTCTAAATGCTCCACTAGAAGAGGTGATTGAGCGCGGCGAACTGCACGTGGCCTATCATCACAACAGGATTTGCCTGCGCTATGGAGACTTGTACTTTCCCCTGAATTCCCGCAGCTACGGCGAGCTCTTGAACGTCCCTGGCGTGCCGTCCAGCATAGCGGCGTTTGTGACGCAATTGGAAGACCTGCACCGCATTGATGATCCCGTCCAGTATACCCTGCGTTGGCATGAGCTATTGTTGCAATTTTCGTCGCTCATACAGGACGCGTCGACGGCTGATTTAGTAGAGAATGTACTGCAGGAGACGAGTGCCGACTACAACGCCATGAGCAAAATTGCCGGCAACCAATTCTATAGGATGTGCGATTGGAGGGAAACCGACGAGCGTATAAACTACCGCAGGTTCTTTCTGGTGAATGGTCTCATTTGCCTCAACATGCACGTGGAGAAAGTGTTTGCCCTGTATCACGAACGTCTTGCTGCTTTCGTGCGCGAAGGTATTTTTCAAGGCATTCGTGTGGACCACATCGATGGCTTGTTTGATCCGGTCACCTATCTGAAACGCCTCCGGGAACTGTGTGGTCCGTCCTGTTACATCGTGGTGGAAAAAATCCTTGAGCACGGAGAGCAGCTGGATGTCACGTGGCCCATCCAGGGCACAACCGGCTATGAGTTTTTGAGTGCCGTCAATAATTTGTTCACTCGTTCGAGTGCTGAGAATCGATTCTCCAAATTTTATCAATCACTTACCCATGACGAAAGCTCAATCGCAGAAAAGATCCTGGATAAAAAGCGGTACATCCTTGACCACCACATGCAGGGCGAACTTTCTAACCTTACTACCTACTTCCTTGAACATTTGCTTTCCACGGAACAGGGACCAATACAGCACCTGGATCGCGCAATTAAAAAGGGTGAAACGAAGGCAATCCGTGATGCCATTACGATGTTGCTGGTGGAGATGCCTGTATATCGATACTACGGTAACCACCTTCCGTTGGAGCCTGCCGAACACGAATCAATCAATAAACTTTTATCCCGTTGCGCATCGAAGCGCAAAGACTTGTCACCCGTGTTTGCGCTGATCGGCGCACAGTGGCTAGCGGAGAGTCCATCCCCTCACGCGCTGAATTTCTATCAACGCTGCATGCAATACTCGGGCCCGCTCATGGCCAAAGGTGTGGAGGATACTTTGATGTACACTTACAATCGATTTGTAGGTCACAACGAGGTGGGTGATTCGCCGGAGTTTTTTGGCCTGTCGACCGAAGATTTTCATGAGAGTATGCGCGAACGGCAACGACATTGGCCGCTGGCAATGAATGCCACTTCGACCCACGACACCAAGCGAGGTGAGGACGTAAGGATGCGTCTGAACGTACTGCCCGACGTCGCCGATGCCTGGATTCGCCAGGTGAAAAGCTGGATGGAGATAAATCGTGTCTTCAAAACCAATGGCGCACCTGATGACAACGACGAATATTTCATTTATCAAAATCTGGTCGGCGTGTATGACCCTCGGGATGGTACTCTTCTGGCCGATCGCCTCAAGGCCTTTATGTCAAAGGCCATGCGTGAAGCAAAGCGCCATTCAAGCTGGAGCGAGCCCAATGAAGCATACGAGACAGCCACTTCGTCATTCCTGGATGCGATACTGGCCTCAAGTGAATTTATGGTGTCGTTCACGCCATTCTGCCGACACGTAACAGACTTCGGCATGATCAATTCCTTTTCACAATTGGTGTTAAAGGGCACATGTCCGGGGGTACCGGACATTTATCAGGGCACTGCCGACTGGGACCTTAGTCTCGTTGATCCCGATAATCGAAGGCCGGTGGATTTTGAACGTCAAATGCGTGATCTCGATGACGTAAAGGATTTTAAAACAGCGTGGTCGACGCGCGACAACGGCGCAGTGAAAGGCTGGACCTTACAGAGGCTCCTGCATATTCGCCATATACATGAATTGATATTTCGTGACGGCCAGTACATTTCACTGGAGACGGAGGGCCGGCGTGCCGCTCACTGTCTCGCCTTTGCACGCCAGTTGGGAAGAAAGTGGATAGTGGTAGCCATACCGTTGAATTCTGCCCGCTTTATGCAATCAGCCGGCGAATGGTCGGCACATTGGGACGATACAAATATCCTGCTGCCACCACATGCGCCTTTTAGTGGGCGACAGCTGTTGTCGGAGGTGGATGTGCAACATAGAGGGATGCTGAAGGTGTCTTCCCTTTTCGCCGATTTTCCCTTTGCCATTTTGCTACTGGAAGAGGAGAACACCCAGCGTGAGGCTGGAGTAGTGCTCGCAGTAAGCTCGCTGCCAGGCCCACATGGCGTAGGCGATTTTGGGCCCTCCGCAAGGCAGTTCGCGGACTTTCTGCATGCCTCACGGCAACGTGTATGGCAGATCTTGCCGATTAATCCCGCACATGGGTCAGCAGCCTATTCCCCATACTCCTCTTACTCTGCCATGGCCGGCAGCATAGTTTATATCAGCCCTGAAGACCTGGTAAATGACGGACTGCTTGAGCCGTCAATGCCGTTTCGCATCCACAAGGCGGGGCGAGCCGATTATGAAGTTGCTGTGCAGGACAAAACCTTGATACTAAAACAGGCCTATGATAACTTTCAAAGGGGCTCATTTACCGAACTCACTCGCGAGTACAATCAGTTTGCAGAGGCCGAGGCATTTTGGCTTCGCGATTACGCCCTGTTCGAGATTCTCCGCGAGCAGCATCATGACGCACCCTGGCATCAATGGCCGGCACCCCTGCGCGACCGAAAGCAGGAGGCGCTGGAATCCGTTGCCGTGCAATTTGAAGACGCGATTAGCTGGGTGATGTGGACACAGTTTATTTTCGATCGTCAATGGAAACTCCTGCAGAAATATTGTCATGACCGGGGCATCCGTTTGATGGGGGACCTCCCATTTTATGTCGATCATGATTCAGCTGACGTGTGGGCACACCGCGACCTCTTCTCCGTGAGTTCTGAAGGGTCGTTGTTAGCCATGGCCGGTGTACCACCAGACTATTTCTCGGCGGACGGACAACTGTGGGGTATGCCGGTTTATAACTGGGGGGTTATGCGCGAAGACAATTATGCCTGGTTTCTAAGCCGGGTAAGACGTAACCTGGCATATTTTGATATCCTGCGTCTGGATCATTTCAGAGCCTTTGCGACATATTGGGAAGTTGAGGCCGGCCAATCCACTGCCAGACAAGGCTCATGGAGGGAGGGACCGGGCCAGGCATTGTTTGAGGCCCTTAAACGTGTTCGCGGCCAACGCAGCGAGCTCGTTGCGGAAGATCTTGGAGATATCGGTCCCGACGTATATGCGCTCCGTGATTCCCTGCAATTGCCGGGTATGCATGTACTACAATTTGCCTTTGGAGAAAATATCGCGTCGACCATCCACAGTCCACACCATCATCGACGCCATAGCCTCGTCTACACAGGCACTCATGATAACAACACCACGAAAGGGTGGTATCGAAAAGAGCTTGACGCAGCATCGCGTGCGCGATTAGCTAAATACGTCGGAAAGCGCGTTACGCCGATGAATGTTGCCCGCGTCCTCGTGAACCTGGCCTATGGATCCGTTGCTGACACAGCCATGATCCCTATGCAGGATCTATTAAATCTTAACGAGCGAAACCGGCTCAATACTCCTGCCACTGTGAACGCGCTGAACTGGCGATGGAGGCTGACTGAAATCCCGGGGCAAGACGAAGCTGAACGCCTGTGCGAATTGGCGAG
>DATHKA010000078.1:0-5389 GCA_035489615.1 Chryseolinea sp.
AATGACCTGGCAAAGGTCGGCAAGATCGACCCGGTAATTGGTCGCGATGAAGAGATTCGGCGCGTGTTGCAAATTCTCAGCCGGCGTACTAAGAACAATCCGATCCTGTTGGGTGAGCCAGGGGTAGGCAAGACCGCCATCGTTGAAGGTATGGCGCAACGTATTGTAGACGGCGATGTTCCCGAGAACCTGAAATCGAAAGTGTTGATATCGCTCGACATGGGTTTGCTTGTAGCAGGAGCCAAATACAAAGGTGAGTTCGAAGAGCGCCTCAAGGCCGTCATCAAGGAGGTAACGGATTCGAATGGAGCAATCATTCTTTTCATTGATGAAATACATACGCTCATTGGTACGGGCAGTGGTGGCGAAGGAGCAATGGATGCGGCCAACCTGCTGAAGCCCGCACTGGCCCGTGGTGAACTTCATGCGATCGGCGCGACCACGCTAAAAGAGTATCAAAAGTATATTGAAAAAGATAAGGCCCTGGAACGTCGCTTTCAATCGGTCATGGTTGACGAACCTTCCGTGGAAGATTCGATTTCGATCTTGCGAGGGATCAAGGACAAGTACGAATTGCACCACGGCGTTCGCATAAAAGACGATGCCGTAATTGCTTCGGTTGAATTGTCGAATCGGTATATCACCGATCGTTTTTTGCCCGACAAGGCCATCGACTTGATGGACGAAGCCGCGGCCAAATTGCGGCTGGAGATGGATTCGCTGCCAGAAGAGCTTGACGAGCTCAATCGTCGCATCATGCAGCTCGAAATTGAGCGCGAAGCCATTCGCCGGGAAAAAGACAAGGAGAAGGAAATGATCCTTACCAGGGATATCGCCGACCTTTCAGAGATACGTAATTCACTGAAGGCAAAGTGGGAGAGTGAGAAGGAAGTGGTTCATGGTATCCAGAAAGAGAAGGAGAACATAGACAAGCTAAAGTTCGAGGCTGAACAAGCTGAGAAAGCGGGCGACTACGGAAAGGTTGCCGAAATCCGTTACGGTAAAATAACAGAAGCCGAAACGCGTCTTAATGTCTATCATCAAAAGATGAAGGAAATGCAGGGCGAGAAGTCGCTGCTGAAAGAAGAAGTGGATAGCGAAGACATCGCTGAAGTAGTGGCTAAATGGACGGGTATACCAGTTTCGCGCATGTTGCAAACGGAACGCGAGAAGCTTTTAAACCTCGAAGAGGAACTCAGCAAACGTGTGGCTGGGCAGGAAGAGGCGATTCGCGCATTGAGCGATGCTGTGCGAAGAAGCAGAGCGGGATTGCAGGATCCCAAACGACCAATCGGCTCATTCATATTCATGGGGACGACGGGCGTGGGAAAAACAGAATTGTCGAAAGCTTTGGCAGACTATTTGTTTAATGATGACACAGCAATGGTTCGTATCGACATGAGCGAATACCAGGAACGCCATAGCGTAAGCAGGCTGATCGGTGCGCCCCCAGGATACGTTGGTTATGATGAAGGCGGGCAGTTGACAGAGGCAGTGAGAAGAAAGCCTTACTCGGTGATTCTTCTCGATGAAATCGAGAAGGCACATCCTGACGTCTTTAATATTCTGTTGCAAGTGCTGGATGATGGACGATTGACGGACAACAAAGGCCGTGTCGCCAATTTCAAGAACACGATCATCATCATGACCACCAACATCGGATCACATTTGATCCAGGAGAATTTCGAAAAGATCACTCCTGAAAATTATTTCGATGTGCTGGAGAGCACGAAAGAAGAAGTGCTGACGTTGTTAAGAAAGACCGTTCGGCCGGAGTTTGTCAACAGGATCGACGAGATCATCATGTTCAGACCACTAAGCCAGGCAGATATCCGTAAGATCGTCGACATACAGGTTGATCTGGTCCGCAAGCGCCTCGAAGACGCAGGCGTTAAACTTGACATAGGAGGAGCCGCACGCGACAGACTTGCCAAACTCGGATTTGATCCGCAGTTCGGTGCACGGCCACTGAAACGTGTGATGCAGCGCGAAATACTAAACGAGTTGTCGAAGCAGATACTCTCAGGTAAGGTGCACAAGGATTCAGTAATCTTTGTTGACCTGAAAAATGAAAATGAGTTTGTGTTCGAGAACCTGGAGGCGGCAGAAATTGTTTAGTAAGTATTGGTTTAAGGATTAGTGGTTTTCCCACGCCTTGGCGTGGGGAGATAGATTGGTTGAGGGGTTTGGTTTGAAGTCCCCGGGTTCTCCCGGGGGCTTTTTTTATGATATTTTATTGGTTGACCTGTTGATTGGTCTAATTTGACGCCGGTGCTTTTTCAGCGCTTTTTCGGCTGCTTCCGGGATGTCAAAAAACCTTAATACGAAAATATTCGTATAAATTCTTGCATCATTTCTGGTGAGTCACTACAATTGTAATACGAAATCATTCGTAATATGAGTGAGAAACCTATAAGAACAACCGAAAAAGAGCTTGAAATCCTCCAAATCGTATGGGAGCGCGGCTCCGTATCTGTCAAAGACATCCAGGAGGCAATGGGTGGCGACGAGGCCAACGGATACACGACAATTCTCAAGTTCATGCAAATCATGCACGACAAGGGACTCGTTACACGCGAGAAGAGTGGCAAACTCCATATGTACAGGGCTGTGCCTTCGTTAGAAAACACGCGGCAGCAGTTGCTTGACAAGATGATCAGCACCGTGTTCCAGGGATCCGCAGCGCAATTGGTGATGAGCGCGCTCGGCAGCAACAGCTCTTCGAAAGAAGAATTGGATGAGATCAAGGCATACCTCGATAAACTCGTGCGGGATGGAGACAATCGTTGAAATACTGAGAAGTCCTGTAGCGCAGGCAATGGGTTTGACTTTGGTCCATTCCCTGTGGCAAGGTTTACTGTGCCTTTTGTTGGGTACCGCCCTCCTTCGCTTTACGCCCACACGACAATCGGCGTTGCGATATGCGGCATCGGTAGGTGTATTTGGCCTGATGCTGCTGTGTTCCATCGTGACCTTTAGGGTGATGTATGCGCCGGTTGTTCCTATCGCACTGGAGTCAGGTGAGATATTCACCCTTGCTGCCAATAGTCAACCCGTTGCTGAAAGTGTTTTGCCGGTCTATGCCTGGCTGGCGGACCTAAGTTCGCTCGTGAGCAGCCGCATTGGCTTGGTGTCTGCATTCTGGCTGATCGGTGCCGTGCTTTTCTCCCTTCGTATCGTGAGCGGCTACTGGTACATCGGTATCATACGACGTACGGCCGAACCTGTGACGGCACTCTGGCAACAACGGGTCGACGCGCTCGCCGCGAAGCTGGACATTCAAACTTTGGTTGAGCTCGCACAGTCGAGTCTCATCAGTGCACCCATTGTAATGGGCTATTTCAAACCGATTATCCTGGTTCCCGTGGGGATGTTTTCAGGTCTTACAACGGAACAGCTGGAGGCTATTCTAGTGCACGAACTCATGCACGTCAGGAGGGGCGACTATCTCGTGAACGTGTTACAAAGTGCGCTCGAAGCACTCTACTTTTTCAATCCGTTTGCCTGGATCATGTCGGCCAACATCCGGCGCGAGCGTGAGCACTGTTGCGACGACGGCGTACTGTCGAGCCAGGGAAATGCTATGGCCTATGTTCGCGCACTCGCGATGCTGGAAGAAGCGAAACTTTCGCGTGCGGGCGTGTCACTTTCACTTGCTGAAGAAAAGAATCAACTACTCAAACGAATTAAACGCATTATGGAAAAATCAGTACACCACTATTCCAGCCGGGACCGGGTCATACCGGCGGTCATGCTGGTCATCGGGCTGATGTGCGCTTCATGGCTCACGATTCAGTCGCGCGATCGTAAGGCCATGCAAGATCTTCCGCAGCCTGAATCGAAGGGCGCAATAGCCGCATCGACGCCCATCGACACTGCCGGAAAAAAGAAGACTGGAACGTATTATCATTATAGCATCACTACCATCGACGACGAAGGTAAAGAGGATGTGCACGTAGTGGAAGGATATGGCGACGAGCATCTCGCGGAAATAGCTATGGGAATGGAACCGCCAACGCCGGTCGAACCTGTAGAACCGATTGACCCGTATATTCTGAGCATTCCCAACTACGTAGCGCCTATTTTTCTTGTTCCGGCAGGCCCCGCCAGCTTATTGCCGCAGGTGCCTATGGCTGGGCCGAGGCCCATGTATTTTCATTCTCCGGTATTTGATACCATTCCGCAAATCCAAGGTTCCTGGGAAGAGTTTGGACGTGAATTCGAAGAAACGTTCAAGGAGAGGTTTGAGGATTTCTATAAAGAGCATGAGGTCGATATGAAGGAAATGATGAAGGAACTTGAAAACCGTTTTGATGACGACCATGCGGCGATAAGATCCGAGGAAGAACGAACACGCATGAGAGACGCTCGCGAACGCGATCAGCAATGGGCGCGTAGTGCAGAGGACCTGGCTAGACGCGGCGAAGCCTTCCACCGGGATAACTTCGTTCGAATGGAGGAGGCGCAGCACGCGATGGATCTTGCGCGGGTGCAATCAAAGATCGACGAAGCCCACGTGGCTGAAATGGAAAAGGAAGTGCAACGCCTTAATGAATCCGTGAAGGTTCTCGAGAAAGGCCTGCAGGAGGCGCAAGAGTTGGTGCAAAAGGAAGCGATCAAGGACGGCTACCTGAAAATGGATGAGAAGATCAATGCGATGAACATCTCCAATGACAGCATGGAGATCAACGGCAAGAAGGTAAAGCCGGCCGACGCCAGGCGTTACCGTAAGATTATGGATGCGGCAGAATTACATCCAGGACGCCGCGAGTAGTTCATCAGCGAATCCCTGGTAACGCCCCAGGACGAGCCTGCTCCGTTTCAAACGACGGGGCCTTGCGTTGCACGGGATACACCTCGTCGAGCGTATTGCCGTCATATAGTCGTCCATTCTTCATCACCTTGTTCACGGTGTTCGTGTTGCGCAGGTTCTCCAGTGGGTTCTTGTCGAGGACGACCAAATCGGCAAGTTTACCCGCCTCCAGGCTTCCGAGATCGTCTACGAACCCAAGAGCCCTCGCGCCGTGAATGGTAGCTACTTTCAACGCATCATGATTGCTCAGACCGCCGGAGGCAACACTCCACAACTCCCAATGATAACCCAGGCCCTGCAGCTGACCGTGCGAACCAATGCCCGCATTGCCCCCTCGTTTCACCAGTTCGGTGACGAATGCTGCATGCCGGGAAAACACGTGTTCTTCGGGCATGAACCAGCTATCACGGCGGCGTGATTTGGCATCCAGTTCGGACTTCGGTGTAAAGTGATTGAGCTTTGGATCTCCGTTCACGTTCTCGGTTGCATAGTAGTAGTTCTCCGCGAACGGTCCGCCGTAGGATACCAGCAACGTGGGCGTGAACGGAGAACTACTACTATGCAACCGAGAACGTG
>DATHKA010000079.1:0-3272 GCA_035489615.1 Chryseolinea sp.
TCGCCCGGATATTATACCGGGTATGGGGTCAAAACCTTGCCCGGAATACGCGAGGCCATCGAACAACGAAATTGGAATGAAGCTCAGGAACAGATTGCCCTGGCAGCGGCGGCAATCGTGCGTTACACAACAGCCGTCGACGCCTCCCGTAAACTGCTGGGCGCCGCCGCTAAATAAGGCGGTCTGCGGGCAGCCGTTTCAACGGCCAATGTCCCTTCGGATCGCTGGATATTGATCGTGCACATGATTAACTTTGACGTATGGATGATGCCATTATGACGATCACAACAGAAGCCGAATTTCAAAGCTTCAAGGCCTTATTGAAATCGTCGAACCTTCCCGCCGATGATCTGAACGTGCCACGCGACCTGCTGGTGGCCTATGTGGAAGATGGCCGGATGGTTGGCACGGGAGGATTAGAAATCTACGGTGATTACGGCCTTTTGCGTTCGCTTTCAGTGAAGTTGGGAACGCGTGGCAAGGCGTTGGGAACAACCTTGACCGGCTACCTTATTGAAGAAGCACGGCGCCGCCGGCTTAAGAGTATCTACCTGCTGACCGAAACGGCCCGCGGGTTCTTTCAACGAAAAGGCTTTGTCGACATTAGCCGCGATCAGGTCCCCGTCGAGCTCAACGCCTCTTCGGAATTCTCAGGCGTTTGCCCGAAGACTGCCGTGGTGATGAAACTGGATTTAACCTAGACGTCTTCCGTGCGGGCAAGACATACCTTGCCCCAATCGACGCCCTGTCAATTGTTAGGCCGCCTGCAATTTTTTCCTCCCTGAAAGGGCGATATTCCACATAATCATGCACATTTGCGGTCTCATTTGAACTGCATGAAGCTGAACAAGTATTTCGTAATTGATTTCGACAGCACATTCACCAAAGTTGAAGCGTTTGATGCCCTCGCCGACATTTCTCTGAAGGATCATCCTGACCGGGAACTGAGGAAGAAGCAGATCGCGGAAATCACCAACATGGGAATGGACGGATCGATCTCGTTTCGCGAATCACTGGAACGACGGCTAAACCTGCTCGCGCCCGCCAGGTCGCACCTTCAGCCCCTGATCAGCGTACTCAAGGAAATGGTTTCGGAATCGTTTAAGCGCAATCGTTCGTTCTTTACGGATCATGCCGACAATATCTATATCATTTCCAATGGGTTCCGTGAATTCATTGAACCGATAGTTACAGAGTACGGAATTAAAAGCGAAAACATTCTCGCCAACGAATTCCGCTTTGACGATGCGGGTCATGTCGTGGGATTTGACACCGAAAATCCGTTGTCGGCCAACAATGGCAAGGTGGAACAGCTTCGGAGATTAAACCTTCCTGGCGATGTTTATGTTATTGGGGATGGCTACACGGACTATGAAATCAAGCATGCCGGTCTGGCCAACAAGTTTTACGCATTTACCGAGAACGTGGAAAGAGAAAGTGTATTGAGCAAGGCCGATCACATCACGCCGAGCCTTGATGAGTTTCTTTATCTGAATAAACTCAACACGGCAATTTCATATCCGAAGAACCGGATCAATGTTTTGTTGCTCGAAAATGTTCACCCCGTAGCGGTGTCTATTCTCCGGGCCGAGGGCTTCAATGTGGAAACGTTTCACGCGGCCATGACCGAAGAGGAATTGTGCGAACGCATTAAGAATGTTTCGGTGCTGGGCATTCGTTCCAAGACGCAGGTTACGGCGAAGGTCCTGGAGAATGCGAACCGACTGATGGTGATCGGTGCGTTCTGCATTGGCACTAACCAGATCGACCTCGCCACGGCAACGAGGAAAGGCATAGCCGTATTTAACGCACCTTTCAGCAATACCCGTTCGGTGGTGGAGCTTGCCGTTGCCGAGATGATCATGCTCATGCGCAACATCGTTGATAAGACTGCGAAGATGCACAAAGGCGTTTGGGATAAGTCGGCGAAAGGAAGTTTCGAAGTGCGGGGTAAAAAACTGGGACTTATAGGATACGGAAATATTGGAACGCAACTGTCAGTGATTGCCGAATCGCTGGGCATGAAGGTTCTTTACTACGATACGGAAGAACGACTGAGCCTCGGCAATGCTATCAAATGCAAGTCGATGAAAGAAGTCATCGAGCAGGCAGATGTGCTTTCGCTGCACGTTGATGGACGCAAGAGCAACTACCATCTCATTGGTCCACGGGAGTTTAGCTGGATGAAGCATGGTGTCATATTCATCAATCTTAGCCGTGGTCATGTAGTGGACATCCAGGCGCTCCGTGAGAACATACTCACGGGTAAGGTTGCCGGCTGCGCGATCGACGTATTTCCTTATGAGCCCGTCAGCAACGAGGAGGAATTTCAGTCACCGCTACGCGGGCTTCCGAATACGATTCTCACGCCACACATTGGTGGAAGCACCCTGGAGGCGCAGGAGAACATTGGTACATTTGTTCCCGGTAAGATCATTGACTACATCAATACGGGCAGTACTTCGAACAGTGTGAGCTTTCCTAACCTCACGTTGCCGTTGTTGAGTGACGCCCATCGATTGATACATATTCACAACAACGTGCCGGGTATCCTCGCGAAGATCAACCACATTCTGGCCAACAATGATATTAATATTGTGGGTCAGTACCTGAAGACGAACGAGTCGATCGGATACGTGATCACGGACATCAACAAGAAGTATGACAAGGATGTGATCAAGCAACTGCGCGAGATTGATCAGACGATCAAGTTCCGTGTCCTTTACTAGTCGTGCTTCTATGCTTAAAGATTTTAACCGCAAAATGTAAAACACAGAATGTAAAATGTAAAAGGTTCAGCGCGCGGCCAGGAATGTCAGGAACTACGCATGCCCCTTTGTACTGGCAGCATTTTCAATAAACCCAATCAACAGATCAACCAATAAAAAAATAAAAAAGGCCCACTGGATTTGGTGAGGTGTTTCTGAACCCCGGTAAGACAAGTTTTGAGCTGCCTTTGTCCGCAACCTTCTTCTGTTATCCTGCTTTTTGGGCGAGGCCCCGACGTGTCGGGGTGAAGCCTGATTTTGAACAAATGCTTCACTCGGCATTGTTTTTATTTGTTAGGTTCAGCAAACGTGTCCCAAATCCGAGTGGGATAATGCGAAACTACCCAAAACACAGGTGCACGGCAACGTTGTGAAAAATGTATTTTTTAAGTAAACGACTTCCGCGCCGATATTCTACTTTTGCGAGCCATGATTACCCCAAAAATCAATTTTACGCCCGGCCCGTCACAGTTGTATTTCACTGCGGAGGATCACGCAAAAAAT
>DATHKA010000080.1:0-6851 GCA_035489615.1 Chryseolinea sp.
TGGCCGGTCGCTATACGTACGTGAAGCAGGCATATGGACCTTCACCGGTCAGCGACAACAAGCTTACCCCGCGCGTTGGCCTGAGCGTGAGCGTGACGAAGTCAACGTCAGCCTACGCGTTGTATGACCAGTCATTTGTGCCACAATCAGGCGTGCTGTCCAGCGGTAAAGATGTGCAGCCCATCACCGGCAACAACGTGGAGTTTGGTTTGAAGCGCGATTGGTCGGAAGGACGCTGGACTACCACGCTGGCATTTTACAGAATATTGAAAAACAATGAACTCACAGCCGATCCCAACGCACCGCCGGCCGCCGGTCTGAGCGTTGAACTTGGCCAGAAGCGCGCGCAAGGTATTGAGTTCGATGTGCGCGGATCTATTCTTCCAGGGTTAACCGCCACTGCGAACTATGCGTTCACGGATTCGAAAGTGACCAAGGTAACGGAGGGGGTAACAGTCATCAATGAAGGCGACATCGTTCCGGGCTATGCACGTCACACGGTAAATGGCTGGTTGGGCTATTCGCTTCAGCAAGGAATTCTGAAAGGGTTCGGAGTATCGGCAGGTTTCACGATGCTTTCGGGACGTGAAACGTATTGGGATCCTTCACCGGACCCGACGCAGATACTGCCGACATATTACAAGCTCGATGGTGGTCTCTTCTGGGAAAACAAAAGCATCCGTATCGCGGCGAATGTGTTCAACATTCTGGATGAATACCTGTACAGCGGTTCGTACTACGCCTGGTCTGGTGCGTACTACTGGCAGACCGAGTCGCCACGCAATTTCAGGCTTAGCGTGAACTATCGGTTCTGATCAGCTGGTCTGATCAGGGTTGGTTATCAAGACTCTCTCTGAAAAACCACGGGTAAGAACCCGTGGTTTTTTTAGGGCCTTGCAAGGCGTTCGTTGCCCGATCGGAGTAGGGTGTAAGGAAAAAAGTATCGCCGGTTGCTGAGGGGGTTCCGGGAGAAATCCTATCTTTGCGGTCCCAAGTCGGATAGCTGGATGTAACTATTTAGTTATCAGGATTTTGGGAATGAAGGTTCGGGGCGTAGCGTAGCCCGGTATCGCGCCTGGTTTGGGACCAGGAGGTCGTCAGTTCGAATCTGGCCGCCCCGACATTGAGAATCAAGCAGTTAAGGCCTCTGGAAGCATCCAGGGGCCTTTTTTGTGGGCTTTGGCCAGCGTTCGTTTTTGGACTGTATTTGGACTATTTAGGAATTGTTTGTTCCGGGTGTTTGTTCCGATATTTGTCACATGGTAACGTCCCTAGAATTGTAAAAAAAAACGAAAGGCAAGACCTACCTGCATACTGTGGTTGTAAGGTTCTCTGTGAACCGCCAGACCTACCGCCTTTTTACTGGACTCCGCTTCACCACAACAGACTGGTCGATTGAGACCCGGACAGGATATCAACGGAGCATTGTTGCTGTTGAGCTGGACAAGAAGGTTCGAACCATGCTGAACGAAGGGGCCGAGGAAAGCTTTGACATTGTAGCTTTCCGGAAGGCAGTGGATAAGCCACCGATTAGCAAGAACTCGATCGATGTGTGTTTTCCGAAATATGCAACAACATCGAGGAAGGTTGCAAGTCGCACTGCGGGCCTGGATCAATCGATGTTCTCCCATGTGAAACCGTTCCTTCAGGCACATCCAGAGCTTGATGAGGTCACGGCATGGGATGCCAGAAGCCTCGATGCATTTTATGAGTTTCTGATTGACCGGGTGAAGACAGATACAAAGCGCGAGATCTATCTGGAGACATTGCGCATCTTCTTTAATTGGCTGACCAATGAGGCTGAGGTCATAGCGAAGTCACCATTTATGAAGTGTACAATTCCTCAATCGAACATAGTCACTTCCCATACTCCGAGAAAGAGCTGACAACCTTGCTATACTTAGAATCACAAAACGACGCGCAGAGGCATCGCTGGATTGAATGAGGTTGATTCTTTATAGTGGAGGCAACGACCCCAAAGACTGGGCTACATTAAGGATCAAGCACCTCAAGGATGAGGTTGTACAGATAACAAGGGAGAAAGCGAAACGCTATGCGAAGTCGTCAACCAAAACACTGTTAAATGAAGATGTACTGGACATCATTGATCGGTTAAGGAAGCCGAACGGTGAGCAGAATGATTATGTGTTTGATATCTTTCAGCAGAGATTATCATGGCATTTCGAAAGAAGTGCGAGCATATCCGGAAATTCGATCCCGACATACTATCATCCCGGAATGTGAACCCTGGATAAAATAGAATTTCCATCTCTCTACCAACAACCAAAAGAGAAATTGTGGTTTTGAAGACAAGAAAGGAAGAGGCTTAGGAGTGTTCACTTTTGGCGATATCCACGCTGACCTTGCTTGATCAACATCAAGACGCATTCAAAATTATGGTTCCCATCTCAGCCACTGGTGCTTCACTTGGATTAACCTATTTGCCGGGGTGAGCATGGTTACTAGCATCATCAAGAAGGTATTGGAAAACACCACCTCCTGAAAGTAGGGAGTACGCTGTTGTGATCTTACCGGTAACCGTTGATGGACTTTTTTAAAAACGCTTAAAAGAATTTCAATGTTCTGCAGACCTTTTCTTTAATGGGAACTCAAAACCAAATCGCATGTTGACTATATTACCATAGGGGCTTTGTTCTTTCGGATTAATAATTCGCATCATTATTGAGGCAGTTCCTTTTACCCGTCCGACAAATTTGTACTCTTTCTTAATTCCCGCAAATAGGCCCGGTACACATTGGCGATTGTTGGAGTCACCGGTTTTTACAGTAGTGGGTGGTACCAACGTATTCATTGTTTCTACCTCCATCCTTGTTGCGAACCCTTTACCGATGTTGTATTCGCCGAAGACGCGTGGTCCAAAGATGCTATTGGCGGAATTAATGGACCGTTGATTCCAATTGACGGCAAATCGTTGGTTCCATCCGATCCCCGCCGCGATCCTATCTGTTAGTTTGAATCCAACGTACAAGTTAAAGTCAACGAGGAAATCACCGCCTTTTTTCTGGAACTGCAGAGCAGTGCCAGGTACAAGTCGGTTAATTACAGGCATCTCTTTTTGCGTGTTTGGCGGCCTGGAAGGTAAATCCTTGATGCTTGACACTTTCTTGTATTTGAGTTTGTATTTGGAAATATTATCTACTGCTGTCCGGAGTTTTTCCTGTTTACCTGAGAAATGATCGATCGCTGATGTTTTAATTCGTTTGGTTATCTCAGCTTTGAGCGCATCTTGTGACTTTAGAGCATCTGACTGAGGTATTTGCGCTGCGCCCTGAATCTCTTGAACTTCTTTCAACTCGGAAACCCGTGAAGACACTATTTCGTCCACTGATGATGAGTTGACCTTTTGTAGTTGGCTGGCATTGTTGAGTTCCTTCAGTTCGTCAGGGATCATGTTTTGCGCCAAAGCAGGGGAGTGCGGGATTGAGTTTACAGAGAGGAGTGTACTTGGTTCTTCTACCTTGATCCCGGCTGCGCTTTGTATCGGAATTTCTGGGATATCAGTATGTGATAGTTGTTTAAGAGAAGCGACAGGTTTTGAGGCCGCAACTAGTCTGCTATTACTTGGAAGATCGACAATGGACGATTGTAAAGCCGATAGCTTGGAACTCATTTCGGGTGGCAAGTTATCCACCTTCAGTTTGTTGCGTGTGCGCATTTCAAGGTCTTGCAGTTCATTGTTCAATTTGCTCTCGAGTGTAAATACCTTTTGTTGACAGCTATCGAGTTTATGAATAGCCCGGTCTGTAGGTAGACTTGCCTGCCCAAGGCTGTCAATCTGATAGGTTAAACGGCCCTGCAGATCATGAAGACTTTTTAACGGGGCTTTGTATGCCTTCATAAGGCTATCGACTTTTGAATTGAAATCTGTGGAAAGGGAGTCTAGTTCTGCTCGAAATTTGGCGGTACTATCCTGCGTGAATTTGTTATCTGATTCCCTGGTGGTGTGGGAATGATCAGAGTTATTATTTACTGTCAGCGAATCTTGCGCATTGCTAGTGCCGATTAAAATCAGTAAAAGGAGAAAAGTAAGCCAAACGGGTTTCATCAACATGAAGCTATCAATTCCCTATTGGTTCAATTTTATCAGAAAAGGTCACCTGAGTTCCATGCAAAAGTTTACAGTGAAAATTGTCCAAGATTCCTTTGAGTTATGGTATCTAGATTCATGACTGAATAGATGTACGCACAACTATCTGGTTATCCGCTGGGTTCTGTTTAAACCCTATAAAGAAGATTGAAAATTTATTCATCCGAAGGCGGTGACCTGTTGGTCTTTTTCAGAACTAACGTGAAGTCTTTTGAATTCAGATAGCCTGATACCACCAGTTGTGAGACAACCGTATGCCTCCATTGTAATTTCAGCACATTGTAGAAGTTTAAAGCATTTAGCAACTAAGCATTATAACTTGTCGCCTTTTTTTCTTATAGCTGTTTGGTCTACAGCAAAATGTTATTACCAGGATTTGCCTGGAAAGGACATGGTATGAATTTAAGAAATGACAATGATGCCATCATGACATCAGCCCCAACGTTACCAGTATGAACCTGTCGTCAAAGTGTATTTTGGTTATTTGCTTTTCTGTTCTGGCAGTGAAGGCAGTTTCACAAACGTCGAATGGTTATAACCCGGCAAAGGTTATTCCACCTTCTCCCACAGCCGCATCGTTGGGGAACTATGGTAACTATAGTGTCGGCTTTTATACCGGTCGGCCAGACATTAGTATTCCGCTCTATGAAATCAAAACCGGCAATCACGTGGTTCCGATTTCTTTACAATACGACGCATCTGGCGTGCGCGTGTCTCAACAGGCTAGCTGGGTCGGACTTAGTTGGTCGTTGCAAGCAGGTGGAGTTATAACGCGAACTGTACGAGGCTTAGATGATTTTGGAGGAGGAGGGCACTACCTCGCACCGGCCATACCACCTAACTACACGGCAGCTGATGTAGCTTATTTTGATCAAGTAGCAGCTGGTACGTTGGATGCAGAGGCTGACATTTTCAACTATAATTTCGGGCCTTATAGCGGCAGGTTTGTAATAGGTAAAAAGGCAGATGGGAGTTCCATTTTCCTGGACCAAGCCAACAACCTTCAGATTAGATACATAGATATTGACCAGCGATGGGAAGTGACAGATGGACAGGGCTATAAGTATTTTCTCTCGACACAGGAATTTGCAATCGAAAGCTATAACTATTCTGATCTGTCGGAACTCAGTGATCTGGCGCCTTTAAGTCATTATAACTATTCCATCCTGCCTCCAGTAACAACAGCATGGTATCTGGATTCAATTGCTTCACCTTCGTCAGAGGTTGTTGAGTTCATTTATGAGTTGCCGGAACTGTCGACCCGAAGTATAAGCCTGCCACAGAAGTCAGAAAACGAATTTAACCGGATTCAAGCGTCGGGTTTTTGTCCGTCGGTCTCGCCACGATTTCCGGCAGACTTTAAGAACTATAGCTCCTCCAGGCAGGTCATTTTGGACAAGTATCTAAAGAAAATCCAGTTCCAACACGGGTCGATTGAATTCATAAGGATGGACCGAAATGATATCGAGTATAAGGGAACTGAAAAACCCGATAGGCTTTCGCAGATTCTTATCAAGGATCTGCAGAATAATTTACTTAAGAAGTATACTTTATATCATAGCTATTTTTTTGATGATGCGATTGGACGCTTGAGATTGGATTCTTTAAGTGAAGAGGATGTGAACGGAAACATTAAGCCTCCGTACAGATTTTCATATTTCACTAATACTGTGCCCGGGCCGTACACGAAAAGTATTGATCATTGGGGTTTTTTCAACTCCAAAGCCAACAATACGTTGATCCCAAAATTTAATATTGAAGCCGTGACCGGTAACTATAAATTCTATGCCGGAGCTGATCGTGCAGCTGATGCAAGTGAGGACAATGTGAAGAAAGGCGTATTGTCGACCATTTCGTACCCGACTGGAGGGGCGACACATTTTGATTATGAACCTCATGAATATGGTCGCCTCCGTCCTAGTGATGCATTTAATTTCGAAAATTCATTTGCAAATGCGATCGCAAATCCTGATCACCAGTGGCTTAACTCTTCCGACACGTTCACTCTTGCAAATACTACGCAGGTTGAAGTGACATACGGCTACACGATGGCAATTGAAAATTCAAACGATCCTTTTAGCGATGGGATGCACTATGCCTACATTCTGTATGAAAACGGCAGCACGTTTCATGCTTTCGACAATGTTGATTGTCCGGGATCCACTTCACCATGCTCCACGCTAACCAGGAATGTTGTATTATCTCCGGGTACCTACATTTTGAAAGTATATTATTATTCAGGATGGCAAACAACCATCAATGCAAGATGGAGTACGAAGATTCCTGTAACCACAAGAAAGGGTGGCGGAATTCGAGTAAAATCCATTGAAAATATGGAGAACGGCAAAAGGGCAGGGTTCAGAAAATTTATTTACAACTCCGATGTTTACGGTGGAACAACCGGACAATTAGTATCGGAACCGATGTACGGATATGTTTTTGAATTGGAAGATCTTCCAAATAGAGCCGAATGCCCAACCTATATTGCGCAATATTTGGGTCGTTCGTCGAGTTCGATTTCAGGCAGCGGTCTCACAGCTGCGGCAACTATCGTAGGCTATGATATTGTTACGGAGATCATTGGAGAAAATGGCGAGGGCGGAAAAATCGAACATACCTTCATTAACCTGCCGGAGGCAGGTACAAGTCACCCATTCGTGCCCGGATACTTCTCGCCTTTGGGTGGAAAGCCCTATCAAACTGTTACGTTTGATGCACAAGGAAATGAACTCACGAAAGCGGA
>DATHKA010000081.1:0-3664 GCA_035489615.1 Chryseolinea sp.
CGCCATGCGGGCAATCAACGGTCCCCCTAGGGAATGTCCAATCAGCACGGCCGGCCGGTTACGCTTGTACTTCTCGAGAATAGGTTTGAGAATTGCCGCCTGCTCCTTTAAGGACCCCACCCCTCGGCCAAAGTTCGAATAGCCGAACCCAGGACGGTCTGTCGTGATCAGCAGGCCTTTCCGAAGCAAACTGGTGTCTGCGAGAAAATGAATGAAAGCACTCAGCGATCCGGGCGAACCATGCACGAACAATACCAAGGCCTGTGTGCTGTCGCCTGCACTTACATAATGAATTTCCCGGCTGTGCGCATCATAGGTGTGCTGCGTGGCATCAACATTTCGTTGCTTAAAATAGTCATCGACCTCCCGGTCACTCATGCGGAAAGACATGCATGAGTGAAACGAAATGACAATTGCCAATACCAGCAATAGAAATATGAGCTTCAGCGTCCGGGCAATCCCCAGCGCCATAGTTATTGGAGGTTTAGAATCTTCTTGTATTGAGCAGCATCGTGAAGCAGTGCGGACGCCGCCTTCACCTCGTTGTCGTACTTGAAGCTGGCCTCTACGCTTCCTTTCTCGAGCGAATAGTGCGAAACAATTTCTTCTTCCAGCAGCATCTTGATCTCGTCGCGATACAGGCTCAACTCATTCTTTTTAGTCTCGGCAATCTTTGTTTGGATCTGACTCAGCTGCGCCTTCAGGTCATCATAATATTTCTCCTTCTTAGCTTCCTCCGTGAATTGCTGCAATTCGTATTCGAGGTATGATTTGTAGTTGTAGTTCTTGTCACGCATCCAGGTAACAAATTGCTGGTATTCTTCGCTGCTGAGCGTAAACGAACGAGCCTCAACGGGCTGCGGATGGCTGTGCGCATATTGGTTGGCATAATCGAAAAGGAAACCCTTCTCAAACAGGACTTGCGTAAGCAGATGCGCCTCGCGCGCTTCTGATTTCACATCGGGCTCAATGCCACCACCATCCTGAACCGTGCGGCCGTGTGTGGTTTTGAACTCGCGCTTCAACGAATCCGGAATGGAGTCAACACTGCCATCGTCGCGACGATGGGTGTAATCAAGAACCTGGATACATCGGCCGGTAGGGGTGTAGTACTTCGCCGTGGTTACCTTGAGCTGCGAATTGTAGGACAAGGGTCTGCTTACCTGCACGAGGCCCTTTCCATAGGATTTCTCACCTACAATCACGCCGCGATCATAATCCTGAAGGGTACCAGCGACAATCTCAGAAGCAGAGGCGCTGCCGCGATTAATTAACACAGCAACCGGGAGATCCGTATCAACCGGCGTGTTCAAGGTCTCATAGCTGAGGTTATTCTCGGGAATCTTGCCCTTCGTGCTGACGACCAGCTGGCCCTTCGGCAGAAACAGGTTCGTTATGTTCACTGCCTCGATCAGCAATCCTCCCGGATTGCCGCGAAGATCCAGGATAACGCCTTTGGCGCCTTGTTCTTTGAGTGCTACGAGGGCAATCTTGACTTCTTTTGCGGCGTCAGGTGTAAAGTCGGAAAGTTGAATGTAGGCAATGTCGTTGTTCACCATCCCCGAATATGGAACGTTGTTCAGTTTGATCTTTTCTCTTTTGAAGTCGAGCCTGATAGGTTTGTCGACAGCGATGCGCTTAACGGTGAGGCTAACAGGCGTGCCCACCTGTCCCTTCATCAACTGACCGGACTCTTCGCGCGTGAGTTTGGAGAGCTCTACGTCGTCGATCTTGAGCACCTCATCGCCGATCTTCAGGCCACCCTTCTGTGCGCCATAACCTTCCATGATCATGGTGACCACGGTGCGTTTGCCAATCTCGCGGGTGATCGCGCCAATGCCACCGTACTGGCCGGTGTTCGTAGTTCTAAAATCTTCAACTTCGTCTTCGGGAATGTAGTTGGTATAAGGATCCAGCGACGTGAGCATGGCATCAATGCCAGTCCTCACCAGTTTGTTCGGGTTTACTTCATCGACGTACAGCGCATTCACTTCCTTGAAAAGGGTAGCGAAGATGTCGAGGTTCTTAGCGATTTCGAAGTAACGTTCAGCAGGTGTGCTGAACGAGAGGGCAACAACTGACCCCACAACCAGTCCCAGGCAAATAATCTTCTTCTTCATGTTCAACGCGATTTCTTTCAGCTGATGCCGTATTCAGTGCGATACTACCTGAAAAGTACGCATTTCGCCGCGTTAATCCCGAGGCAACTTACGGGATTTTAGGGCCACTCGGCGATCAACTCATCCCGGAAACTCTTCGGGCGCCATCACCACGCCTTCCGGAGAAAGCGCAACCAATTGCCGTGCATCACCTTCTCCACATCGGCGTCGCTATAGCCTCGCTTTTTTAACAGTGCCGGTATGCGACCCAGATCAGCAATAGTCTCGATTTCCACAGGGCTTTGTTCCTTGCCAAAAGCGCCATCCAGATCGGAGCCGATGCCGATGTGGTCTGCATTTCCGGCGAGTTGGCAGATGTGATCCATGTGATCGATGAGCACCTCCAGCGTACAATTCATACTGGCCGGTGTAGACTTGCCCCTTTCCCAGCCCGGCACGAGCATCCAGGCATCCATCACGCCTCCGATTACGGCCCCCCGTGAGATGAGCTCTTTTAGCTGTTCATCGCTGAACTGCCGGTTGTGGTCCACCAGCGCGCGGCAATTATGATGGCTCGCCCACACATGGCCGTTATAGTGTTTCATGGCCTCCCAGAAACTGTCGTCGCACAAGTGCGTGGCATCCAGGATCATGTTGAGCCGTTCGATTTCCTTTAGCAACGCCCGTCCATCGGTACCTAGCCCGCCAGTTGCATTCGTCCCTTGCGCGTACCGACCGGGGCCGTAGTGCGCAGGGCCTATGGCGCGCAGGCCATAGGCATAAGCTTTCTCCAGGTGGGCCACCGTCACGATAGAATCCGCTCCCTCCAAGCTGAGTATATACCCGATCGGCATGCCTGTGTGGTCAGACGACGATGTCCAGCGATCGACGTGGTCATTCAGAGAGGGTAGATCTTTTATCTGTTTCAATTCCCCTTCCGCTTCCATCTGCTTATACCACGCGATCTGGCCCTGCGTTTGTGCCCATGCCTGTTGGGGCGAGTGCCATCCGGGCAATGGATTGTCGGGCGCTACATAGCGCGCTATCTGTGTCGCTACAACGAGGCCAACATTGCCCTTTCGAAGTTCAGGGAAGCATACCACGTTATTGCCGCGATCGGGTTTGTCAGTCATCCCTGCCTCGCGCCCGCGAATTTCACCGATAGGCCGTGTCAAGTCCCGGTTCCATTCCATGGCGTTCATACTGAGGTCGAGGTGGGCGTCGATAGTGAACATGTTTGGTAATTAGTAATTGATAGTATTGATAGTTAGTGATTCTCTGGAGGCCCTTCGGGGCCTTCTCAGTGATTAATGAATCAGTATTTGGACGAGCAACTTGGACAAAATGCATCGTTATGGATACACATTCGTTATACGGTAAGCATCCGACTTCTCGATTGTGTATTCCAGTATTCGGTGACCATGCCGTCGTAGACGATGGCCGGTTTTTGATGTAGGGCTACCGTTGGACAAATGTGGAATGGCACGCCGTAGAGCACGTCGCCAACCTGATAGACGTGATTGTCGGCTACTTCGAAGACCATGTGCTCCTCGCTGTGGCCGATG
>DATHKA010000082.1:0-8061 GCA_035489615.1 Chryseolinea sp.
GTGATCTCCATCACCGATGGTCAGATCTTCCTCGAGACTAACCTGTTCAACTCCGGTATTCGTCCCGCCATTAACGTAGGTATCTCCGTATCGCGTGTGGGTGGATCGGCACAGATCAAGTCGATGAAGAAGGTAGCCGGTACGTTGAAGCTCGATCAGGCGCAATTCCGCGAATTGGAAGCGTTTGCCAAGTTTGGCTCCGACCTCGATGCGGCAACCAAGCTGACCATCGAACGCGGCAGAAGAAACACAGAGATCCTCAAGCAGGATCAGTACGCTCCGGTACCCGTGGAAGAGCAGGTGGCTATCATCACCGCCTCTACGCGGGGGTTCATGGATCGCGTGCCGGTGACCAAGGTAAAGCAATTCGAGAAGGAGTTCCTCGAGTTGATGCGCCTCAGCCATCGTACAGTATTGAATAACCTCAGAGCAGGCAAGTTTGAAGATGCGGATGTTGACGTCATCAAGAAGGTAGCACAAGACCTGTCGACCAAGTTCGCAGCCTGATTTGAAATACGCCTGATATGCCTAATTTAAAAGAAGTAAAGAACCGTATCGCCTCCGTTGTAAGTACGCAACAGATCACCAAAGCCATGAAAATGGTGGCGGCTGCTAAGTTGCGCCGTTCGCAGGATCGCATCATACAGATGCGTCCTTATGCGGTGAAGCTTGAGGCGATCATCAGGAACTTGTCAGAAGCGCAAAGCTCGGGCGACATCGATACCTGGTTCAGCGCGCCCCGCGAAGAGCAACGCATCCTGATCGTTGCGGTCAGTTCGGATCGCGGACTCTGTGGCTCGTTCAATAGCAACATCTTTAAGGGCGTCATGCGTCTCGTGTTGGAGAAATATCCTGACCAATACAAGAAAGGCAATGTCGTGATCCTTCCCGTTGGTAAAAAGGTTGCTGAATATTTCAAGAAGCGCCATTTTCAAACGCTGCATCAGCATGCAGAAATATTGAATACGCTGTCCTTCAAAAGCGCAGCAGCGGTTGCCGACGATGTGATGAATGCCTTCAAAGAAAGTAAGTTCGACAAGGTGGAGATGGTCTACAACGAATTCAAAAACGTGGCCACCCAGGTCCTGCAAACAGAACAGCTCTTGCCGGTGCAGTTGCCGAAGTTGGAAAAAACAAAAGCTACCGCCGCAGACTACATTTTTGAGCCGACGCAGGAAGAGATCATTGCGGAATTGCTGCCCACTGCCTTGCGGATTCAGGTATTTAAGGCGTTGCTCGACTCGAATGCCGCTGAAAACGGTGCGCGGATGACGGCCATGGACAAGGCGACCGAAAACGCGGGAGATCTTCTTAAGGAGCTCAAACTCAGCTACAACAGGTCTCGTCAGGCAGCCATTACCAAAGAAATTCTCGAGATTGTCGGCGGCGCCGAAGCGCTTAAGTCGGCTTAATCGAAATCTTTTAACTTTGAAGTCTTCCTTCCTTATGCGAAGGAAGACTTTTTTATGCCCGGAGGTATCACGCGTGTTTACAGACTAATCAGCATTCTCAGCCTTGATGTCGTGGCAGGCTCCGTGGTATGCGCGCTGTTTTTCATCAAGGTGCTGGACACCCGCATGACGTATTCGCTCGTGCCACTCGCTTTGACGGTGTGGGTCATTTATACAGCCGACCATTTGCTGGATGCACGCCGGATCGGGCACCTGGCGTCGAGTCCCCGTCATTTATTTCACCAGTTGCACTTTCATAAGCTGCGCATAGCCATCGTGTTGGCTGCAGGGCTCGACGTACTCAGCCTTTGGTTTGTAAGCCGGGCCGTTGTAATGGGCGGCATGGTACTCGCGATCCTCGTGGTGTTGCTGATGCTTGTGCAACGCGTCTTGCCCTGGCTGCGCGAAATAATCGTATCGGTGCTCTATACGTGCGGGGTATTGCTGCCCTCCATCGCCCAGGCAAGGGTAAGCTACACTTTAGCCCATTCGTTGCTATTCATCCAGTTTAGCCTTGTTGCCCTTACCAATTTGCTGGTGTTGTCGTGGCTCGATCGCGAGTGCGATTTTAAGGATGGACTTTCCTCGTTCACACTTATCGCCGGACAAAGCATGTCGCAAGTCATGATCTGGACCTCGTTTGCGTTGAGCATGGTTCTGACGCTGGTGCAGATCTACTACCAGACGCTGATGGGCCCCGCATTTATGGTGGGTGCTATGGAGGCGGTGCTGCTGTTGATTTACGCCGCCAGGCAGCGGCCCGATCGTCTTTTGCTGCAGCGCATGATCGGCGACGGTGTTTTCATGCTTCCGGTTTTGTACCTCTTTTGGTGAATGAACATAGTACGTCACAGCAAAAATAGGCGTACATTCCTTTGGATGTAAATCCGGTAAGTTGATCTCCTGTTTTGGGTAATTCTTAGTCTCGATCACCTTTGCAATGATGTATTAGTCCAATGGCGGTGTGAGTACCCTGAATTCATTCGATCGCATTGCTCCGGTGTATGATCGCCTGGCAGGTATGGTATTCGGCACCGCTATACAAGATGCCCAGAGAGCACACCTGGATGCCCTGAGCACGGCGCGTGAGATCTTAATACTGGGAGGTGGTACCGGCTGGTTGCTGAAGGATTTGCTGCAAAGAAATTTGTCTGCGAGGATAACCTACCTGGAGGCCTCACAGCGTATGATTGACCAGGCTAGGAAGAGCCTGATGGATGCAGATAGGCTTCGCGTTGCGTTTGTACACGGAACAGAAGAATGGCTGCTGGAAGAGAACCGGTTTGATGCCGTTATCATCAACTTTTTTGCTGATATGTTCACGGCACCCGAGTTGGTTAAAATTCTGCAGCGGCTGGACCTTGTTTTGCGACCCGGCGGTCAGCTTCTGTGTACCGACTTTGTGGATGATGTGCGGTGGCAAAGGGCGTTATTGTCGGCGATGTATACCTTTTTTAAGGTGACGGCAGGCTTACGCAATCATCAACTCGCCCCCTGGCGAAAGTTGATACCCGATGAGGGATTTGAAAGACTGCGTTCGAAAACCTTTTGGAAGGGATTCATTTGCAGTGAAGTATATCGAAAGGATTTCGACGAAATGCCGTGAACGAGTGCTACGACGTTGCCACAATTCCGTCTTTGCTAAGTTGCTGAACGAGATCGGCCTTTTCTTCCATCAGGCTGATGATCCGCCGCAGATAATCGATTTCCTTGCGGGATAATTCCAATTGACGTTGGATCTCCACGGACTGCGAGCCTGCCGGTTCAGTCGATTCGCTCGCGGTCGGAGGCACATAATATTTAAAGAAATTGTACCCCAGCACCTGCGAGATTTTCAGCAGCAGGCCGGTGTCGACATGTCGTTTTTTAAAGATGCGGTAAACGTTTTGTCGCACCGTACCCAGTTCGTCCGCAAAGTCCGTAAGCTTCATGTTGCGGTTCTCGAAGACCTCCCTGATTTTCTGTCCGATTTCGATAACCTCCATAGGCCTTCTATAACGTAAATGAATCGTTGACGTTTCTGCGATTTTTCTTTCCTAATGTAACCTATTTGTTTACATTTTACCCTATAACCCTGGCGACGGGCCCACGTTTTCCCCAAATATTCATTTTTGTGCCATGGCAAAGCCTTTTTTTGAGGACGATTATGCGGTGATAGAATTTGACGAAACGGTTCCGTGCGTCAAGATGACACTTCGCGGGGTGCCCAAAGGCAGCGAGCACTACCAGGAGGTGCAGGCCAAACGCCTGGAGCTCATGGTGCAACAGGTTCGGAACTATCCCAAGTTGCACATGTTGACTGACAGCAGCACAGCTGGACCCGTATTGGACGAGGATGTTACTTACTTCAAGAATGATGTGATGCCGGCCATGGAGAAGGCCGGAATCCGCTACCTGGCTATAGTTGTGCCGACGAACAAATTTACACAGCTGACCATTCGTGAAATGACACAGGATGCGGACGTGATGAAGGTGCGTTATTTCGACTCTCTTCGCGATGCCAAACAATGGCTACGGCGGATGACCGTTTTGTAAGGAGCAATTGAACGAAACAGAGTTGCAGCTTGCTGCCCCGGCTCCTATCTTGCTGGTTATATCATCATGCACGACCTCATCGAAAATCTACCGGTTGCGATTTATGAAATTACTCTCCAGGAAAACGGGAGTTCCCGTATTGATTTCATTAGTGAATCGTGCAAGAGAATCCTGGGAATTCCGCGGGAGGTAGTGGTTGCGGATCAGGATATTTTCAAAAAAGTCCTGCATCCGGACGACCTTCCGGAGTTTTTAGGGAAGCTGCAGGCGGCGTATGACGGTGGGGTTGAGTTTAGCGCGCAAACCAGAATTTTCGTTGATGGTGTGGTGCGTTGGATTGAAGTAACGTCTGACCATCACCTGTCTCCAGACGGCGTGATCAAACGCCGCGGAATTATTCAGGATGTTACCCTGCGAAGAGCGCGGCACGAGGAGGAATTACTACGGTATCGCTCCCTGGAGGCACGGACGAAGAAGAACGAAACCCTTCTCGAACAGCTCTTTCAAACTATTCCCATGGCGGTGGTGCTGCTGACGGGCAACGGCAAGGTATCGCAGGTAAATGTGGGTTTTGAGGAGATGTTCGGATACACACTCGAGGACCTGAAGGATAAGAGTATTAACGATTTCATTGTTCCCGAAGAGCTGGCCCACGAGGGGATTGATCTGCACAACGTCGTTGCTTCCAACCATGTAATCTTGCGCGAGACCGTGCGCCTGCATCGCAGTGGACGGGCCCTCAACGTTTTGCTATATGGTATGCCCGTTAAGTTCGACAGTCAGACAATCGGCATTTACGGCGTTTACATCGACATCACGGCACGAAAGCGCATAGAAGAAGAATTGAAAATCAGGAATGCCGAGCTTGACAACTTTGTGTACAAAGTATCGCACGATCTGCGCGCACCCCTGTCGTCGATACTGGGTCTTGTCAATCTCGCGAAACTGCCGGGCAATACAGACAATCCGATGGAATACATCGACCTCATTGGCTCGAAAGTGGAACATCTGGACAATTTCATTGGCGACGTGTTGAGCCATTCGAAGAACCTGAAGATGGACGTATCCGTGGCGCTGGTAGACTTTGGCAAGATAATCGATCAAACGTTCCAGGATCTGAACTACCTCGAGGGTGCCAAGGGCATCAGTCGCATCGAGCGTATTGAAGGCATAGATTTCTACAGTGATCCGTGGCGTATTGCCGAAATTCTGAGAAACCTCATTTCGAATGCCATCAAGTACCGCAAGCTTGACCATGCGGCATCAGAGATCGGTATCCGTGTCAACGTAGACCATATGCGTGCCGAAATAAATTTTGCCGACAACGGCATTGGTATCGACGAGGAAAACCTGGCGAAAATTTTTGAGATGTTTTACCGTGCCACCGAGCAATCCGACGGTTCCGGTATCGGCCTCTACATCGTGCGAAATGCCGTTGACAAGTTGGGCGGACAGATTAGTGTTGCCAGCCGGCCGGGCCAGGGTACACGGTTTACAATCATTCTTCCCAACCGCATCAACAGTGTGATTAATGCGGTTCCCAGGCCCGCAGATTTGTTGGAGAAATGATCATTAGGGAAGTAGCCACACGGCAAGATGCGCGGGAATTCTTGTTGCTTCCGGTGAGGCTTTACGAACATACCCGTGCGTGGATTCGCCCACTCGACAAGGATGTGGAAAACGTGTTTGACCTGGAACACAATAAGACGTTGCGCCACGGACAGTGTATACGCTGGATTTTGTTAAGTGACGAGGGGTTGACAATTGGCCGCGTCGCCGCCTTCATAAATCAGAAAACGGCTCACAAAGGCAACGCTCAGCCTACTGGAGGGATCGGCTTTTTCGAATGCATCGAAGACCAGTCCGCTGCGTTTCTGCTGTTCGATACCTGCCGCACCTGGCTCCAGGGACGTGGAATGGAGGCAATGGACGGACCGATCAACTTTGGCAGTCGTGACCGGTGGTGGGGATTATTGATTGAAGGATTCGACAAGGAGCCCAACTATCAATGCAATTATAACTTCGCTTACTATCAGGCCTTTTTCGAGGCCTACGGATTCCAGGTATATTTTCACCAGCTTACTTTCCATCGCACCGTTGAAGGGCCGCTGTCGCCCAAACTCTGGGCGAAGGCGGAAAGGATTGCCCAGGATCCGGATTATGCTTTCCGCTACCTGCGGAAAGATGAGATGTCCAGACTGCCGGAATACATCCTTACGGTTTACAATCGGGCCTGGGCGAACCGGGTGGAGAATCCGGAGCTGTCGATGGCACAGGCAAGGCTATTGGTGAAGCAGATGAAGCCGATCATGGACCGACGCCTGCTCTACTTCGGCTTCTACAAGGATGAGCCGGTGAGTTTCTTTTTGTCACTGCCGGAGATCAATCAACTCATTAAATACGTGGATGGTAAGCTCGACCTATGGGGAAAAGTAAAGTTTCTCTGGCATCAGCTTCGCGCAACGAACAGGAAGGCGTTTGGGATCTTATTCGGCGTGGTGCCAGAACACCAGGCCAAGGGACTGGACGGAGCCATGGTGTTGAATTCAAGAAGGGTGTTGCAGGACGAGTACAAAAGGTACAATGAATACGAGATGAACTGGATCGGAGATTTCAATCCGAAGATGATCGTGGTGGTGGAACAAGTAGGAGGTAAAGTCTGCAAGCGACATGCAACGTACAGGAAGCTCTTCGATGAGACCAAGCCGTTCAAGAGGGCGCCTATTCTCAGTTAGCACAATAGAGAAGGCGACACGGGTGGGATTAGGTGGCGGTTTTTTGCTTTACTTGCGCCCGGAATATTCAGTATGAGTGCCAAGACAGGAGTACTTCTCGTGAATCTCGGTACGCCCGATAGTCCCTCCGTGGGCGATGTGCGGCCGTACCTATCGCAGTTTCTTAATGACCCGAGGGTTATAGATATACCATGGTTGAGCCGTAAGATATTGGTCAACCTCATAATCGTTCCCTTTCGCGCGCCAAAATCGGCGGCGATCTATAAGAAGTTGTGGACCGACAAGGGATCGCCGTTATTGTATCACAGTGAGCACGCGCGAGTGCTTCTGCAGGAATCCCTCGGAGCGAACTATGAAGTTCACCTCGCCATGCGCTACAAGAACCCGTCAATTCCGGATGTACTGGAAGCGATGAGAAAGCGCAATTATGCCACCATCGTTGTTCTTCCGATGTTTCCGCAGTATGCATCAGCATCCACAGGATCGGCTATCGAAGAGATGATGGATGTCATCAAGGCGTGGTGGGTGATCCCGCAGTTGAAGATTATCAATCAATATTACGATCATCCGCTTTTTATAGACGCGTTTGTGGCGCGGGCACGCCAGTATGACATGGCCAGCTATGACCATGTGCTGTTCTCTTACCACGGATTGCCGAAACGCCAGGTTGATAAGGTACACCTGTCAGGCAAATGTGAGGACGATCACTGCCTTCATGAAATAGACGATGACAACAGGTTTTGCTATCGGGGCACTTGTTATGCAACGACAAGGCTATTGGCAGGGAAACTGGGTATCACGCCCGACCGATACACCGTTTGCTTTCAGTCGCGACTGGATGATAAATGGCTGCAGCCATTTTCTGACCAGGTGGTAGAGGAGTGTGGCAAGAAAGGCATGAAGAAATTATTAGTGTTCTCTCCCGCGTTCACGGCGGATTGCCTCGAAACAGTGATCGAGATTGGCGATGAATATCAACACCTGTTCAGGGAAAACGGAGGAGAGCAGATTCAGCTGGTGGAAAGTCTGAATGATCATCCGATCTGGATTAAGTGCCTGGAGGATCTCGTACGTACGGCTTAACCCTCGGGAACCTGGATGTTTGCTCCGTGACCTGCAAAGACAATTTGACGCTTTCCCTACGCCGCGGAGTGGCCCAGCTGATGCAACCGCTTCATCAGCTCGTTCTTGTATAGCGGACCCACCGGTAGCTCTGCCTTGTTAATGAAGACCGCATGTTGATTGTAGGAATCAATTCGTTTGATGGGTACGATGAATGACCGATGAACGCGAAGGAATTCATCATCCGGGAGCATGTCCTCCAACGAGGTGATGGTTTG
>DATHKA010000083.1:0-3785 GCA_035489615.1 Chryseolinea sp.
CTGATCTATCGCTCTTCGCATACAGTCAAGAAAGGTGTAGCTTTTCGCAGGACGTTTAAAGGCCGAGTCATCAGAGCACTGCGGCTCAAGGGTGAATGCTTCGCCGCTAAAGCGACGACAGCCAGTGCGCGGTACGCGAAGCTGAATAACGACATTACGAGATTTCATACAGGTACATATTTCAACCCACGCGAGGTTCGATACTAGTCATTTTCATAGTTAAGGGTGAAACTATCAAATGCGGCCTCGCGATCACCACTCACCGCGTCGCCTTTAACGAACAGCCCTGCTTTTATACCCCATGACCACCAGGCCAGGTTATCACCCACCACTGATCTCGTCCCTTCCTTGTGATTAACAACTGGCCTCCACTCCTTTCCGTCATTGCTGTAGTGAAATTCTACGAGATGACCCTCTAAAACGTTCGCCTTCAGATACACCTTTTCGGCATGATCCAAAACAACGTTGTTTAACTCGATAAACTCACCGTCTTTCACCTTCCATGCAATCAATGATTTACCTCTGACACCGATACCAACTGCATTGGCGTTAGTTGCATATATAGTAAGACCTTTCAGCGCCTCGTTGCTTCCGCTGATCGCGGTCGTCATGGTGAAGTAGGCGTAGTCGGGACTTATCCCAATAAACGAACCAATAGTATTCTTCTGTTCCCGTTCTACTTCAGTAAGGAAGAGTTTGCCCTCTTTAAGCTGCGTTTTCAAAGTGTAACTGACAACATCGTAGCGCCACCATTTTTCAAGTGTTCGTGAAGTAAAATGATCACGGATATTATTTTTTATGATAGTGCGATCAGTGGATGCTGAATCTATGCCAAACTCTGGCCACCCTTCCCGGCCCCAATGCATCGTGCTTAGAAGGGTGGATCTTCCTAAATATGGAAAGCCGTGCACGTTGTACGCATGATACAAGTAATACCACCCTTTGGCAGTTCTTAACGCCGTTCCATGACCTGGACACTTCCACGTATCGTTACTTTCTATAAGCGGATTGCCAGGATACTTTTCCCAGGGTCCTTTCATCGTCTTTGCTCTGGCAACACCAACTTTATAGTCGCATTTTCCACCACAGCATGAATTGCCGGAGTACAGCATGTAGAGATAGGTGCTATCCTTTACAACACACTGTCCTTCAATACCGCCCGCTTCCCACGAGCTTTTTTCTGCCGTGAGAATTTCAAATGCTTTGCCTTTCAAGGAAAGACCGTCGGGAGTTAGTTCTGATCCTAATATTTGAATAGGCTTGCCCTGTGTAAGCCCATACGCCTTCCAGGTGATATATAAAGCACCGTCTTCGTTATACACAAAGGCATCTATTGCCTCATTACCCCACTCGATCAAAACACCTCTATCCCGAAAACCTTCGCTGATATTTCGCGTAGTGGCTACGCCAATGCAGGAAATCCCATCCGTTCGACGAGCTGTATAGTAACAATAAAACGTGCCGTTGTGATAAAACAACTCCGGGGCCCAATAGCTTGATATAGTCCACGCGGGAGTCTTATTAAAAACATACGTGACAAAAGACCATTCCTTGAGATCTGTCGATTTATATATAGGATAAACTGGTCCCCAGTCATTAGATGACCCGGAGGCATAATACACGCCATCAACTTCTATAACTGATGGGTCCGGTAATTCACCAGGTATAACCTGGCGCTGTAAATTCTGCGCGGTTAAACCGCCACCGGCCGATAGAATAGATAAAATGAGTAGCAAAAAAAATAATTTCATGACGGATCCAAGATAGAAAGGTCCCTGATGTGCCGAAAACTCCGACGGTAAAATGTACACTTTACTTGTCTTTTTGACAAGTAAAGTGTACATTTCAGAAGAAAATCAGCAGGTTAATATGGCAAAGGTCCCCAAATCCACATTTAAGATTCGCTATTATTCAAAATACGTAGCCCTTGCGTTCATAATTATTGGGATGCCGGTGATGATTTTTGACAATGCCGCCCGATCCGAAATTCCCTTGCTGATTGGATTATTTATGCTGTTAATCACTGCAGAAAGACACGACGATGAGCGATCGGTGCAAATAAAAAACAGCTCTCTATACATTGCATTCATTGTCGCTTACAGTGCGAAACTAATCACGACTAGTTTACATGATCACAATTTGACCTCTTTCGAACTTACAGAGATCAATCATTTTCTAATATTCATGCTGGCATTGGCAAATATTATCTTCTATAGCCGTTTGCATATTTTAAAGCAGTAAGGTTTGTGAAAAATGGACTTAAGGTAGAACGGGCAAAACAAAATTTGACACAGGCTGAACTCGCGGACAAGGTTCAGGTTTCGCGTCAGACGATAAACTCCATTGAAATTGGAAAGTACGTTCCATCCACTTTGCTGGCGTTGAAAATTGCCTTGGTGTTCAATGTAAAGGTCGACGAGATATTCTCGTTAGAGGATAAAGATTGGAAATAAATTAATTAAGCCGCCCGTTGGGCACGACCGATTGAAATTCTGCCTATTGCTTGCGACATCGGAAGTGACGCGCCAAAAACCTTCATCACCTCCCATTCAAGGACTGTTCCGCGCCAAGCACAAGTAAAATATAATCAGTAGATGCAAAGCCTACCATATATTCCGTTTGTTGCCAAAGGAATGGCCAGTTTAGCAGCTCCGGATAGTCAGGACGAATCAGGGCTGTACCGGAGCCGGAGCCGCCTGGGATATAGGAGAAATCAGCCCTATTGAATCCATAAGCAACAGTTAACGATTTTGAACCTACACCTGAAACAAACGATGACGTATTGGATCCCGGGTGTCGACCCAGTATATAATCCAGTGCCCGGAGCATGTAAGTATTGGGGAACGTTTCCGGGAAATATTTATGAAGAAAATATTGTCGCATTCCGAAATTCTGAACAAACCACCCGCTACCCCAAATACTCCATCCAGGCTGCATCGTAGTTGGATTGTATGGGATACCGTATGGATTCAATTTGCTGTCTTCATCAATTCTATTTCTGATCCTTTTTACAGCTTGTCGTATCGAAGAGGCATAATTTTTATCACTTATTAATGCAAGCGAAGGTCCTATCAAATAACCCGTGCTATCAATTTTCGCACAAATCTTGTCTGTCAATCCCACGAGGAAGTCAGCATATTTCTTGTCGCGCGTGTTTACAAGCATCTCGACAGCTAAACGTACCCGTTGTAAAGAGTCTGTTGCTTTAGTATTGTTCCATAGCGCCTCGGCTATTCTCAGACAATGGTTCGCGAGAGTATCATTGTATCCTTTCATCACGCGATACGTGCCTGCAAGGTCTGCGGCGACATCCAATTCCCTTGCCGGATTATCTTCCGTAAATACCCAGCGGTCATCCGGTGAATTACGCAGGCCAACCGGAGTATTGTCTTTCAAGTTTTCAGAATTGTACTTTATGTTATCTGTAATATTCACCGGGTCGCCCAACAAAGTATATGTCCGCTGAGTTGGTTCAACGATACCCCTATACAATCTCTCCATTGCTAAATAGCCACCCACGACACTCAATGCACCGTGCTCAATCTGCTGAAGCACGTCCGGTTTGCCGTCGGGCTTATGGAGTTCAACGATATGGTTAATCTGGTCAACGGTCGTGTTATCATAATTCACTTTAAAAGCTTCGTAAGCCTGGGTCAATCCGTACATCGTACCTGATTGCGACTCAACCCGCATGTCATAGTCGCCAGCGTCGTGCCATCCGCCTCTGTCCAGGCCTGGTACCTGTTCACCTGGTTTGAATTTACATAAGGTAGATGGCCCCTGGG
>DATHKA010000084.1:0-8250 GCA_035489615.1 Chryseolinea sp.
TACGACAATAACCGGGCTGTTTCGAACAGTTCTATGACGGTTGATGCTTACACAGCACAATTTGTCCTGTCACCAACAGTAACCAGTATAATGAATAGCTCGTTCGTCTTGAGCTATCCTGCAGATGGCCACCTTTACCACTGCTACTACCGGTATCAGTTCGGGGGAACGCCGGCACCGGACGCCAATAGCATGAAGTCGTCAGCGGATTTACTTGCTGACGCCCCGTTGACAATATCCTACCTGAGCCCTGCCCAGGCGTACGACGTATATTTCATGGGGGAGGCAAGGGATGGCAACGTTACGGACATACTCAAGGTGCCTGTGACGACTCCAGGGACGAGTAGCCCAACCGTGCTCACCTCCGATGATCAAATCACGCTCTTTCCGGCTGGTATCGGTGCCGAATCGATAACGAGTTTGCTAAGTGTTTACGGTTTTCATCTTGCCGGGCCCGTCGTGGCTTCGGGCTCGCAGGGCTTTGTTGTTTCACTCGACAATGTGACCTATGCCGAAGAGGTATCGATTCCAGCAAATAGTTTTAACGGGGGCACCCGGCAATCCGTATTCGTGAAAGCACAGCCATTCGATAGCCGCGGCAATAAGTCAGGGACCTGTACCTTTAGCACGACCGGGGCCTCTAACCTGGTAATCGATCTTGGCGTCGTAGTATACAGCCATTACGACACGGACTTTGAAGGGGTAAACTCGATCGATGAGACTGGCTGGATTTCTTATAGCGTGTCGGGGGACCAAGTCTGGAACCTGGTGGATCTGGAGGAGACTTCTGTCAACCAGCGGACAACGGGTGGAAATATGGCGATGCAAATCGATGGAACTGGGGGGGCAGCGCTCAATGAAGACTGGTTTATTTCGCCTGACATCAATCTGTCATCATTTACGCAGACGCCCGCCCTGCGATTCAGGGCCTACAGTTCGGGTGATGGTGAACCGTTGATACTTATGTACAGCGCCGACTATCCCGGATTCGGGGATCCGCGCAATTCCACATGGTTTGACACAAAGGCGACGTTCCCGTCGGTAAACTCAAAATCGTGGAAAAATATTATGGTGCCATTGCTCGGCCAGGGCGAGCACCTTCGCTTCGCTTTCGTTTATCGGTCGACCGAGTTGAAGGGATCACGGTGGTCGATTGACGATTGGAGAATTACGGATAATCTTGTCAACATCCCTGACGGCAAAATAGTATTCGAGGATGTTTCCGTTGGCAAGGCGTCCGATCCGCAAAGCATGCTGGTGTCTGTTGCCGGGTTTGGAAGTGTGACCATAACCGCGTCCGATGATTTTCAGGTATCATCCGATGGAATCGTATTCAGTCCCGCCGTCGTGGTGCCCGAAGCGGATATCGCAACAGGAGTGGCGCTCAGGCTAAGATACTTCCCACAAGAGTTTATAGAGGAAAAACAAGGCACCCTCACTTTTTCCGCTGGCAACAACTTTTTGGTTGTCCGGGATATCTTGATCGGGCGCACATCGCTGACCACGGCAATCGAGGAGAGAACCACACTGACCGGGTTCTTGTATCCTAATCCCACCAGCGGCGATGTCCATGTTGATCTTTCGGCCTTGCAAAATCCCGATACCACGTATCCGGTAGTGGTCGCCAACAGCATCGGCGTCAGCGTGGCCGTTCTTAACGCATCCTCCTACACACTCGAACAGACATTGAGCGGCATTTTCACAAACCTTGAGTCCGGCATTTACTTTGTCATAATTAAAGGGAAGTCGACTACATGGCGCACGAAGTTAATTCGTAAATAGCGGAGGATACATTCCTGATCACGCCCGTTTACGGATTATGCATTCTGCTATGAGCAAGCCCACCACTAAGGAAGCTCCCATCCAGGTAAAACCGGCCGTCGATGTCGAGGTGCTGGAAAGCATCAGCGCCGAAACACTTCACGATGGCTACGTGTATGTTCATTGTCATTTTCAGAACGATTGGCAGGATGCATTGATCAGAATTTGGAAGACTACCTTCCTTATTGACCGAGTCAGTGGATCAAGGTCCAAACTTATTCATGCAGAGAACATCAGCTTTGCCCCGGTGTGGACGATGATCGCCGACCAGCGGACTCATGCATTTTTACTTATTTTTGAAGCGCTTCCCAAGGCCTGTAAACTTTTTGATTTAGTCGAGGAGATTCCGCAACCGGGAGGATTTCACGTGGAAAACATTCATCGAAATCCCACGGATGTTTATCACATCGACCTCTAAGGGTCGTGGAATCTTTAGGCGAAATCCAGGCCCAACTGATTTCTGTCTTTTATTCTGGCAGCGGCTTTGGGTTTGCCATTCTGCACTTGCACGACCTCGTTCGTTCTGAGGTACAGCAAATACCCTTCGACCTCGAGGTAGTTCATTTTCCGTAATACATCGATGTACTCCTGAACTTGCGTTTGATCGTGACGGGAAGGCGCACCGGTCTTAAAGTCGATCACGATGGCCTGCCGATCCTTCAGCAGCAGGCGGTCAATGCGGTTCTCGGCACCGCTAGGAAGGAGTATGGGGGACTCCGTGCGTACATCCCACAATTCGCTGAACCATGAGGCAATCTTTGGAAGTGAAAACAGCTCGTCCAGTGCCGGGACAAGATTAGTCGCCTCTTCTGGTGAAATGAATCCTTCAATAACCAGTCGGGCGATCACGTCCGGCGCTTCGGCAGCATACCGGATACGCGATAGCACGGCGTGCATGTGAATTCCGTAGGCTATGCCTGTCTGCTTCAGGTCTTCGGCATGGTCGAAGTAGGCGCTGCCATGCTTCTTGATAACCAGCCGGTCTCGCCAGGGATAGGTCGGATAGCCGTTAAGTTGTTCGGATCCTGCCCGGCTTCGAGACGCGGGTGAAGAAGGGATGACAGACCCCAGTAATAACTGATCCATTTGGGGATTCCAACCGTCCTCCTCCCCAAAGCTCTGTGAAATGCATGTGTGAAGTAATGTGGCAACCGTTTTTTTTGCGGTACGGTTGTCTGGATGAGCGGCTGTCACGATCAGGCCGTTTTCGGCGCGGGTAAGCGCCACATACAAAAGGTTCAGGTTATCAAGATAGACGCGTGTGCGCTCCTCGGCATAGTCCTTTGCAAATACGGTCTGCTGTAAGGCGCCTGAATATTTGATGGGCACATAGCCCAACCGGTCGAATGGATCGTGGTCAGTTTTCACCCAGAGGGTAGGCGCCTGGTAATTATCATGATCCAGTGCCCAGGAGCAGAATGGGATGATTACGTATTTGAATTGCAATCCCTTGGATTTGTGTACCGTCAGAATCTGGACGGCATTCACCTCGCCGGAGAGTTGGACCGATTTTTTATGCCTATTGTCCTGCCACCATTCGAGAAACGCGGCGAGATCGTTCCGTTCGCGGCTGTAAAATTCCAGCACGAGGTTCTGAAAAGCTAACAGGTAGGCAATCTCGCCCTGCTGATCGCCGAGTCGGAATATTCTGATGAGTGTTTCTGTCAGCTCGATCAACGGCAACTTCTTCAGCATTCCTTTCTCCTGCGCGAACGAGGGAGGGAGGAGTCGTTCGAAAAATGCCTGGTTTGAAACCGTAAACACTTCCTCCAGCGGCCGGTCAGTCGCTTGCTGTCGTGAGAACTCGTACGATAATTGCGCGCGCGCGATGGCATCGTCGGGGTTGAGCAGATAGCGCATGGCGGCTAACAATAGATTTACGGAAGAGGCTCCATCCAGCCACAATGACTCATTAGAAACCACATCATAGGAAAATTCCGGCTTGGCCTTGCCGTCGTCACGATACTGAAGCAAACTGGCCACGATCTGTTGTCCCTCGTCATTGCGGCGAACGAGAATGGCAATGTCGCGCAAAGCCACCCCCTGTTCCTGCAACATCTCGAGTTGTTTTGGAATTCGCTCGAGCGCCGTGTCCTTCCATTTCTTTTCGCCATCATCCGGCAAGAAATTCACCTGCACGTACCCTTCTGCCGGTCGGGCTACACGCTGCTGAACGTCGCGATAGGCGTCAGCAGAAAGCGGGCTGTCCGTTTCGATGGCCGCCATCATCGACGCCTTTTCAAAAATGAGATTGTTGAAGCGGATGATATTTGAGGCGCTTCGATAATTGGTGATCAGCGATTCCGATGTGATACGCGACGTACCCACGTGTTCTTCTACATTTTGCTGTAACAATTTCAGATCACCGCCGCGCCACCGGTAGATTGCTTGCTTAACGTCCCCCACCACCATACTGGCATATCCTTGATCCAGGCCGTTCGTGACCAGGGGCAGGAAGTTCTTCCATTGCATGGACGACGTATCTTGAAATTCATCGATGAGATAGTTGCGATAAAATGATCCCACCTTCTCGTAAACATAGGGTGTGTCGCTATCCTGAATGACGCCGTGAAGAAATTTGGGTGCGTCGGCCAACAGCATCATGTTGTTCTCGTCTTTGTATTCTGCCAGCTTTCGCGAAATATCGGCTATGAGCCCGAAGACGTATAGGTTTTGAAGCAACAATTCCGCGGTGAGCGCCGTGGGATATTCAGCATCGTAGTGCTTTATAAGGGCTACAAGACGGGGAACCATTTCACGTTCGGCGACAGCGATTATCCGGGCCGGGTTTCTGGCTGATTTGCTAGGCCACTTTTGGGCGATAGTGAACTCGTTTCTAACGCGTGGTTTGGGGCCATCAAAACCTTTTGCTTCTTTTAGGGCGGTCCAGGCGGTTAAAAAAGTGATTAAACCGGAATTCTGGCCAAAATAGAAATCAGACGGCCCCCATCCTTCCTCTGACGTGATCTTCAGGATTTCACTCGCGAGCTTTCTGCCTGTAGCCAGGAAGTTGGTCTTCACTTCCCACAGCGTACTTTTAAGTTGGTTAAAGTAGCTACGATCTGCCGTGGTACGAAGCAATTCGCTGTCGATGGCTTTGAACTCTTCGCGAAAGATCTGTTGCGCAAATTCAAGCAAGCTTGCCCGTACATCCCAGGCCCGATCATTCTCGAGATTTTCCTTGGCAAATTCGACCACCCAATCGGTCAGCTCTTTGTTTGCTCCGAGTTCATCGATGAGGTTGTCGATCACTTCCTCCAAAACGGTATCCTGCTCGACCTCGAGCCTGTAGTCACCCACAAGGCCGGCCTCTCGCGTAAACGATCGGATTACTTTTTGAAAGAACGCATCGATCGTGCTGATGGAGAAGCGGTCGTATTTGTGCAGGATGGCGGCTTGTGCCTCCTGGGCATATTGCTGAAAGGTAGACGCATCAAGGTGCAGTTCCTGCTGAAGCTCGTTGGCCAGTTCGTTGGGAGTGCCTTTGGCAAAGTCGTCGAGGTAGGCAAGGATCCTGTCCTTCATTTCCTGCGTCGACTTGTTGGTAAAGGTAACGGCCAGGATATGCTGAAAGTAATCCGCCCGGAACCGCAGCGCGAGCAGCAGGTAGGTCTTGGCAAGCGTGCGGGTTTTGCCTGACCCTGCCGATGAACGAAATATAGAGAATCCTGTTGCCAATGCCTTTTACCAAACGCGATTGTGCAAACATAACGAAAGCGTGTTGCAATGGTTCGAGTTTCCGCACAATCGAGGTACCTACCGCATAGACCTCATAAAATTCTTTAAAACGTCCTTGGCGTAGTTGCCCGACGAGGTAAGACCACTGAATTTTTCTAAATTGAGCTGACTTTTTATGCGGAAACTGTACTTTCTAGCACCCAAGATTGCTTTTTCGTTTCCCGTTCAGCTGTTCCTTAACAACATTCAGCGCAACCATATCCTGATGTTGTGCTGGGTAGTGCTGTTCGCGATGATCACGGGCAACTTTGGAAAGTATTTGGGCATTCCCTACCTGTTTCTCGATCCGGAGTATTTGAACCGCGTAGGCTTCCGTAGCTTCTTTATCATAGGAACGGTTCTGGGTGGGTTTACCATGGCCTTCCACATCACCTGCTACATCGTCGATGGACATCGCTTCTCGTTCATCGGTGCTCTTCGAAAGCCATTCACGAAGTTTTTCATAAACAACAGTCTTATTCCCCTGGCCTTCTTCGTCGTGTACATTATTGAGATCGTAAAGTTTCAGATCAACAATGAGTTCAGCACAGTTCGCGACCTGCTATTTAATCTGTCAGGTTTGATGAGCGGCTTTTTCATCATGTCGGCAGTTTTTTTTGTTTACTTCTGGCTCACGAACAACGACATCTTCAAGTACGTGGTATGTCAGATTGACGAAAAGCTCAAACAAAAGGTGAAGGTGACGCGCGTAAGTGCTATGAAAAAGCTCGACATCGCACGCAAGAAGCAGATCCGCGTCGACTACTACGTAGATTACGACTTCAAGGTGAAGCCGGTCGAAGATTCCGGTTTTTACGACAAGGCGACTATCATTCAGGTGTTCGACCAGAATCACTTCAATCTGGTGATCATAGAACTGTTCATTTTTCTATTTGTTCTGTTGCTGGGCGTATTTAAGGATTCACCTTCTTTCCAACTACCTGCTGCGGCAAGTTTCGTCATTTTCCTGACGATCTTTGTAATGATGGCCGGAGCCTTCACGTATTGGTTCGGCGGTTGGTCTGCAACGGCTGCCCTGGTGATCTTTCTTGTGTTCAACTACCTGATTGGAGAAGAGTACTTCACGCGCCGTTATGAGGCGTTTGGTCTTAATTACCGGAGGCCCTATGCGGAATATTCCATCACATCGCTCCAGGTATTGAACGACTCAACACACATCGAGCGCGACCGTAAGGCGAATCTGGTCATGCTGGAGAACTGGCGGAAGAAATTTCCGCAGGACGAGAAACCACGGATGGTTTTTTTATGTGCCAGCGGTGGAGGCAAGCGCGCAGCCCTGTGGACATTAACGGCATTGCAAGCCGCCGACAGTGTTACGCACGGCGCGCTGATGAAGAACAGCGTTCTCATTACGGGTGCCTCAGGCGGATTGATCGGCGCGAGTTTCTTTCGCGAACTGAAACTTCGCGATTTACTGGGGGAGCACACGCGACCATATGCACGCTCGCACCAACAGCAGATCGCTACTGACAATCTGAATCCGCTGATATTTAGTTTACTGGCAAACGACTTTTTTGTCTCGTTTACGAAGTTCAAATACAATGGCAACTACTATCACCGCGACCGGGGCTATACGTTTGAGGAGCAGCTGAACCAGATCACGCTGCGCATGATGGACAAACCGATGAAGGCTTACGACAGCGTGGAATTGCAAGGGGTTATTCCCATGATGATTCTGGCACCGACCGTCGTGAACGATGGTCGTAAGCTGTACATTGCCTCGCGGCCGGTCTCGTTCATGAACTACGACATTCTGGAGTCACCTGGCTATAAACTGTCGAAGTTGTCGGGAATGGACTTCCAGACGTTGTTCGTAGACCACAGCGCACGTGACCTGCGATTCCTGTCGGCCCTGCGAATGAGTGCAACGTTTCCGTACATCACTCCCAATACCACGTTGCCGACCGATCCGCCGATAAAGATTATGGATGCCGGGATATCCGATAACTTTGGTTTGTCGGACGCGATGCGGTTCATGTTTGCCTATCGTGAATGGATTGAAACAAACACAGCTGGCGTCGTGTTTGTCTCCATACGCGATTCTCCAAAATTGAATCCTATCACGCAGAAGACGGGCCAGACACTGATTGATGATATCACGCAGCCGATCAGCAGCGTGTACAACAACTTCGAAAACTTTCAGGACATTAACAGTGACATGCTCATCAACCACGCCCAGAGCTGGTTCAAGGGCGACATGGAAAGAATCGATATTCAGTATGAGTCGGAGATGTACGTACCAATTCTGCAGAAAATGGACAGCATACGCCAGAACAACGCGCGGGCAAGTCTGAGTTGGCGCCTCACGTCACGCGAAAAGGTGGCGATTATTTCGTCGATCAATGCGTACGATAATCAAGTCGCGCTAAAGCGTCTCGAGGTTTTGCTGAATTCGGAAAAGTCGGGTGCTGTCGGCGCGGGACCAAGATAGGCTGCTACTGCGCACTCCTTACATATCCCGGACCGTGCAATACGGTACCGCTACGCGTTGGTGTGAGTTTCTGGTTCTCGATAGCGAGCTGACCATTCACCAATACATAGTGGAAACCCACCGAATACGCGTGCGGATGGCTGAAAGTACTTGCATCTCCAACGCTATTTTCGTCAAACACAACGATGTCGGCAGACATGCCGGGCCTCAGCAGACCCCGGTCCTGCAGTCTGAATTTCTGAGCCGGAAGAGAGGTCATT
>DATHKA010000085.1:0-18328 GCA_035489615.1 Chryseolinea sp.
AGCAAATACGGCGCCTATAGCCCAACCGTATCACCGGACGGGAAATGGATTTACTACAACGAACAGACACGCGACGGTCTGGATGTTGTACGCGTGCCTTTTGATCCTGCCACCTGGAAACCGTTCGTGGCGCCCGTGGAGAAGAAGGGGAGCCTGTCGCAAACACTCGTTGATCAGGAACACGGTGCGGGTTTTTGGTCGGGCACGCCACAGCAGAAGTATCCCGTTGCGCGCTATCACAAGATTTCCGGCGTGGTGAATCCGTATACCTGGGGGCCGTATGTGAGCAACGACCTGGTACAGATCAATGCGGGAATTTTCTCGCGTGATTTGTTAAGTACCCTGGAATTCAATGCCGGCTATTTCTACGACGTCAACGAGGAGACGTCGGGATGGAAAGGAGGATTGAGCTATCAGGGCCTTTATCCCATCATCGATGTGGGATTTACCTACGGCGACCGTACCAACACAGAATCTTCCTTCGGCAACGAGGCAAAGTTCGAATGGAAAGAAACTACCGTTGAAGCGGGCCTGCGCCTTCCGTTTCTGCTCACCCGATCGAAATACAACCGCTCGCTCACGATAGGCGATGCCGTGGGACTTTCCCACACCACCTCATTCAAAAATACCGTTACGCGGGATGGCGAGGTTATCTACCAGGACGATCAGCGCATTACGCTTGTCAATGACACGTTGGCGTACATGTATAAAGACCAACTCAACAACGGCGACTTGCTGTATAACCGTTTTAACCTTTCGTTCAGCAATTTACTGAAGCGGAGCGAGCGCGACTTCCTGTATCGGTGGGGACAGACACTGGACATTGATTTTTTATCCACACCCTTTGAGGGAGACTTCAGGGCCAGCCAGTTTGCCGCGCGGGCAGCCTTCTACTTTCCCGGCCTGGCCAGGCATCATGTTTTTTATACGCGTCTTGCCTATCAAAATAATCTTGATGGTTATCAAGAGGACATCTATACCTTCCGCAACCGGATCCCAAAGCCAAGGGGTCACAATTATCCCACAGATGCCATCTTCACCACAGCTCAGTTAAATTATGCACTGCCCTTGTGGTATCCCGACATTGCGCTCGGCCCCATCCTGAACATACAACGCATCAAGGCCAATTTGTTCTATGACTTTGGCAGGGGCGAAGGTTTTCAATATTACTACGATTTCAAGAACGGGGTTGTGTACGGGTCACCGAGCGACGCCACCTATCAATCGCTTGGCGTTGAGGCTACGGTTGACTTTAATATTTTTCGCCTTTTGCCGCGGGCCGAGGTGGGCGTTCGATCGACCTATCGGCTGGAGAACACATACAATTCCAGCGGGATGGTTTTCGAATTTTTTATCGGGAATATCGGTTTCTAAACGGGCTTGAAATTCGGACTATTTAAGACTATTTTTGGCGTCTTAAGTCTTTTAGACCTAGTTAAACAATAACAGACAAATGGCAGAGATCATACGCATGCCGAAGATGAGCGACACCATGACCGAAGGTGTGGTCGCCAAGTGGCATAAGAAGGTGGGCGATACGGTGAAGTCGGGAGAATTAATGGCCGAGATTGAAACGGACAAGGCAACGATGGATTATGAGTCGTTCAATTCAGGAACGGTTTTGTACCTCGGAGTGCCTGAAGGCCAGGCTGTAAAGGTCAACGATGTGCTGGCCATTGTCGGAAACAAGGGAGAGGACTATTCGGCGTTGCTTTCCGGCGCGTCAAACGCGGCAGCATCGGGTGGGAAGGCTGAAGAGCCGAAGAAGGCTGACGAGAAGAAAACTGACGAGAAAAAAGCCGAGGAGCCCAAAAAGGAGGCTGCCGCTGCCATTGATACCTCGGGAATCAAGGCCGAAATCGTGCTGATGCCGAAGATGAGTGACACGATGCTTGAAGGGGTGATCGCGTCGTGGGCCAAGAAGGTGGGCGACCCTGTGAAAACCAACGAGTTACTGGCGGAAATAGAAACGGACAAGGCCACCATGGAGTACGAATCGTACAACACGGGTACCTTGTTGTATATGGGTGCAGAGGCGGGGAAGTCCGTGCCTGTGAATGGCGTGCTTGCCATTATTGGTGAGAAGGACGCCGACTGGAAGACCTTGCTGAAGGCGCACGAATCCAAGGATAGTGGAGGCGCTGCACCGGCTGCAAAACCGGAAGAAAAAAAGGCAGAAGCGACACCCGCTGCGCAGGAAGAATCCTCGGCGCACGCATCGGCGAACGGAAGAGTCAAAGCTTCGCCGCTGGCCAAGAAGCTGGCAAAAGATAAAGGATTTGACATTGGACAGATCGAGGGCTCCGGCGACTACGGCCGCATCACGAAAAAGGACGTAGAGAACTTCAAGCCCAGTGCTGCTCCGGCAACGAAGAAAGAGGGTGCTGCGGCACCGGCGATTTCACTGCCTCAGGTCGTGGGACAAGAAAGCTTCGAGGACGTTCCCGTGTCACAAATGCGCAAGGTGATCGCGCGCAGACTCGCGGAGAGCAAGTTCAGCGCGCCGCACTTCTATCTCACGATGGAAATCAACATGGATAAGTCCGTTGAGGCCCGCAAGAGCATCAACGAGGTCAGTCCGGTGAAGATCTCTTTCAACGACATGGTGATTAAGGCGGTAGCCGCAGCGTTGCGTCAGCATCCTGATGTAAACGTGAGCTGGCTGGGCGATAAAATGCGCAAGAATCACCACGTGCACATAGGCGTTGCTGTAGCGGTGAAGGATGGTCTGCTCGTGCCGGTGGTGCGTTTTGCCGACAACAAGTCGCTGTCGCACATCGCGCAGGAAGTGAAAGTGCTGGCACAAAAGGCGCACGACAAAAAGTTGCAGCCGTCCGATTGGGAGGGAAGTACGTTTACGATCTCTAATCTCGGTATGTTTGGAATTGAAGAGTTCACGGCGATCATTAATCCTCCTGATGCGTGTATCCTGGCCGTTGGTGGCATCAAGGAAACGGCCATCGTGAAGAACGGTCAGCTGGTAGTTGGCAACATCATGAAGGTGACGATGTCATGCGATCACCGCGCCGTGGATGGAGCCGTGGGATCGGCGTTCCTCAAGACGCTGAAGGGACTGCTTGAAGATCCGGTCAGAATACTGATTTAATTCGCGCACCATACAAAAAACAATGCACCTGCTGGTAACAGCGGCGCAAAGGAAATCCATTTAAACGCAGCGCACGCAGAGGAGCAGCGATCCTCTGCTCCTTAGCGGTCACTGCGTGTAAATGGATTTCGCTCTTTAGACTCAAACCCGCAAACAGTCTCTGACATGGAAAAGATTCACGCAACTACCATACTTGCAGTTCTTCACAACGGCCAACTCGCCATTGGCGGCGACGGCCAGGCTACCATGGGCAACTACGTGGCCAAGAGCAACGTCCGTAAGATCCGTAAGCTTGCCGACGGCAAAATACTGGCCGGATTTGCCGGCTCCACGGCCGATGCGTTTACGCTCATCGAGCGGTTCGAGGAAAAGCTCAACAGCTATGGTGGCAACATGAAGCGTGCAGCCATAGAGTTGGCAAAGGACTGGCGGATGGATCGGTTCCTGCGCCGGCTGGAAGCCATGATGATCACGGCGAACAAAGACGAAATTCTGGTATTGTCAGGAACGGGCGACGTACTCGAACCGGACAATCAGGTTGCCGCCATCGGTTCGGGCGCGATGTATGCGCAGTCGGCTGCGTTGGCGCTCAGGAAGCACGCGCCCCATTTGTCCGCAGAAGAGATCGTACGTGAGAGCCTAAACATCGCGGCGGATATTTGCATATACACCAATCATAACCTGGTGATAGAAAAGTTAACCTGAGGTCCTTGATGTTCGCCCGATTCAGGCCCTCGCTCAGTCAAACAGAAAGATCTTCCAACCCGTGTCTGACAGTACTTCTACTTCGTAATATCCTCTTATTATTTGTTCCGGACTCTCGCGCAGCAAGTCTTGATTGTGCGTAGTCATCTCATGTCCGCCTAATGCGTTATACATGACTATTTCTTGTGTACCCAATCGGTCTGAAAACTGCTCGAAGTAAACATTATACCCCGTTCCGCTTACTTCATAGCGAAGGCCGCTGATTCCTGCTACGGATGGGCGATAGTCGTCGATCGTTGATTCAATAGACATGGGAAGGTGGCCAGTCGCTTTTTTATAGGCTTCAATATCATGAATGAATTGCTCGCTCTGCCGGATTGCGCGATCCGTGCTGCGCACTTTAGCCTCATGGAGCCAGGTGAACCGGATGAGAAATGTGGCTAGCGGAATGAAGATCAGGTAGTATGGCATCGGGCTCAGAATTTTCGCCGGCTGACTTCTTAACCTTTTGATCGCGGCCCCATGTCGTATCATTAGAAAGATTGCCAGTGCCAGAATGACGACGGCGATGCTGATGTTATGTGTGCCCAGTGCGCCGACTGCAGCGGCCGCAGTGATGGTGACAGAAATAACCCACATTGCTTTAAGGAAGGCGATGCCGTGACCGGCTGGTACATTTTGACGCCGTCGAATTCGATCAAGTGACCACCAGCAAATGCCCATTGGAACAAGGAGCAGCGACGCGAACGTTACGAGCTGAATGATCGTAGACAACCCCGCTGCAAAGCTGTCATAATCCCCAGGCATGTAGGGACGGAACAGACCTAGTGTCAGTGCTCCAGTGGACAGGATGATGAAAATAAAATGTTTGATCATCGGATTGACGCTAACTGCATAAAACCAGTTACCACAGATCGACCCCCACAACAATGATGGCTGCATTTTTTCTAATCACAAAACGATGCCGGCTGAAAATGGGCGGGCATTCGTGTTCAGGTAGCTGGCGCGTGAACAGGAAATTAGCGTTGCTTCCGCCTGACCCGCAACGCCGCTACCCGGTAATACGTTATGAAGTTATCACCTTGATGCCAACATCCAGTACCGATATTTCGAGCCCATTTCAAACGCCGTCCACCTGGGGATTGTTACTGCCGATCGCAGTAAGTGCGCTTGGCCTTTTGATGGTGGCCTACCTGGGTTATTTGTTGCAGGAAGGGTACCTGCCGCTGGTCGAAATTTCCAGGTTCAAACTGGTAAACTTCACCTTTACTATGCAGCTCTGCGGAGTGATCGTGTCTCTCGCAGGAATGCTGGCTTTGTTTGTATTCGACCATGCTGCATTTCGAATATTTTTCAGGTTCAGGTTCAGGCTAAGTTCGCCAGATGATGCTGCGTCGACCTGGGCGATGCTAGGTCCTGCATTGCTGATCATCTTTTCGCTTGGCGCGATTGCCATGATGTCGTTTAATGTCACGGCAAACAACGGAACGGTGAATGAAACATTCTTTTTGCTCCTGCCACTGGTGTTGATATTTGCCGCTACGAATGCGTGGACAGAGGAGATCCTGAGCAGGTTCATTCTCGTTGCTGGTCTATCTGGCAAACTGCCGTCCACGACAATATGCTGGATATCAGCCGTGATATTCGGCTTCGGTCACGTACGCGGAACACCGAGTGGAGTTTTCGGCGTTATCATTACGGGTACCTTGGGATGGTTACTTGCCAAATCCGTTATCGAGACTAAAAGTCTGGGCTGGACGCTGTTGATACATTTTTTCATGGATGTTGTCATCTTTGGCGCAGGCGCGATGGTATTGGCAGGATCAGTCTGATGACTCAGGAACGACCTAAGTCAGTAATTCATTCACTTCGGATCGACTTCTATCGGATTGGGCAGCGGTCGAGGAACTTCGGGTTCCACAGGTTGATCCTCCAGCAAAATCACTAACGGCTTGAGCCGCTCGTTGTGCGACAACACAATCTTTAGCACCCCGATCGCCGGAACTGCGAGTATCATGCCTGGAATGCCCAAAATTTTACCGCCAATCAGCAAGGCTATAATGGCAGCCAGTGCATTGATGCTCACCTTCGATCCCGTAATGCGCGGCGTAATGAAATTGCCTTCGAGGAACTGCACCACCAGGAATACGATCACCACGCCCAACGCGTACCAGGCGCTATCCTTCGTGATAAGCGCCATGATGATCGGAAATAATGCGCCAATAATGATACCCACATAAGGAATTATCGTCAGCGCGCCCGATAGGATCCCGAAAAAAATCGCGTGATCGATTCCCAGGGCCAGCAGGCCAATGCAATTGAGCACGGCAATGATCAAAGTCACCAGTGTGAGTCCCGTAATGTAGCCACCCACCACGCGCTCGACGTCGCGATGCCATCCCAGTTCCTCGTATTTCGGCGCGAGAGACATAAAGAACTGTTTGAACTTATGACGATAGATCAGGAATAAGAATATGTATATAGGTATTTGTATCAAGGTAGATAGGGCATTCGTGGTGGTAAGCAAGACATCACCGAGGTAGAAGCTTATCGTGCGCATGAACTCTCCCAGCAGGTTCTTCTGTTCGATCGTACTGATGCCAAAGTCACTGAGCAACATAGTGCTGAACGCATCGAGAGAACGCTCAAAGCGCACCTGCAGATTGGGGAGATCATTGATCAGGGACACTACCTGGTTGACCACGAGCCACATCAGCAATCCCATCACAACGATGGTAACAAACAAAACGATCGTGATCGAAAGCGCGGTACCAATTTTACGTTTCTCCATGCGCTTGATCGCGGGTAGAATCACGACAGAAAGAAACGCGGCGAAGGCCATCGGAATAACAATGTCGGCAGCCAGGATGGTGGCCGTTATCAGGAGGGCAACTACAACCAACAGCTTGTAAATGTAGTCCAGCCTGTCAGCCGGTTGGTCAGTGTTCATGACCGAAGGTACGCATTATCGATTGCCTGTAAAATCAGAACCACTGATTCTTTGATTTCATCGCGCGTGATCGTTAGTGGCGGAGCGATCCGGAAGGAGTAGGGATGTGAAAGAAACCAATAGCAAATAACACCAAGCTTCTTTCCTTCTTCCACAATGCGCGACACCTGTTCGGCAGATTCGAAGTCTATAGCAAACAGAAGACCGATGCGGCGGATTTCTTTGATCGCCGTGTGAACCAGCAACGATTCGAGGTACTGTCCTTTGGCTTCCACCTGATCGAGCAGTTTTTCGTTTTCAATTACCTCGAGCGCAGCCAGGGCAGAAGCACAGCACACGGGATTGCCACCGAAAGTAGTAATGTGTCCGAGCATGGGATCGTGCGTAAAATCCTTCATGATCCGGCGGTCGGCCACGAAGCAGCCAATGGGCAGTCCGCCACCAAAGGCCTTGGCAACGGTGAGGATATCCGGAACGATGTCAAACTGTTCGAATGCGAAGAGCGTGCCGGTCCGGCCCATGCCGCATTGGATCTCGTCCAGGATGAGCAGCGTGCCTGTATCATCGCAGCGCTTGCGCAGGGCTTTCATGAACCGCCCTGAAGGGATGCGCACGCCGGCGTCACCCTGGATGGTTTCCACGATTACGCAGGCGGTCCTTTCGGTGATGCTCACGAGTTCCTCTTCAACATTAAAGTTGATGAACGTAACGTCCGGAAGCAGGGGTCTGAAAGCTGCCTTTTTTACTTCATTGCCCGAAACGCTCATCGACCCGTGCGTGCTGCCGTGATAGGAGTTCCGGAAGGAAACGATGCCCGTGCGTCCGGTATGGCGCTTGGCCAGCTTGAGGGCTCCTTCGTTGGCTTCCGTGCCCGAGTTCACGAAGTAGCAGCAGTTGAGGGAGGCAGGCAATTTCGACGTGAGCTTTTTGGCCAGCAGGTTCGGCGTGGACTGGATGAACTCTCCGTAGACCATCACATGCAGATGCTGGTCGAGTTGCCGCCTGATAGCCTCCAGAATATGGGGATGCCTATGCCCGACGCTACTCACGCCGATGCCAGAGATCATGTCAGCATAACGCTTGTTGTCGGGGCTGTACAGGTACAGTCCTTCGGCTCTGGCAATGCTGATGAGGTAGGGGGAGTCGGTGGTTTGAGCGAGGTAGGTAAGGAAGCTTTCGGCGGTTAAGTCCATGCCATAAAGCTAGAAAGAGCTGGAATGAATTAAAAAAAAGCCCCGACGGGTCGGGGCTAAAAACTAACCAGGTTGTTTCTGCAGTCAACGGCAACCAGCCCTTCTGGTTTTAGAAGACTACAGAATTGGGGTGCCCCGATTTGATCGGGACTGTGTTTAGTAAAAACTTATGTCAAACCTTGAAAGTAATTACGCGTTAACGAAGACTGATACTAACATGCCTACCACGATTGTCGACACGAGTACCAGTACTTGCCTGAGGCGCGTCGAGGCCTTGGAGTTTGATGTAGTTGCTCTTGGATAAGTCATAAAAGTTGCCGTTGTATGAAACAAAAATCGTCAATGGAAGCACTACTCTTCCACCGAAACTAAAGCCAAATCATACGTTGGTAGCTTAGAAGCTTTGATACTTCCGTCGCCCCATTTTTATCAAAATGGGAAGGGTGCCAAAAAATCTATGGCTTGTCCTTCCGTTCAAAATTCTCTACGAGCGTGATGAAATCCCTGATGAGGTCATTAGGGACGGTCACGGACAGATGGTACTGGTTCAGTACCCATCGGTCATTTACTTTGGTCAGAATCCCGGACCCCCGGCACACGCCCATCCAGGTGGTCAGAAGTTCGGAGAACCATGCACTTTTTCCGTCCGACGTTACATGGAGGTCACGGTCATAGGGTTTGAAATCCCAGGCCTTGCCTTTGTCGAAATAGGGTTTAGCGAAGTTTTCGAACTGTTTTTTGGTCCATCGCTCCGTCTTGTCGGTGCCAATGTACAGGCAGTCGTCCGCCATCGCGCCAAAGAATGTATCGGCCTTAGCATCGGCGGCCGCCTTGTGCCAGTTATCAATAAATGCGTGAATATCTGTGTGTTGCTGTTGAGCAACGCAGCCGGTACCCGCTGATGTGACGAGTACTAAAAATGAAAAGATGATGCGAAAAGTGAGGTGCAACACCATTTGTTCCATGTATTGAATTTGAGGGTGACTTTCAATACATGGTGCTAATATGATGATTTTCAGTTATTAAACCTCATACAGGTTAAGAAAATCTATAACCTCTTTTCGCACGTTTCGGTTGTTGGATTCGTCGAAGGTCTCGGTGGCAATGGATTTGAAGAGCTCGGCTACGATGCCCGCCTTAAATCCGAGTTTGCCCGCATAGATCGTGGCTACCTCCAGCTCGATGTCTTCTACTACTTCGTCGAGGTAGATCATGTACACCAGGTGATAGATGGCTTCGAGCTTATCGACCTTGTCGCCGATGCTGGTGAAGCTGAGGTGGGAAATATCGACGTCGGCATTCTTCAGATCCTCCGTCGAGAGCTTCAATTGAAAACCCCACTTGAGAAGGCACCGAAGGAAGCGACTTTCGATAACATCGCCTCCCAGGAAGAGGGCGAGGATGTTGAAGTAACTCTTCTGAATGGACCGGATCTGATCATCTCTTAATGCTGCCATAGTATCTGGTTAAAGGGTTCTTTGTCAATGTTATAACTCTGCCTTCCGGACGTGTCCGACAAAGGCTGGTAAAAGTAAGGCTTTGCCGTCATTTAATGCAGTCGAATGTTCAGTACTGGTCGATTGCCGCTTCGGAGCGATCGGATTTCGGCCATTGTGCCGGCGAGGTCGCCAGGTAGCAGAATTGACAATTGACAATTTTTAATTGTCAATTCTCTCACATACAAAATTCCTTTTCGAGGCCTTCCAGGTCTTTCGCTCCCAGACGACGAGCACGGGCGAGGTCACGGCACACCGTATCCATCTTACGGCGGCGTGCATTGGCCAGTGCGCGTAGCCGGTACGTGTCGCCGGCATCGGGACGAATGCGGGCCGCGTCATCACAGTCCTTCACGGCATCGTCAAACTTGCTCAACAGGATATTGCAACGGGCGCTGCCCTGCAGAACACCAAAGTACAATTCAGCCACCCCTTCAGGATTGAAGAGGTTGGCAAAGGAGATGCCGTACGTTTCTTGAATGCGCCGGTGATAGAGCGATTTTCCAATTTCGAAGTATTGCATTGCCTCGTTGATATTCTGAATCTTATCAAGATTCATTAAAGCAATACTATAAACCAGTTCCGGATTTTCCGGATACTGCTTGTGCAGCTCTTTCATGGCTGCCAGCGACTTTTCATAGTCACCTATATAATATTGACTCATGGCAATCTTACGGAGCGTTTCGATAGAGGCCGGGTCTTCGTGCCGTCCGAGGATCTGGTAAAGGGTTGCTGCCTGTTGATAGTCACGGTCGTCGAACCGGGCATCGGCCAGTTCGCGCAGTTCATGAGCGAGACTGTCGAATGCTTCCCGAAGGCGATACTCGAGCGGCGACTTTTCAGTGAGCTGGCGCACGGTAGTGAAGGCATCGTCGAAGCGCCCGGTGGCGAAAAGGGAGCCGGCATGGTGCAGTTCGGTGGTCTCTTTCTGGTACGCGCGCTCCTGTCGCTGTTCCACTACATAGTGAATCGAACTCATGAGCACGAAACAAAAGCCGGCCAGCGCTATGAAGGCCAGAAGGGAGAGCGCCTGCATTTTGAAATACTCCCGGTCGACGCGATAATACGGTTGAGGCTTTGGTGGGCGTCGAAGGTTGCGGCGAGGGCGCTCGTAATCGAAGTACAGCGGCAGAATGTATTGAGGATACATAACCGAGTCATACGCTGCCCGTTTTGTGGGATTGGACAGCGTTTGATAGGCCTCGTTCACCTGCTTGAAAAGCTCCTCGGCCTCCCGGTTGCCCGGGTTATGGTCGGGATGGTAGGCCATGGCCAGGCGCTTGTAGGCCGTGCGTACCGCAGTCCCATCAGCCTGTGGATCGATCCCCAATATGGCGTAGTAACTCTTCACGGATTCGAATTGGCTAATAACTAAACGCTGTTCCCCTGGGGTCCAACCCCCGACGGGGCGGGCGGGCCAGGTTTGAAATTAATTCTACGCCGTTAATACGGAAATGCTGGTGAGAGAAACCAGCCGGGGCCTTCCCAGAGTAAAAAGAGTTGCGTCTCCAGGCCTCAACCACGACTTGCGGAATCAAAACCAAACCGGACAAACCTCTATACACTAATATAGAACGAAAAAAGGCTATCCCGGATGACCGGAACAGCCTTTTTTGTTAAGTACTTATGGTTCAGATGACTATAAGCTCGCTAATCAATCAACAATTAACAGATCAACAAATATTACAATTTGCTAAGCGCCGACACCAGGTCAACGAGTTTGTTGGAGTAACCCCACTCGTTATCGTACCAGGCAACCACCTTTACAAAGTTGTTGTTCAGGGCGATACCGGCTTTCGCGTCGAAGATCGACGTGCGTGCATCACCGAGGAAATCGGTTGACACCACATCGTCTTCGGTATAACCGAGAATGCCTTTGAGGTCGCCTTCAGAAGCGTCCTTCATGGCCTTCTTGATGTCCTCGTAAGAGGCAGGTTTTTCCAGGCGCACGGTAAGGTCAACCACCGATACGTCGGCCACGGGAACGCGGAACGACATACCCGTCAGCTTGCCTTTCAGTTCGGGGATCACCAGCGATACCGCTTTGGCGGCACCTGTTGAAGAAGGGATGATGTTTTGGTAAGCACCGCGGCCACCTCTCCAGTCTTTTAAGGAGGGGCTGTCGACGGTCTTTTGCGTAGCGGTAACCGCGTGGATCGTGCTCATGAGTCCTTCGGAGATTCCGAACTTGTCATTGAGAACCTTGGCGATAGGCGCGAGGCAGTTGGTTGTACACGACGCGTTCGAAACGATGGTATGCTGCGCGGTGAGTTTCTTGTCGTTGACACCCATTACGAAGGTAGGGGTATCGTCTTTGGCAGGAGCGGAGAACACGACCTTCTTGGCGCCGGCCGTGATGTGCTTTTGTCCATCGGCTTGGGTGAGGAAGAGTCCGGTTGATTCGATGACGATTTCGGCTCCTACTTCATTCCACTTCAGGTTGGCGGGATCTTTTTCTGCCGTGACACGGATTTTCTTTCCGTTTACGATGAGGGCGCCTGGTTCAGAGGATACTGTTCCATTAAATCTGCCGTGAGTAGAGTCGTACTTCAGCATGTAGGCCATGTACTCGGGGTCAACGAGGTCGTTGATACCGACAATTTCAATGTCCTTACGGTCAATGGCGGCTCTGAACGCGAGTCTACCAATGCGTCCGAAACCGTTAATTCCTACTTTCGTCATTGTGATGTCTGGTTAAATTTTTAAAGAGATGCCAAAAATAACAGCCTGGCTGCTAAAACCAACGGATTTGCGGGGGTGAATCGCAAAATTTTACCGCACAGGTTTGCAAATAATTTGCAATTAATCCGGTGGGATCTATATTTGCGTCCTCGTTTTGGAGATGCCCTTCGGGGAGGCTGAAATGGAGGTTTTAGATGGTCCGTTCGTCTAGGGGTTAGGACACCAGATTTTCATTCTGGTAACACGGGTTCGATTCCCGTACGGACTACGAAGATTTATTGCAATCAGTTGATCGTCAGCTGGTTGCATTTTTGTTTGTGTTGATTGCGAACCCTAATGCGAACCTGTTTTGCCCTTGTCCATGTCAACCTTCTCCCAAAGAAAGGGCTTAAAGCCGGTAAAGTCGACCATACAAAAGGATGATGCAGACAAAGACCTTAGAATGGGGCTTTGGACCTAGTTAGCTCGGTCGAACTATCTGGACGTGGCAAAAGTTCGCAATAGATGATATCCCAATGGCCAAGCTGACGACATTCCCGACCTAATTAAGGATGATATTTTACAATCGCCATACTATGAAATGTACGACACTGTCGAGTATCTTATTGGTAATGAAAACGTCGCTAGATATAAAATACCGTTGTCTAACGCTTTAAATGAAGTTTTTGCAAAGCATCGCGCCGCTTATCGCCTAATTGACGGCTTGGTGGTGGACATAACGTCTGAGCAAGAAATTGATTCAATTCAAAACGCGCTAGACTCGCCCGACAAGTTCGCGCCTGTGAGTGAGCATTTAGCAAAGGCCTTAAGGCTGATGAGCGACCGGCAAGTCAATTAAGGAATCAATAAGTGCGGTTGAATCTCTTTGCAAAATTCTGACTGGAAATTCGAAGGCAATGCTTTCCGATGTAATGAGATTGTTGGAAAAGGAGAACAAACTTCACCCTGCACTCGCCAAGGCGTACGATAAACTGTATGCATACACGAGTGATGCCAACGGAATTAGGCATTGATCGGGATTGACCGACGAAGGAAACCTTACACTCGATGAGGCCCGATACATGCTCGTTAGTTGCAGCTCTTTCACAAATTACCTGATTGCAAAGCTGGGCTAATGTGGCGGATAGCCTTTACTGATTGGGTTAACAAGAATCAAACGCTGTTTGTTTTTACTTCAGGGGTGATCGTCGCTTTAATCTCTTATGCAGCTAATCGATACACAAGCGCCGGACAGAACGCGTAAGGCTAAAAATCAAACTTACGATACGAACTTTTGGCTTCAGTAGAAAAACACCTGATAGCGAGCAATTCTTGAGTCGGCTAGGTATCCAAATTCAAGTGAACAATACGTCAAAGATTCCGGTAACTATTGCCAAGTTCCACCGCAAAAATCTAGCAACGTACTTGGTCGGGTGGATACGCTGAAACAAGTGTATAGCACTCCATAGTGTTTGCCCTAAGAAAATGTTTTGAATGTGTAGTTCTAAATAGCTCAAAGGTGTTACCTATTTGGTGCATTGTGAAATCTTCAATCTCATGTTTAATAAAAGGAGCGTGGATAAATTTACGCCCCTCCATTTTGGAGTACTTCTATCTCGATAATATGAACTCGTTTACTTAAATTACTTGAGCATATAGCAGATATCATTATTAAACCTGAGTAGTTACCTGTTCACCCCAAATTATTTAACCGATGGCCAAGGCAATACCCGAATTCGATAAGCGAAAATATATGCAGTTGGCAATAGATGTGATGAAGGATTCTATCGCCGAAGTGCGCAAGGATGGGAAGGTGAGTCCTAAAGTAGGTGCAGTGCTGGTTTTCCCGGATGGAACTACGAAGGCAGCTTTTCGTGGTGAGCTGAGAGAAGGCGATCATGCCGAGTACACACTGATCGAACGCAAGGGCATCGGTGATAAGCTGGACGAGTGTATCTTGTTTGGTACCCTGGAACCATGTGTGGAAAGAAACCTGCCTAAGAAGGGGTGTTGCAGACGAGTGTCAAATGCGCGTATCAAAACCATGTATATAGGTATTGAAGATCCCGATCCGACTGTGGCCGGTGAAGGCATTCGGTATCTGGAGGAATGTGGCATCACTGTTAAAATGTTTGACCGTGATCTTCAAAAGGTGATCGAGCAGGAGAACGATGCATTTCTTAAACAGGCGAAAGACCGTGCTAAACATGCCAAGCTGAAAGAGACAGTGGTTACGTTAAAGCAACCTGTAGACCAAACAGATGTTTCAAGCTTCTCGGACGAAGCACTGAATAAGTTCATCAGCCAGGCCAAGCTTACCGAGTACACGATTAACACTCCTGAGTTCAACAAATACCTCGTTGAGATAGGAGCCATGGCGGTGGACGAAAAAGGAGTAGGCGCACGACCTACCGGTATGGGCTTGCTACTCTTCGGAAAAAATCCGCGAGCCCGTTATAAGCAGGCCGTACTGAAGGCATCGGTAAACTACGGTGGTGGTAGTATAGAAGTGAATGACTTTGATCAGGCGTTGGTGTTGGTGCCGGCCTTGGTGGATGAATGGCTACGGAAAGTTTTGCCAACGTCGAAAGACACCAGTTCCTTTCAGCGGAAAGATGTTCCAAATTTTCCGATCGAAGTACTGCGCGAAGCGATCGTCAATGCACTTGTGCATCGGGACTACGCGATAGAAGGAGCAAGGTCATCACTGGAGATCGACAACGATAAGATCGTGGTGAAAAGCCCTGGTGTACCTATGGCATCTATTACGCTGGAACAACTCAATACCTTTAAGGCTCCCTCCATCAGCCGCAATGCGATCATCACCTATGTGTTTAGTCTAATGGATTATGTGGAAGAAAGGGGTTTTGGTATGGAGACATTGAAAACGATGAACGAAAAGTATGCGCTTCCGCTGCCCGAGTATACGTTTCAGGAACCTTTTCTGACCCTCACGTTCGCTCGAGATATGGATTCTTTACCAAGGGTGTCCGTGCATCACGTGGCCTTGCAGCAGCTCAATGACGAAGAGTTGACCGGTTATGAGTTTATCAAGTCAAAAGAAGTGGTGTCCCGCAAGGACTATGAAGAGCATTTTAAGTTTGAGAAGGACGCTAAAGGAGGATCCAAGAAAGCAGAACGGCATTTGAAGAAGATGGTGGATCTTGACCTTATCAAGCGGGATGGATCGGGGCCATCCACCCGTTACATAGTGATCCCGACATAGTTTTGAAAGGGATGTCGGGATTACCCTGTAGTACTATCACTGATCAGCTTATCCCGACAGTAATCCCGACAAGGTGTCGGGATTATGAAAAAATACCTTTAATAGGGTGAAAAAGGCATATTTTATTCCAATATCCCGACAAAACATAGGGAATATCACCCATTTTAATCACGTAATAGCCTTGGACGAGACGATCGAAAATCTGCACCTGTTCATCAGAGAGGATAATAAAGCCAAGGCGATGATATTGAAACGAGAGGCATACGCTCGATGATATGGAATTTCAAACCACCTTGGGTGCCAAGCTGGGTATGAACCTGAAGACGGCTCGTACAGCCCGAATCACAAGCTACTGGCTGAAGACATGGTGAGGCTCTTTGAAGGTCATGATTTCAACCAACCGCTGGAATCTATTTCTGTAACTTTAATGAAGCCATACTGCCATCAACGCTGCCCAGTCGCATGGATGAGCAGCGGGTAAAAGCTGGTGGAGAAATCTGGGTGGCACCGGTACGATAAAGACCAGTGTCCTTCCAAACCACATGCGCACAACATAGAGACAGGATGCAATCTGCATTTAGGAGACGGGCAGTTGTATGATCCGAAATGTAAGTTCCTGAACGAAAAAGATTTCAAGAAGAAATCTGATCGCTATACGTGATCGGCTGGTGGGCTGGCTGCTGCCGGAGTTGGCTTTCTAAATGGTTTCGTGAAATGAAATCTGATACTCAGCCTTTCCAGTAGTCCATTTTCGAGTCGTATTTTATTTACTGGTATTCCCATGGCACTTTAGACGCTGTTGGTGCGATTTTTTTTCTGTTCCGCTATAGTAAGATACAGTCCAACGGTTTCGCTCCCAACAGATTCAACGACTTTCCTAAAATAGAGTTGATCCACTTAACGAATGACCCCACACGACAGTATCAGTCATACCGAAGGCCTTGAAAGAAAGTCACGTTTTCCTCGATGATCAGGTCACTTTCTTTAAATGATCGTGTGAAGTAAGATAGGAGTTCTTGTTTCCCTGTTTCATACGCGTATTCATAGTCATCATTCATTTGTTGTCTCAACTCTTCAAGCGCTTTATCTGTCACGCCCTTCAGGAGGCTGAGGCTCTTCGTTGGTAAATTCATCCGGATCGATACCATGGCCTAACACCAACACTGAGTCGGGTTCGGCAGCTTTTTTATGAAGGTAAAGTATACGATCAACAGGAATAGAATATAACGCTCCAACGTATCGGTATAGTTAAACGTGAGGAATGCGCTATGCTTATTATGCGTCACTTTTTATCATTGATGGACAGAGGAAACTTCATCTGCAGGATAAATGCTTTGAACGCGCTGACTAAATTTTCAGTAAGATCCTGCACAATACCGTCCATGGCGATTTGATACGAATGCCAGTCACGATCTCTGAAATCATCGCTGCCTACCTTGGGCAGATAGTTGGTCTCCTCATTGAGGACGGTTTCAAAGTCGAGCGTAGATATCAGGCTTCCGTCTTTAAACTATTTCGCGAACACAAGAAAGCGATAAAAATACACATCGATGATCACGACGTCGATTTTGAAAAGAAGGAGCATTTGATGAATCTTCTTGTATACTGCAATGGACTAAAGTGAGTATCGTTAGGAATAGAGTGTTTATCGCTGTGGCGCCCCAAGCTCTTCAATCCTCCTCTTCAATGTTTTGACGCTGGATACATCTGAGAATGGATCAGCCATAAATTCCAGGACATGGGGAATAAACAGGTAATTCTGGCCTGTTTTCATTTCGATTTGATAAACGATCAGGAAAGGGTTACTTATGGATTTAATATGCTTAAACGCTATATCGCGTCGTGAACCATTCCTTATCAGTTGAAGGCCGTTATCGTCATAAAGGACAATGAACAGATTTATACCAATGAGTGCCAGGAATAACCAACAAATGAAAAGAAAACCCCAAAGAAACACTCCAAAGTCCAGCAGGATGTTGGTTTTAACAATAGCGAAATAATATACAATCAAAGCAGGCACGCCGAGAAAGGGAATAATATGCGTGTAGAGTAAAGTTAGGTTACTCGAAGCCTGCTTCTTACCAGGTATTTCATTACAAGCTGATCTCATTCTAAAAAATGTCAGAACGAAACCGACAATAATAAAAATTGGGCCTGAATAAAAGCCCAACAACACATCTGGCCAATGCAGTAATCTAAACGCAAAACCAATTACCAAAAGGACCAGGCCCATTATAATCAATGGCATTCGCATTTTATTCATTGTGGCGTTCTTTTGCTTTGTAATTCACTCCTACTTTTTAAGAGCGCCAGAAGACCAGCATTCTTCTAAGCCGTCAGAGCCTCCCACCCATTCTCTAAACTCCAATTTGATTCAAATCAAACCGTAACACAAAAAAGCAGCCCAAGCCTTACTTAAAGCACATGGTTGCACACCCGAGCATTCCGGATCGAACTCGGCCCGGAGCTTTTCCTGCTGCCGGCCACGTTCATCATCGCATTGTCGGTACTAACCATTGTTGCACGAACGCTTCGCGCCTCTTTGGCAAATCCGGCAAGCTCTCTAAAAAAGAAGATAGATCGCCGCAGCATCTGATAGGATAGAAGAGGAGTGGGCTCACAGCCCAATATCGATCTCCCTTAATGCACAATGAACTTGCGAACGCTCCGGCTACCCGCAGACATAACCTCCAGGAAGTACACACCTGCCGGAATCTGAACGTCCGCTTCCCGCGCTAACGTTCCTGAGATCTCACCCTCGTACAGCACGCTTCCGGTGCTGTCCAATATCCGTACCGTGGCGTCACCACCACCGCTATCCGGGAGTATAAACTTAAACTTCCCGCGATTCGGATTCGGATACACTTCAACTCCCACCGAACGGGTCTCTTCAACAGCCGTAATCAAATCCACCGTCACCTCGAGCCTGTAAACATTACTCGTGCGCTCTCCGTCGGTAACTTGAATGGAAGCGCTTAACGTGCCTGAGAA
>DATHKA010000086.1:0-2580 GCA_035489615.1 Chryseolinea sp.
CACCAATACCAGATGTGGCTCCGGTAATCAATACTATACGCTTGCTCATGTAATTGCTATTGTACGCGTGAAACTATCGAACCTTGTCGTCCGAAAGTTAATAAAAGTCCTTATTTGAACCCATAGCTGATTGAAATCCAGGGATGGTCTTCGAGGTAGGCCAGAAAGAAACCCGATGACGCCGAACAACGACGTTGACAAGTCATGGATGTCTTCTGAATAAATGGTCTGGCGAATGCCTACTGAAACAGGAAATACACGGTCACCATATTCGTGCTGACGCGCTGTAGCGGCTGGCCAAATTCGTTGGTCTTATTGCCCAGCATATCGATCAGGCCATGAGAAAAGCGAACTTCGGGAGAAAACTTAAACAATGGATAATACAGGTCGAATCCGAACCCGGCCTCTAAGCTGAGATTGGCTGACTTGATTTCCAACTCCTGTTTCGTTTGTTCTTTTTTACCGGTTGCCTGAATGGCCGGTTTGACTCCGCCCACCATATACATGCGGATGTTGCCGCGCCTCTCCGACTTGTATTTGAACAACACGGGGAACTCTACGATCGTGCTTTCCACGGTGGCGTCGACGTACGTTTCATTGGTGTAGAGGTAGCGCACTTTGTTCTCATAAAACGCAACCTGTGGCGTAAGCCTGAAGTCAAGATAATCCGTTAGTCGATAATTCACAATGAAGCCAAGTGTGAACCCCGAAGTCCACATCGGATTCACCGAATAAACCGTATCAAACTGTTGCGTTACAAACGCGTCGGAATACTTGGTGTTGTACGTTGAGCTGTGCAGGGCAATGAGAAACCCGTAAGTGAGCTTCTTTTGATCGTAATTGGGATTGTTCCGTTGTACCCAACGTTTCTGCTGTGCCTCCACGCAGGTAACATTTGCCACGAAGCCAAGCGCGAACAAACAAAGTGCGAATGCTATTTTGTACCGGTGTAAATGGAACTTACTCCAAATGTAAGTGACCTGCATTGGTTCTGTTTAAATCCAACATCCTGCAAGATGTGAAGAAAATCCTCGCCATCCGGAAACGCTTCGACAGACTTCGGCAGATAGGTATACGCCGAATCATCTTTCGAAACCATCTTGCCAATTCTTGGTAGAATAAAACTAAAGTAAAAGTTGTACACCTGCTTGAACGGAAACGAACGAGGCCTGGAAAACTCCAGGATCACCGCTTTGCCTCCGGGCTTCAACACACGGTACATCTCCTGCAAGCCGCGCCGCAGGTCTTCGAAATTCCGCACACCAAAACCTACGGTGATGGCATCGAATGAACCGTCGGCAAACGGAAGGTTCTCCGAATCGCCATACTGCAACGAGACTACCTTATCGAGGCCTTTGGCGAGCACTTTCTTTTTACCAACGTCCAACATGCCCTCTGAAATATCCACACCAACGATTTTTTCCGGGTTTAGCGCCATCGCCTGCACAGCAAAGTCGCCTGTGCCAGTGGCCACATCCAGAATATGCCGGGGCTTCAGGGGGCGCAACAGCTCGATTGCCTTTCGTCGCCATCCGCGATCGATGCCCATACTGAGAAAATGATTCAGAAAATCGTAGCGCCCGCTGATGCTGTTGAACATCCTTGCGACCTGCTCTTTTTTCGAGCCACTCTCCTGCTGATAGGGAACAATGTTAGTCATGAGTAGTTGGTCATGAGTCGTTAGTATGAGGCCTGGAGGCGATCGTTCCCACGGGGAACGCGATACTGACAAACTCACTTTCGGCAAAGTTGTCGAAATTTGGTGAGTCCCCAAGCATCCACCGGAGTACTCGTTTACTCTGTACCCACTAAGGACTCAGGACTAAAGACTAAATACTAATTCTTACTTTGAGAGCACTTTGAACTCTACGCGGCGGTTAAGTTCGCGTCCATCGGCTTCGTCGTCGTTACTGGCAAGCGGTTTACTCTTGCCATAACCCACCGCTTTTACCCTCCGGCCGTCGATGCCCTTCTTCACCAGGAAGGTCCTAACGGCCATGGCCCGACGAACGGATAGTTCCTTATTGTACTCTTTCGTACCTATCGCATCGGTGTGACCAGCGATTTCGATCGACATGGTGGGATTCTGTGCCATCATGTTTTCGAGCTTATTGAGTTCCGTATAAGATTCGGTCTTGAAAGTCGCCTTGTCGAAATCGAAGTATAAGTTTCGCAGGATCGATACTACGCCAGGCGTAAGCTTGCGCATAGTGACCGTGCGATTCACGGTCTTCTCCTCTGTTGTTGCCGCTTCAATACGGTACACCTGGTTCACAAATGCATAGCCGGGCACCTCCACCGATAAGCGATAATCCTTGGGCTTGTTGCTGGTCACGCTAAACACATAGACGCCTGGTTCTTGTTGCGTTACGGCGACAATTACGTTGTCCTTTGCGCCCGTGAGTCTAACCTTGGCATCGAGCGGTGACTGATCGCCCGCATCCACAACCTTTACGACATACTTAAGAGGCTGCACCGATTTCTTAGGCACATCCGGTTTCGCCTGAACATCCGGATGTGCCTAAGAAATCGGTGCAGCCTCTTAAGTATGTCGTAAAGGTTGTGGATGCGGGCGATCAG
>DATHKA010000087.1:0-11875 GCA_035489615.1 Chryseolinea sp.
TTTCAGAAATCTATTACCCGATAGGCTGGAAGGCCACGATCGACGGACAAGACGCAGTCATCCTTCGGGCTAACTACGTCCTGCGCGCACTCCGCGTTCCGGCTGGTGAACATCAGGTTGTCTTCCGCTTCGATCCACCGTCCTATACGGCCGGCAATACGATCACGACCATCTTCTCCTGGCTGGTGTGGCTGGTATTACTCGGTAGCATAGGCTGGACGTTGCGTGCTTCAGGCAGTGACCATTAGGTCCGGGACGATGCCGTTAGTAACACACGCACGATTCTTCGAGCTCAGGCGGCGATCGCTAGCAAAGTGCCTCGAGTGAAACTTTGGTTCGTCTTCGGGTGAGGTAGTGAATCATCGCCCACGTAAGGAGGTAGGTGAATCCGCAAAGTGTGAACAGGACATTGTATCCGGCCACAATATTGCCGGCCTGCTTATAGCTGTCCAGCAAATGGCCCACGAGCAGGGGAAACAAGATTCCCCCGACAGCTCCAGCCATACCACCGATACCGACTACCGAGCTCACGGCTTCCTTGGGAAATAGATCAGATGCCATCGTGAAAATGTTGGTGGCCCAGGCCTGGTGCACCGCCACCGCCAAACTGATCAGACCGACCGCAACCCATGGGCTATTCGCAAATTGCGCGAGGATGATCGACACTTCCATAAAAGCAAACAGCAGCAGGGACGCCTTTCGTGCACGCAACACCTGCCAGCCGCGTTTCACCAGCCATGACGATAAGTAACCACCGCCGATGCTGCCCAAGGTGGTGGCGGCATAGATCGTCATAAGCTGCAGGCTGGGTTTCCGGAGGTCAAGGCGGAAGTGCGCGGCAAAATACGACGGCAGCCAGAAGAGAAAAAACCAGTATATAGGATCAATGAAGGCTTTGCCGGCGATAAAGGCCCAGGTCTGCGGAAAGGAGAACAGCCGCCGCCACTTGATCAATTGTCGCGGATGAGGAGATGCCTCCGGGTCATTAGAGGCTGCAGGAGAGGCTTTTGACCCAGTCTCGATATAAGAGCGCTCGCCCGGCGATAGTCTCTTCTGACGCGCCGGAACTTCGTAAAATGCCCACCAGAACAGGACCCAAATGAAGCCCAGCGCGCCCGTGATCCAGAACACCTCTTGCCAACCGAACTGGCTGAGAATCGCGGGCACGATGAGCAATGCGCTCACGACACCGACACTGGTGCCGGCATTAAAAATTCCTGTGGCCAGCGCTCTTTCCTTCTCCGGAAACCACTCGGCCACTACCTTAACAGCCGCGGGAAAATTTCCAGCCTCGCCCAACCCAAGCCCTACACGCGCTAAACCAAAGCCCCAGGCACTCCGGGCAAGGGCATGCAACATGCCGAACAGGCTCCAGATAATTACCGTTACCGCATAACCCACGCGCGTACCCACTTTGTCTATAAGACTGCCGGAGATAAGCAGTCCCACGGCATAGGCAGCGGTGAATGCCATCACTATCCGTGCGAAGTCCGTTTCGGTCCAGTTGAACTCCGCTTCCAGCACAGGCTTCAGAAGACCAATGATCTGCCGATCGAGATAATTAATAGTTGTTGCTGTGAGAAGCAGCCCGACAACGAGCCATCGATAGTTACCGGTTCGCAAAGCCATAGCCATACCGTTTACCATCCGTGCCACGAACCATCTTTGCTTTTCAGAATGGGATGTGGATATTTTGTCTTCGCATTCACCTCCATCACAAAGTCGGCCTTTTTTGGATCGAATTTTACCCCCAGCCCGGGGGCGGGATTGAGATAGACCTTTCCCTCACGGAACAGCAGATAGTCCTCATTGAAATACGGCGGTTTCTCAAAATTTCCGCCAGCGAATTCAATTAGACATCGCGTAGGACTGCTGGATCCAAGCACGTGCACTAGCGCAGCCGTTGCGAGGGGACCGGTAAAATGCGGGATCATGCCCACGTAGTGCGTTTCACACAGGGCCGCAATCTTTTTTAACTCGGAAATGCCGCCGGAGTTCGGCAGCGTGATTCGACAATAGTCGATGAGCCGGTTCTCAATCAGCTCGTTTGTATCCCATCTATCACCGAATTGCTCGCCCACGGCAATCGGCACTTTGGTGAGTTGACGAAGCGTTTTATAAACGCCGGGATTTTCGGAACGAATGAGGTCCTCAACAAAATACGGCTCGAGTTCTTCCAGTGCGTCGCATATCTTGATCGCTTCGGGTGTATCGAATCGCGTATGAAGGTCGATGGCCCACCTTCCCATGCCCCCCACGGCCTCGTCCATACGCTTGCAATGGTCGATGGTCGTCCGCACGTTCTCATAAAAGTCAAAACGCTCCGCTCCATCACCGCCCGTCGGATTGGTCCGATAACAGCGAAATCCCGCGGCCAGACAATCCTTGGCGCGATCGTACTCGGACGTGGCCTTCGAAGCGCTATAGCCAGTGGCGTAGCACTCCACGTAATCGCGTGTGGCACCTCCCAGCAGATCATATACAGGGACGCCAAGCGCTTTTCCCTTAATATCCCACAGAGCCATCTCCAGGGCACCCAACGCATGCAACTTTTCTCTGCCGGGTGGATAAAACATGCCGCGATACAAGTATTGCCACAAATGCTCGACACGAAATGGATCTTCACCGATGAGCATCTGCGCACATTGCTCGACGGTATCACGTGCACCGCCTTCTCCTATCCCGGTTATGCCACCGTCCGTTTGTATTTCTACAATACCACGCGCCTGATTGAACAAGGGCTTCGTATATCCGGGCGCGCTGTAGTAACGAATGCGTGTGATCTTCAATTTCGGCGCACTTAAAGTATCACTTGAAGTACTGGATGGTTCGCGTGCTGCAAATGAGCTCAGCACAGGTAATGCGAGCAGTCCGGCGCTGGTGAGCAGCGATTGTTGGAGAAAGCTTCTTCGATGCATGATAGTTATTCTTGGTTGAGCAGGAAGTGTGTCCAATTCGCCGAATATAGGCAATTGCGCAGCGTGCTGGCAATGAACTTACGCGAAGAAAACAGCGGTAAAAAAAATTTGGTCAATCAAAATATGATCGTACTTTGCTCGATTTTCTCCTCTCAAAATGGGTCTCGTTCCCGTTGGTGTACACGTGAGAATTGTGCAAAAACAGGGGTGAAGTTACATGGGGAAAACGGGCCAAAGTGATCAAAAATCGGTGGTAACTGTCTTCTACATCGATTGAAGGTCACTCATCGGGCACATTCACGTGTTCATCGGACTGCCCACCATAATTTAGGGGCGTAAAAAGTTTTATTTAGCACGCGATAATCTGCGTGTAGCTGTACCGTTGCAAGTACAGATTGTTGAATTTTTCATCAGATTTTTGTCCGTTCCATTCGTCGTCAATATCATTCGCTCTACCCATCTATTTTAAATTCATCTGATAAATAGGACTCTTTGTCGAGGAGCATTTTTTCTGAACCCAAGTTCACTACATATTTGTACGTTGATTCACAGCAAGAGCTTCGATCCCCAGAGCTCATCGATCACTAGGCAGCTCGATGTTATCATGAAGGAGGATTAGAAAAAAAAGATTCAGCACAATTCAAGAACACTTGTCGCAAACGATGCGATGGCCTCGCTTCGGTGAATTGTATTGCCCGGACGGTGAAATGGTGGAGTGGATGGTGGAATGTAAAAACGTGAAAGCGCATGAGGAAATTGATTACAAACGGAGTTGAGCGGCGTGCCAGGTGCGCTACCTATCAAATGATCAGAAAGGCTACTTTAATGGGATTGGCCTTCATCCTGTTAACAACTGTGGCTCAGGCCCAAAACCCAGGACCCTTTTATAGACAGTTTAACTTTAACCCCTATTTGTTCAACCCCGCCTACGTAGGTATCAATAATCAGATTGAAGCGAGTGTAGCCTATCGCCAGCAATGGGCAAACTTTAAAGATTCTCCCGTAACGGCTGGAGCAAGCCTTCAGCTGCCCGAGAGCGATCGCGTGGCGCTCGGCTTCAACATCATGACCGACAAGCAGGTGCTCCTCCAGCACTCTAACTTTATGGCCACCTTCGGATACGTGCTCCCAATTGCCCGTAACCAAACCATTCGGTTCGGGCTGTCAGGTGGTGTCGGTCTCAACAAACTGGATCTCGAAGCCAGTGAACTGAATACAAACGACCCGGTGATCACGCGTTCGCAGGGCACGAACTATTACGTCGACGGTAATTTTGGCGTAGTCTATACTTACGAAGGCCTGCGCCTCGGTTTCGCGCTCACGGATTTCTTCAAATCAGACGCGTTTAATCCGGAAACATTCAATCAGTTCAAGATGTCGAATCTCAGGAATCGACTGTTTTCGGCCAGCTATCGGTTCAACGTGGGCCGTTTGCAGGAATTCGCCCTGGAGCCTTATGCCTTGTATCGGCAAACTACTGACGGCGTCCAGGATTACTTCGAAGTCGCCACCGTGGCGTACTACCGCGACAAGATATGGACCGGTGTAAGTTACAATCAGAACAAAGGTCTGGGCTTGATCCTGGGCATGAATGTAAAAGACAAGTTCCGATTTGGCTATAGCTATGACTTTTCAGGAATAGGCTCGAAAATGGCCAGCGGCGGTGCACACGAGCTGCACATCGGAATCCGCCTGGCATCGAAAAAAGTTTCCGTTGCCAAGAATTCTGCTTCACAAGGCGGTCGTATACTCGCAAACGAGCAGCCTAAGAGCAAGCCGACCAGCAAGACATCAGTACTCGAACAACCTTCCGTCCTCGAAGAGCCAACGGATGACAAGGAGATTCATCAGCAGCGTCTCGCAGAAAGCGATCCGGCTTTGATGGGCGCGCCTTCTGAGCAGCCTGCCACAGAGAATGCCAAGTCCGAGGCTAAGCCTGAAGTTGCCACCAAACCGGCACCTGCCGGCCCTGTAGCTACTTCGACACCGAAGAGCAAGGCTAAATCACCTGCATCCAAAACACGCGAGAACTTCTCGATGACCAGCGGACACCACTATGTAGTGATTGGCGTCTACAAGAACCTTTCAGGCGCTATGCAGTTTGTGAAGGCTACGAAGGAACGCGGATACTCGGCCAACGTGGCCCTGAACCCCAAGAATAGCTTCTACTACGTCTTCATTTCGTCAAGTACGAATATCGACGAAGCACGCAAAGCGCGCAACGAATACAAGTTGAAGAACCTGTTCAAAGAGGCCTGGCTGTTCAACATGGAATAACCTAAAACCAATTCACTAATGGAAGAGGCTGTCTCAAAAGGACAGCCTCTCTTGTTTTGTACAAATGAAGGGAGCAAACGACGCAAGGACTTTGCTCCCTTATGCCTTCTCAACCGGGATACTTCCACTCACCCCGATACGCGCGGCTCAATAATTTGTTTGCCTCTTCGTCATTGACGACTTTGTTACCGTCCCATTCAACACTGCGACCCAACTTCGCACTTAACATCCCCAAAAGGCTCATATTCGTTGAGCGCTGACCAATCTCGATGTCGCATATGGGTGTTTTATGGCTTTCTATTGAAGACAAAAAGTTAGACCACAGCGCTGCGATATTTTGTTGATCAGGTTCATCGAGCTTGGGGTCCTGGTGAATGGGGGCCTTTTTGTCGTCGGCCGGGTAAAAGGTCCAACCATCTAACCAGCCCATGTGAAAGGTTCCCTCCGTGCCGTAGAAATAGCAGCCGATGTTCGTCTTCTCGGCATTGTTACCAGCATATTGTCGATGCTCCCAGCTGGCAGTGAACGTTTCAAATTCGAAGATCACGTTCTGCGTATCAGGCGCGTCGGTGTTGTCCTTGCGAATAAACCGATTGGCTACCGAGTAAACTTTCCGCGGATGTTTTTCTTCGGTCCACCATAGAATCTGATCCATCCAATGAATGCCCCAATCTCCCAACGTTCCATTAGCATAATCAAGGTATCCTCTGAATCCTTTGGGGTGCATCGTGGTATTAAAAGGGCGCAGTGGCGCAGGTCCGCACCACATATTCCAATCGAGCGTCGACGGTGTTTCGGTATCCGGAGTGATTTTTCCAGGGCCGCCGGGATAGTGAACGAAGGCGCGAACGGAGCCAATTTTTCCCGCTTTTCCCGACTTCAGAAACTCCATTCCCGAAATGTTGTGTGGTGATACACGACGATGGGTGCCCACCTGAACAATGCGCTGCGTGTTGCGCGCTGCCTTCACCATCGCTTTGCCTTCGTTGATTGTATGACAGATCGGTTTTTCCACATATACGTGCGCACCTGCTTCCATAGCGGCTATGGCGATCAATGGATGCCAATGATCCGGCGTAGCTACGATAACAATCTCAGGTTTCTCTTTATTCAACAGCTCGCGATAATCGCGATATAATTTTGGACTGTCGCCAGTCATTTTTCGAACCGCCTCGGCCGTCGAATTCAAAAATGTCTGATCGACATCGCACAATGCCACTACTTTGCTTTGTCGGGCCTGCATGGCACATCTCAGAATGTTGTTGCCCCACCAGCCCGCTCCAATCAACGCCGTCTTGTAAACCTTTTGCTGGCCGTTAATGTGAATGATGGGGCCTGCGGCAAATGCCATGCTGGCCGCCGTCGAAGTCTTCAAAAATTCTCGTCTCTGCATAGGAGGATAAGTCTTGGTAATATCTGAACGTCAGGAAATAAGTGACTCGTGAAATTTATGGAATTCGCTAAACAATCTCCGCCTGATTTGACGAATGGTAGCAACAGCATAACAACCTCCGGAAACGCTGTCAGCAAATAGAGCACTACCCTCCCGCCGCCGACGTACAATACTTTTCCCTCAACTCCTCAACCCCTCAGTTACTCATTACTAATTACTAATTAGAAACGTATTACCGCATAGCCCTGCGATGGGATGGGCACATGGCCGTGCAACAGTCCCGAACGCCAGGCCGGCCCTTCTTTGATTAAGCGTATTGCCTCCTGTTCACATTCCCTGGAAAAACCTTCCAGAATGACAAAGTCCCACATATCTCCATTCTTGCCTACCTGAAACAGAACACGGATGCGTGCGCCTGAGGCTCGCGGATAAGGCCGGCGGATATTCTTCTCCACGTATTGCTCGAAATTACTCATGCCCTTCACGGGGTAGGCATACAGGCTCAACTCATCATATACATATCGCTTGCCCGAGGCATCTACGGCGGCTCCCTGCACGAGCCTGTTATCACGATACTGTTCGCGATAGTAAGGCTTGCCATCGGAAAGGTAGCCGAGCCAGTCGCCAGTACGCATCCCGTTGTGATATTGACCTGTTTCAGCTAGATTCCCATTGCTATGCCACGACGAAACGGTGCCATTTCCTTCTCTGACCTGCTGTCTGCCGAGCGAATCGAAGATCGCGGCCACGAACGTTTTGCTGTTATGGTAGATCTCAACCTGCAGCCTTCCATTCCAATGGAAATTCTCCCATTTGCCTACCGACTCTTCCCGCTGATAGCGTCCCGCCGACGTATAGGTGTGATGATCTGAATAATACAGGAACACACCATCCTTGAGGTTGTCGACGTAGTTACCCTTCATCTGAATATCACCATTGCGATAGTAGTCGCGCACGGGTCCCTGCCATCGTCCGGCGGAATCCGCCTGTCCAAGGCGGTAGAACGAAGCGGCCGAAGGGTCACTGGTCTCGCGCCATTCGGCATCATAAAATACACGACGGGGAACGAGCGTTGAATTCGCAGATGTGTCCTTCGCCGTAGTTTGCCTATAGGCCACACGTGGATAGTAATCGAGGTTGTAATGAAATGCAGGAACAGAATCGAATCCGGCAGTGGCGATCTCTATACTGTCGAGGTATGTATAAGATTGCTTGGCCAACTGCGATGCTTGATAGTAGGTCACGCGACGGTGCAACCTTACGTACTGACGGGTGATGGCCGTGTCGTGCTGCAGGGCGGTTCGCACCGGTCCCATCGCGTCAAACTCCCCTTCGATGGAATCCCAGGCCGTGACTGCTGCACGGAGACTGTCCAGCAATTCAGCGTCACTCAACTCATGCCGGTAGTAAGCATTGGTTATGCGCTCCTGGCTAAGCACACCCTGAAAAAGTCGGTAGTACCGTACCTGATCTCTCGGCAAAATGAATATCACGGAAGAGAGCACGGCCAACGCCAGGGCTAAATGCCAGTTCGCAATGAGAAGGTTGAAGCGCAATTGCGCCAACGCCAGCAGGATACCCGCGACAAAGCCGCCAATATGACCCCATACATCGACGCTAACGGTAAGGGTGATAAACCCATTGATCAGCACAAACACCACAAAACTGATCATCACACGCCTTCTGGCACTTGCATCGCTGATGTTGCTGATGAGAAAAGCGCCCAGGGAATATCCATATAAACCGAAAAGCGCACCAGATGCGCCGGCACTATTCGCATAAACATTGATCACAAGGCTGAAAAGATTAGCGACGACACCGCAGACAAAGTAAACCAAGGCAAACCTCACTGATCCGATGCCTGCTTCGAGGCCCGTGCCCATTGAATGCAGCGCGTACATGTTCACGACCAAATGCCAAATGCCGAAGTGCAGAAACATGGAGGTAAAGATTCGCCAGGGTTGCCCCCCCAGGGTGAGCGGATTTACATTTGATCCCCAATGCAGGATCGTCATAGCGTCGCCCCGGGTATCCATGGTCAGGCTGTGAAGGTGTATCGCCAGGGCAATGAACACCAGGATGTTCACAGCAAGTATCGAATACGTTGCGTATGACGTCCTCATGCGTCAGGGTTCGCTAGTGCGTTGAGACGTTCGAGAAGCGGCGGATGCGAATAATGAAAGAAAACATAAGCCGGATGAGGATACAAGTCGCTTAGTGTATCGACGGATAGACGCTTGAGCGCCGTCGAAAGGGCCGTTCCGCCAAAAGTCTCCCGGGCATAACGGTCCGCTTCAAATTCATTCCGGCGACTTAAGATATTCATGAGCAACCCTGTTAGTCCGGATATTGGTGAAAACAAGATGCCAAATGCAACGAGGTTGAGTGGCATTGACAACCCGTCGCCGCCCAGTGCAAGCGAGACCTCCTCAGCATACAGCATCCGTGAAAGTACGAATAACGTAAACACGATTTGTATGGATGAGAGCAAAAACGTCCAAACCACATGTTTCTTCTTGAAATGTCCCACCTCATGCGCGAGCACTGCAACCAGCTCTTCCGTTGTATGACGTTCGATCAGCGTGTCGTAAAGGACGATCTTCTTTCGTTTGCCTATACCGGAAAAAAAAGCGTTGGCCTTACTCGATCGTTTGGAACCATCTATGACAAAAATATTATCGAGCGGAAAGTTTACGCCTGCCGCAAAAGCGTTAATGGCTTGCTTCAGTTCTCCATCGGCCAGTGGCGTAAGCTTGTTGAAAAGGGGAAGGAGTAGCGATGTATAAAAGACGTTGATTACAAATATCAGCAGGATGGCAATGGCCGAAAACCAAATCCAGAAATTCGGCCCCAGCACGTGCGCCATATAAATGAACAGGGCAAGCAACGGACCGCCGATTAATACTGCTAGCAAATACCCCTTCAACTTATCACTCACAAAAGTTGCCCGGGTTGTCTTGTTAAATCCGTAGCGCTCCTCAAGCACAAACGTGCCGTACCACTGAAAAGGCGTTGATAGCAAGTCGCCTAACAGTCCAAGGATTCCAAAGAAAACGAGCGCCCGGATAATTTCATGGTGAACGTAGACCTGCAAGGCCCGATCGAGCCATCCGAATCCACCCATCAGCAGCATAACGAACGAAAGCAGAAAACTGAAGCCAGAGGTCAGGAAGGTAAATCGGGTACGATCCCGCTGATAAGCCCTGGAACGCGCGTACTTCTCCTCATTATAAAAGGCGGCGATTTCACCTGGAATGGCAGGACGATACGCGCGCAGGTTGATGAAGTCCAGTAGTTGATCACACGCGTACGAAACGGCTGTAATGGTCAGTATGATAGCAAGCCAGGTGGAAGGTTCCATAAATGCAAAAGTGGCCAAATTATAATCAGTCATGATGAAAATCTCAAATTCTGATGATGAATGTTTGCCTTGTAGTGCATATATCTTAGCATTTTCGATTACCCTATTTTTAAGAAGTTCAGTCCCGGATTTTAATTCTCCAAGGTCGCTTACCTCCCCCACCCACAGGACTATTAAGACCTAACCAATTCTTAACTGTTAAGGTTGTTTTTATGACACGTCAGAACCAATCGAAGAATGGAACGCCCAAAGTGTACAATAGGTCGCTGTCGCTGCAGCAACGGTTCCATGATGTAATTCCCGGTGGCGCGCACACATACGCAAAAGGCGACGACCAGTTCCCGGAGAGCATGCCCGTTTACATCACGCACGGCAAGGGCGCGCGTGTATGGGACGCGGACGGTAATGAGTTCATTGAATGGGGAAACGGCCTGCGATCGGTCTCTCTGGGCCACGCCTTCGACCCTATCAGTAACGCGGTCAAAGCACAAATCGAACTCGGCGCCAACTTCGGTCGCCCGGCAACCATAGAACTAGAATGTGCTGATGAATTTCTATCCATCGTCGATGGAGCCGACATGGTGAAATTCTGTAAGAATGGTTCCGACGCAATCGAAGGCGCGATCAAATTAGCGCGCGCGTATACGGGTCGCGATATGGTTGCCATGTGCGCCAGCCATCCCTTCTTTTCTGTTCACGATTGGTTCATTGGATCGACGCCGATGGCGGGTGGGATTCCCGAAATAGCCAAATCGCTCACGACCAAGTTTTATTATAACGACCTTGAAAGTGCGCAGAAAATGTTCGCCGCGCATCCCGGAAAGATCGCCTGCGTGATTCTTGAAGCTCAAAAGCTGGAAGAACCAGCGGACGGGTATCTCCACAAGCTCCAGGCACTGTGCCACGCCAATGGCGCAATTTTCGTTCTCGACGAAATGATCACTGGCTTTCGTTGGCACATTGGAGGTGCGCAGAAAAAATTCAACATCATACCCGATCTATCTACCTGGGGCAAGGCACTTGGTAACGGGTTTGCCATTTCAGCGGTCGCCGGTAAACGCGACATTATGAAACTCGGCGGCCTGCATCACGATAAGGAACGCGTTTTTCTTTTGTCTACGACACATGGCGCGGAAACGCACGCAATGGCCGCAGCTATCGCCAACATTCAGTTTTATAAATCGCATCACGTAATTGATCGCCTCTATGAGCAGGGTTCAAAGCTTGAGCGCGGGATAATGAAGGCTTCAAGGGACCTCAACCTCGAAGACAAGGTCTCTATCCTGGGACCTCCCTGTTGCTCCGTGTATACGACGCGCGATCATGACAACCAACCTTCGCAACCGTTCAGAACCCTGTTTCTACAGGAGACGATGAAGCGCGGCCTGCTTATGCCTTCTACGATCGTTTCATATTCACACGGCGATCAGGAGGTGAATGAAACGGTGGAAAAAGTTCATGAATCACTGGTGGTTTACCGCAAAGCACTCGATGAGGGTATTGACAAGTATCTCGAGGGCAGAAGCGTGCAGCCTGTCTGGCGGAAATACAATAAGTGATATCTCACCGGCTCGTTAGCGGCGAAAAAGGTTATTGCCGAGGATGCGCGCAATGACTTCATCTTTTAAATTTCTGCTGATCGGAATGCGCGAGGCGCCCACGAGGATCTCGTTGCCGTCGATTGCCTGAATGGCGACAACGGACACAATGAATGACTTGTGAATCTTGATGAAGCGGTCTTTTGGCAACTGTGCTTCTATGCCTGACAATGTCAAATACGTGATCAATTTTTTTTCATGCGTGTGGATCACGACATAATTTTGAAGGGCCTCGATATACCGAACCTCACTGAACATTACCTTCTCATAACGATTGTCGCACTTCACAAAGAAATACGCCACCTGCTCACGAACGGGGCCTCCTTCA
>DATHKA010000088.1:0-6828 GCA_035489615.1 Chryseolinea sp.
GGATTCATGGGTAGCGGTTGGGTAGGCCAGGGTTTTTCTCCAGGCATGCTGCTGACGGTGTCCACGGGTACCTCGTTCACGCCAAATAACGATTCGCCCGTTTCGCGATTAAAAAGAAACAGATATCCCATCTTCGTGACAAGTGCAACTGCATCAATTTCTTTTCCGTTGCGCTTTACGGTAACAAGATTGGGCGGAGAGCCATTGTCGCGATCCCAAAGATCGTGGTGCGTGGTTTGAAAATGCCAGATGCGTTTGCCTGTTTTTGCATCGAGTGCCAGCAGGCAGTTGGCGAAAAGATTTTGACCGGGACGATCTGCTCCGTAAAAATCAAAAGATGGCGATGCGGTTGGGACGAATACGATGCCACGTTCCTGGTCCAGCGCCATCCCGGCCCAGCAATTAGCCCCACCGTTGCGCTGCCGGGCATCATCGCTCCAGGTATCTGCCCCGAATTCACCTGCCTTCGGTATAACATGGAAGACCCATGCCAACTTGCCGGTGTTGATATTGAAGGCACGGATATCACCTGGTGTCGACGGAAGTTCATCCGGCACTTTGCATCCCACGATGAAGAGATCATCATAGACAACGCCCGGTGCATTGCTGGAGACCGGTACACGCGTGCGCATGGAGTCCGGCACCTCAAGACCTTCATAGAAGTCAACGCGGCCATTGTTGCCAAAGCCCTCGATAACGGTACCCTTGTCAGCATTGATGGCATACAGCGTGCCCCCTGAAATAAGAAATATTCGATCAGGCTTGCCGGGATGGTAAGTCATCCCTTTCGACCAGTTGGGAATCGCCGATGAATCCGGGGCGAACTCCCACAACAACTTCCCGGTAATGGCGTCAAGGGCGACCAGTTTGTTGGAAGGCATTAAACCGATGACGCGGTTATTCACCATCACGGGATTGAAATAGACGCCGCCTCCTTCTGAGCTGTCTTCGAATCTCCAAATCTCCCGCAACTGTGCCACGTTCGCCGTGTCGATATCAGCAAGTAGGGAGAACTTGTTATTGGAAACATCATGACCGAAAGTAGGCCATTCGGAGGTATTGTTTTGTTTGTCTGTCGAGCAGGCGCATAGAAACGCCAATGAGAGGCAACCAAGCAATCGTATCATGTGCGGGTGCGGTATTGTCATGTGAAGAGTTCCAGGTTCAAATACCCGGATAAAAGTTAGACACTTTCTGCGAATCCTGATTGACCTGTTTTGCGGGTTCTTACACGGCACAGTCGTTTGAATACAACGGGGCGTCCTATTCCCCCGAAAGGGATGCCGGAAGGGCCTTACATAAAAAAAATGCGAAAAATATTTGCGCAGTCACTTGACTGCGCTAAATTAGCAGTCAAATAGCTGCGCAATGGAATTAAGAAGAGACGTATTTCAGGCTATCGCCGACCCTACCCGCAGGGCAATCATAACGCTACTCGCTCTACAGGCACTGACACCCAGTGCCATAGCGGAGAACTTTGACTCATCGAGGCAAACCATTTCCAAGCACATACAAATCCTGGCCGAGTGTGAGTTGCTTGAACAAAAGCAAACCGGCCGGGAGATTCACTATCATCTAAATGCTAAAAAAATGAAAGAGATAGCCGATTTTATTGAGCCCTTTCGCAAAATGTGGGACGAAAGGTTTAATAAACTGGAGACCATCATGAAAAAATACAGATCAAAATAACAAATCGACATGGCACGAAAAACAAATGTAAATGCCGAAGAAGGCAAACAGGAACTGGTAATCACAAGGGAATTTGAATTGCCGGTGGAATTGCTCTTCAGAGCGTATGCTGAATCTGAGATCGTTGAGCAATGGATGGGAACGAAAGTGTTGAAACTTGAAAACAAAAAGCACGGGGGCTATCAATTTGAGACCTCCGATCCGCAGGGAAAAGTGGTGTTTCGGGCCAACGGAACCATACACGAATTCAGTCCTAACCGGAAAATCGTACGGACCTTCGAAATGGAGAATACACCCTTTGACGTCCAGCTTGAGTTTCTGGAATTTGAAAAAATCACGGACGAAACCAGCAAGCTGACTATGCACGTCGTGTACAGGTCTGTTGGACTGAGAGACCAAATTCTGCAGTTACCCTTTGTGCAGGGAATAAACATGGCGCATAACCGATTGCAAGAAGTTGTTACCAAACTAAAATAACAGGCTATGACGAAGAGAAACAAAATCATCTATTGGATTTCAACCCTCTGGCTTGCCCTGGGAATGACATCAACCGGAATTGTACAGCTATTCCAAATGAAAGACGAAGTGGCTTTCATCTTGAAAATGGGCTTCCCGGCCTTTTTCCTGTCGATACTGGGATTTTCGAAAATTTTGGGCGTTGTAGCCGTCCTTATTCCAAAATTTCCCCTGGTGAAAGAATGGGCGTATGCCGGCTTTTTCTTTACGATGTCGGGAGCCATATATTCACACCTGGCATCGGGCAATTCTATTGGTGAAATATTCCCTCCGTTGCTGCTTCTGGTCCTGACCATTGTATCTTGGTATTTCAGGCCAGCCGACAGGAAAGTCATGTCAGTTAGCCTATAGTGTGTCAGCATACTTTCGCGATGAAATAAAAAAAACCGGTCGTCTTAACGTATAGCTATGTCAAAACAAACCAAGTCTAAAAAGGTGTTGTCACTGGAACAACGTGAAGAACTGCTCAGCGCATTGAAAAGCCGCTTCGAGAAAAATATGAGTCGCCATAAGGGTCTTGAATGGGCAACCGTAGAAGCAAAGTTGGAAGCCAATTCGGAAAAATTGTGGTCACTTAACGAAATGGAGAGAACAGGCGGTGAACCGGATGTTGTCGGCCATGATAAGAAGACCGGCGAAATCATTTTTTTTGATTGTTCAGTGGAAACGCCAAAGGGACGCAGGAGTCTGTGCTACGATCACGAAGCACTGGAATCAAGGAAAGAACATAAACCGCAAGATAGTGCCATGGGCATGGCTGCGGCCATGCGTATTGAAATTTTATCAGAAGTACAGTACCGGGAGTTGCAGAAACTCGGGAATTTTGACACAAAAACGTCGAGTTGGGTGAAGACGCCTGACGCCATAAGAAAACTCGATGGTGCGCTTTTCGGTGATTACCGATACGGCACTGTGTTCATCTATCATAACGGAGCCGAATCGTACTACGCCGCACGCGCGTTCAGGGGATCGATAAGGTTTTAATTATCTCACAAACTACTGGCTATGGCAAAGGGCAAAATGAATTCCAAAGCGGATTTCTACTTTCGAAAGTCCGAAAAGTGGCATAAAGAATTGGCACCATTGAGAACCATCGTTCTTGCCTGTGGACTTACAGAAGAATTGAAATGGGGTGTACCGTGTTACACGTTCGGGGAAAGCAACATCGTATTAATACATGTGTTTAAGGAGTACTGTGCGCTTTTGTTTTTTAAAGGTGCCTTGTTAAAAGACGCCGATGGGATTCTCGTGCAACAAACAAAAAATGTGCAGGCGGCACGCCAGATTCGGTTCACCAACGTACGGGAGATCGTTGGGGCAAAAGCCCTCATTAAGGCCTATGTTAAGGAAGCGATGGAAGTGGAAAAATCCGGTTTGACGGTTAAGCTTAAGAAGGCTACAGAATTCGATATTCCCGAAGAATTTCAAAATAAGCTCGATGACATCCCCGCGCTCAAAGCGGCATTTTATGCGTTAACGCCGGGACGTCAGAGAGGATATATTCTCCACTTCTCCTCTGCCAAACAAGCGAAAACCCGGGAAGCCAGAGTGGAAAAATATAGGCAGCACATTCTCGACGGTAAGGGACTTGACGACTAGTCAATCGGATAATTGGGGCATTTTCTTATCTTGGTTACTTACTGCAAAGCCTGAGAACAGGTAAAGTAGTTCACTCCTAGTTTGTCACCAAACCAAAATGAAAATGAGACGCCTCTCCCTGTGCTTAGCCATCAGTGTCTTAATGGTCCTTATCTCCTACCCGGCATTTACGCAAAAGGTTCTTTCCACCATTCTGAAAAAGGGCGAAATACGCATTGGCACAACGGGAACCCAGCCCCCGTTCTCCATGAAATCAAAGAGCGGAGAGTTGATTGGTTACGAGGTTGATTTAGCCAAAGCGCTTGCAAAAAATATGGGGGTGAAGCTGAAACTGGTTGAAATGCCCTTTTCGGATTTGCTTGGAGCTCTTAAAGCTGGCAAAATCGATGCCGTCATGTCGGGCATGACCATGACGCCCGAACGAAATCTGGAAGTGCTCTTTGCCGGCCCCTATTTACTTTCAGGGAAATCAATTCTCACCAAATCAAAACTGATCGGTGAAATTTCAGAAGCGGCTACTGAAAAGAAGTATAGGATCGTCAGTCTTAAAGGATCTACCAGCGTGGAATTTGTCAGGAACTATATGCCCAAACATGAACTGATCCTGGTTGATAAGTACAATGATGGGGTTGAAATGGTGCTGAACGATAAGGCTGATGCACTGGTTGCAGACAAGCCGATCTGTGTCATTACCCTGATGAAAAATCAAGGCAAGGATCTGGTCATGTCAGATAAGCCATTGACCATTGAACCTATCGGGATGGCGTTGCCTTCAGACGACCCACAATTCCTGAATCTGGTTGAAAATTACATTTCATCCCTGGAACTCTCCGGCACCTTACCCCTTCTCGAGAAAACGTGGTTTCAGGATGGTTCGTGGATGTTGAATGTGGAGTAGACGGTATAGCTGTCGTAAACGTTTTGAACTGAACGGCGCTTAACTGCCATCATAAGAACAATGTCCGCATTGCCCAGGTACTGATAGCACATGGCCCCTCTGGTGCGTCGCGACTTCAATGCTAGCCTTAAAGCAAATTCAAAATGGAGATCAGCAAATTAGGTTCACAACCTTCAGCCAAAGGACCGACAGAATGGTTTACGGGGACCGTACGCATTGATCCCCTATTTCAACCGAATGACCACAGACGTGCGGCAGCATCAACGGTAACCTTTGAGCCCGGAGCGCGCACGGCATGGCATACCCATCCTTTGGGACAAACTTTGATCGTAACGTCCGGAGTCGGTTGGGTACAACGCGAAGGAGGTTCGATTGAAGAGGTCAGACCTGGGGATGTCGTGTGGTTTGCTCCCAATGAAAAGCATTGGCATGGGGCATCTCCAAAGATCGCCATGACGCATATCGCTGTACAGGAACAGCTCGGGGGAAAAGTCGTCGATTGGATGGAGAAAGTCAGTGACGAACAGTACACCAAGTAGCGCCAGTTATCTGCTTACTTTTTTGTTGGTAATTTGTTGTTCAGTAACGATCCTAACTTCTTCAAGCGCGAAACCCAGAATTTGTCGAAGTAAGAGATCCATGCCTGCAATTCATCGAAGCCATCTTTCTTCAGCGTGCAGTACCGTTCCCGGCCGACATCCTGGATAGAAATAAATCCTGCTTGATTCAGGATTCTGATATGTTTTGAAACCGCGGGGCGGCTCATATCGAAGTGACCGGCCAGGCTGTTGATGGTTAGTTTGTCCTCGGAGAGCAGCATCAACATCTTCCTCCTGCTTGGGTCTCCGATAACCTGGAAGGCGTCAAGCGTTGACACGGTCATGGGACGCAGCATTTAAAAGATTGGCGATGCTCTGGAACTTCTCTGGCCAGCCGTGGTTCAGGCCCTGATAAAAGTCTAGATTTTCTTCCTTCTCGAAGCCGCTGTGTTCCAGGAAAAGCTCTGTCCCTTTGTCGGTAGCTTTCAATGTCCATACGACCACAGAATCGAGCGTGATCTTCCCGTCGCCGGGTCCGCCCCTCCACGAGTAGGAAAGCTTTTTAAAGGGGACGACCTCTAATACTGTGCAGTAAAAAATGCCGTCAAAATCCAGTTTGGCGATGGGACTTATACGGAATTGAAAGTCCACGCCTGCGATGGGTTGAAAATTGTTTTTCATCAACCATTGCTCCATCAGTTCAGGTTTTGTCAGATACTCCCAAACTGTTTCAGGCGGATAGGGATAGAAGAACTGGTGATTAATCTGCTTTTTCATAATGAGTAACTTAAAAGTTACACAAATTAATAGGTAACTTTTGAGTTACGCAAGCGATTATACAAAAATTATGGCGAATAATTGAGGTGCGGCGTTTCATTGAAACGGGCATATTACCGCCGCATTTTAAGACGGTCCACAAAAACCGAAGGCCAAAGCATCAAACCACGAATGATTCGTAATGCGCTACATGTTCCTCAAATTCAAGCAAAATGCCCTGGTCTTCCGGGTAGTAAACGGCCTTTTCATAATGCTCTCCGGCAAATTTTCTGATCGACTCAATATTATCCCATTCGGTAACGGTACAAAAATGAGCACAATCCGTATCAAGCCTGCGCCATACCCTAACAGAAAGATTACCCGCGACCTTTTTGTAGTCAGCCGTGCCTTTCGTCAGTAGAAAGTTCAGGTAGGAGTCGACATGCTCCAGAGACGTTCTTCCGTGCCACACGCGTGTGATCATTATAAGTTTGAATTAATTTTTCTAATCAGCAATCGAAGACGTCGATGCCCGTAACCATTCCGTTAGCATCCGCGCGTCAGCCATAAATGTAAAGTATTGGATGGACAAAACGCCTGTTCATACCTAGCAACGCTGTCTTACTTTGTTACGATGAAGGTGCCCGTTTGGCAGCGGAACAGTAGTAAACGAGAGATTAGATAATCTTGTCGCGGGCGGCGTTTGCCCGCGTAAGCAAACGTTCATCGCCGAGCTTTTGGACGAAGTCTGCGAAAGTTGATGTCGGTCCGCGCCATTTCAACTTATCTACATTTTCAAACAACGGCGCGTCGGTCCGCAAAGTGGCAAGG
>DATHKA010000089.1:0-20721 GCA_035489615.1 Chryseolinea sp.
TTATTATATACTCAAAGCGGCGCTTCACACCGCGGAATGATGCCAATGCTTTCACAATCACGGGCACCTCCACACCACAAAGCGATGTCGCGATAGACGCCGCCAGGGCATTCTCAATGTTATGAAATCCGGGGACACCGAGCTTAACATGCTCAACCTTACCAAATCCGTGGAGATCAAATTCAAAAAATCCTCCCACCGCTTTGATGTTGCCGGCAAAAAACTGCCCCCGGCTCATACTATATATCTTTTTCGTTACGTGTTGTACGTCTCTTGCCAACAGTTCGTCGATCGACTCATGCACGATGAGCGTACCACCCTCGTGTATCTGCCCGATGAAATCGCGGAAAGACTTCAGGAAGCTGTCATGATCGCCGTATATGTCCAGGTGATCAGCATCCGCCGAAGTCACGACAGCGATGCTGGGAAACAGTCGCAGGAAAGAACGGTCAAACTCATCCGCCTCCACAACCACCAGGGTGTCTTTGGTGACGTCACCCTGCATCACGAGGTTCGTGCCGTAGTTTGCCGTTATGCCACCCAGAAATCCGACCATGTTCCTGCCGGCAACGTACAGAATATGCGCCACCATCGACGATGTCGTGGTTTTGCCATGTGTGCCCGCGATGGCCACTGTGAAATGATCCTTGGTTAAGAGGCCCAGCGCCTCAGAACGCTTGATGATCGTATAACCGTGCTCGTTAAGGTACGCGTGCTCCTTGTGATCCTTTGGAATCGCAGGGGTAAAGATCACCAGCGTCTTTGCCGGCTGATCGATCACCTCGCGCGGAATCAGTTCAACCTGGTCGTCATAATGCACGGCCATGCCTTCGTTTTCCAGTTCGCGGGTCAAGGCGGTAGCTGTGCGGTCGTATCCTGAAACGCGCAATCCTTTCTTCATGAACCATCGGGCGAGGGCACTCATGCCGATGCCGCCGATTCCAAGGAAGTAGATATTATCGTACTGATTCAATGTCATTCTGCTCCTTATCTATTCACCGGCACTGGTATCAGTCCCGTTGCATTCAATTGTTGGTCTAAGTCATTGCCAGTTGCACCTCCAGCTCCCGACAGACCCACTGCACGGCGCCGGGCATTCCGGATCATGCCTTCAATCTCGTTCACTATCTCAGCCGTTGCATCAGGCCGGGCAAGCTTCAGAATGTTCGCACTCAAGACTGCGCAACGCGTTCCATCCTGCATGAGCGAAAGGGCAGTATCCACCAGCTGATTTGCGGCATCAACATCCTTTACAAGCACCGCGGCGTCTTTTGACACCAGCGCCTGGGCATTCTTGGTCTGATGATCCTCTGCCACGTTTGGAGACGGCACCAGAATTACCGGTTTGCCAGCGATACAAATCTCGGACACGGCGATCGCGCCAGCGCGCGAAATCACCACATCAGCTGCCGCGTAGGCGAAATCCATTTCTTTTACAAAATCCTGTACGCGAATGAGGCGGAGGTCATGCTTCTCCAGTCGCGCCTTGTACGCGTCATAATATCCCTTACCCGTCTGCCATATCAATTGAAAGCCCGATGCGGCAAGCTTGTCAATTCCCTGGATGATGCTTTCGTTAATTGTTCGTGCGCCCAGGCTTCCCCCCACTATTAATAATGTTCTGAGTTTGGAATCAAATCCAAAATGTGCCAACGCCCGGTCACGCTTCGATGCAACGGTGAGGATATCCTTACGGACCGGATTGCCGGTCAATACAATTTTGTCTTTGGGAAAATATTTGTCCATTCCCTCGTACGCGACACAAATGCACGTCGCCTTATCGGCCACCTGCTTGTTGGTCAGGCCTGCAAAGGAATTCTGCTCCTGAATGAGCGATGGTATTCCATGGCGAGTTGCTGCCATCATCATCGGTCCACTGGCGTACCCGCCGGTACCGATCACGGCATGGGGACGAAAGTCTTTAACAATGCGCCGGGCCTTGAAGTAACTGGCGATGACTTTAATGGGGAACAGCAGGTTTGACCAAGTCAGTCTCCGTTGCAGTCCACTTATCCACAATCCCACAATTTTATACCCAGCCTCGGGTACGCGCGTCATCTCCATGCGGCCCTCTGCTCCAACAAAGAGGATCTCCGTATCAGGATGTCTTTCCTTGAATTCGTTGGCGATGGCCACGGCAGGGAATATGTGTCCGCCGGTACCTCCGCCGCTGATAATGAGACGATATGTTGTCGCGTCGCTCATGCTGCTTTTGCTGCTGGTACGTTCTTCGCTTCTTTAATATCTTCTGTCGAGCTTTGCCATTTTTTATCCTGCTCGCCACGACTCACGCTCAATACTATACCCATGGCCAGTCCTGTGAATACCATTGATGTTCCGCCCATGGAAACGAGTGGCAACGGCTGACCGGTAATCGGTCCCAGACCCACCACGACCCCCATGTTCACCATAGCCTGACAGACGAGGTCAAAACAGAGTCCGGCAGATAGTAGTCCGCCAAATGCTTTTTCGCTGTTATAGGAAGCCTTCATGCCCCGATGCAACAACACGAGATACAGGAGCAACACCACGACACCGCCCACCATCCCGTATTCTTCGATGACTATGGCATACACAAAGTCCGAATACGGATGCGGCAAAATGTTGCGCTGATCGCTGTTGCCAGGGCCTTTTCCTGTTACCCCTCCCGTTGCAACGGCTATCCGTGCATGCTTCGCCTGGAACGGAAGCTCCGAGCCATCCATGAAGTTTGATATACGACTTTTGGCTGTCTCGCCACGAACACCAAACTTGATCGCCAGCGAGCCGAACAGCAGACCGACAAAGATCAGTGCTCCGAGATATTTGGTTGGCACGCGACCGATAAACATAATCAACATACAGGTGATAAACAGCAGCACAGCAGTCGACAAGTTCGTCAAGGCAATCAGTCCACAAATAGTTCCGCACCAGAAGAGGATCGGCAGCAGCGATTCCTTGATGTCGCTGATGTTTTGCTGCCGCTTGGACAACATGCTCGCGAGATTCACGATCAGGGCAAGACTGGCGAAGTCCGATGGCTGAAACGATCCGATAATAGGAACCTGGATCCAACGTGCAGCTTCATTCAGCGTAACCCCGTGCGTAAACGTGTAAATGAGCAACGGAATACTGATCCACAGCGCGACCTTGGAGATGCGCGAGTAGTAACGATAGTCGACACGATGTGCAAACCACATCGCCGCCAGACCCACGAACACGGTCATAGTGTGTTTGATGAGGAAACTTTCAGGGCTTGCCGTGCGCTTGTAAGCCAGCGTTCCGATTGAGCTGTACACGACCATAATACTAATGAGGGATAGAGCAAACACTACTGCCCAGATCACCTTGTCTCCCTGAAGGTTCTTATCGGCCCAAGCCTTCACGCCATTTAAACTCACCTGCTTCGTCATATATTCAGCGATGCGTTAATTCCTTCTACTTCATCCTTTAGTTCGAGCACAGCTCTTCTGAACTGATTGCCCCGGTCTTCATAGTTTTTGAAGAGATCGAAGCTCGCGCACGCTGGCGACAGCAATATCACGTCGCCGACATTGGCGGCATCGAGCGCGATGTGTACGAGTTCCTGCACGTTCTGTGTTTCAAATATCTGGGGCACAACGCCTTTAAAATAGTGCTTGAGTTTTCCGTTTTCCTTTCCGAGGCAGATCAAAACGCGCACCTTCTGCTTTACCTGATCGAAGATGATCGAATAATCATTGCCCTTGTCAACACCGCCGGCAATCCAAACCAGTGGTTTCTCGAAACTGCCCAGCGCATAAATCACCGAGTCAACGTTCGTGGCCTTCGAGTCGTTTACGAAGTCTACACCCTTTATAGTTGCGACTGGCTCAAGGCGGTGCGGCGCGTTCTTGAATGACTTCAGCCCGGCGCGAATGGCATCTAACGGTACGCCTGCCTGGAATACAGCGGCAACAGCCGACATCGTATTGATCAGGTTGTGCGGGCCTTTCAGCGTTGTCTCCGACTGATCGATGTCGAATTTCTGTCCGAGGTCAAAATGCATGCGCTTGCCAATGGCGTAGCACTTGGCTCCTGCCGGACCGTGTAAGGACACAGGTACGAGCTTTTGTTGAGGGTTACGCGCGTTCACCTCCGCCGAAATAATGGGATCGTCGAGGTAGTAGATGAAGTGCTGCGATGAATCCATGTTGTCCGTGATCCGGAACTTGGAATTCACATAATTCTCCATCTTGTAATCGTAGCGATCCAGGTGGTCAGGCGTGATGTTCAGCAGTACGCCAATCTCCGGTTTGAATTTCTTCATGCCATCGAGTTGAAAGCTGCTTACTTCGATCACATACCAGTCGTGCAACTCCTGCGCTACCTGGCGCGCCATGCTGAACCCTACGTTACCGGCAAGCGCCACGTTGAGGCCCGCGTTCTTCATCAGGTGATACGTCAGCAGCGTGGTCGTCGTCTTTCCGTTGGTTCCTGTGATGGCAATGATCCTTCCGGTGGCGTATTGCGAGGCAAATTCGATCTCATCGATCATGTCGATGCCTGCGGCCTTCACTTGTACGATTATTGGCGACTTCTCCGGTACACCTGGACTCTTCACCACCAGGTCTGCGTTGAGAATCAAGGCCTCCGTATGCAGCCCTTCTTCAAAGGCAATTTTCTCACGGGTAAGCTCATTCTTATACTTTTCGCGGATCGTTGCCTGTTCGGAAACAAAAACATCGAAGCCCTTCGCTTTCGCAAGGAGCGCCGCGCCCGTTCCGCTTTCGCCTGCACCCAATATGACCACGCGTTTACTCATCTTAATTTCAGGGTTGCCAAGGTTATGATAGCCAACAGTATTCCCACAATCCAAAAGCGCGTTACAATCTTTGCTTCAGGAATATTCTTCTTCTGGTAATGGTGATGCAGGGGCGACATCAGAAATATTCGTCGACCGTCTCCATATTTTTTCTTGGTGTATTTGAAATATGAAACCTGAATGATGACCGAAAGATTTTCCACGAGGAATACACCGCAGAGAAAGGGAATAAGCAATTCCTTTCTTACCGCCAGGGCGAGCACAGCAATTACTCCGCCCAACGTGAGGCTACCAGTGTCGCCCATGAACACCTGCGCTGGATAAGCATTGTACCAGAGGAACCCAAGGCAGGCGCCAACGAACGCGGTACAAAATATTACCAGCTCACTCAAGTTTGGAATGTACATGATGTTGAGGTAGGTACTAAAGTCGATACGGCCCGACACATAGGCGAGTATCGCCAGCGTTAAGCCAATGATCCCCGAGATACCTGCTGCAAGGCCATCGATGCCATCTGTGATGTTGGCGCCGTTGGATACTGCGGTGATGATCAGGATGACCACCAGTACATATACAATCCACGTGAATTCGTTGGGCACAAAAGGCAGAATGCCATAATCGAACTCATTGTTCTTGGTTAACGGAATAGTGGTTTTAGTCGATTTCACATCCTTGTATTGGAAGGGAACGATTTCCGAGCCATCCACCTGTGCCACGACCTCCTTATTAGTCGGTCCCGGGGGAATTACCTCCCGGATCACGACGTCGTCATTGAAGTAGAGCGTAAGGCCCACGATCAATCCCAGTCCTATCTGACCAGCTACCTTGAAACGGCCGGCCAGCCCCTCCTTGTTCTTGCGAAATACCTTGATGTAATCATCGAGGAACCCGATTAGGCCCAACCACATCGTTGTCACGATCAACAGGATCACATAAATGTTGTCAAGTTTTGCGAATAGCAACGTCGGCACCAGAATACCTGCGATGATGATAATACCGCCCATCGTTGGTGTTCCCTTTTTCTTCATCTGGCCTTCGAGGCCAAGGTCACGAATGTCTTCGCCTACCTGCTTGCGTCGCAGGATGTTGATGAGGTTCTTTCCAAAGGTAATGGTTATCAGCAAGGACAGGAATGCTGCCATACCTGCACGGAACGAGATATACTGAAACACGCCGGCCCCCACGAGGTCGAATTGCTTGTCCAGATAGTCGAACAGATAGTACAGCATCCTAGTTTTCGAAAAGTTTCATCATTCGTTCCAATACCTCGTGATCATCAAAGGGATACTTCACTCCCTTGATTTCCTGGTAAGTTTCGTGGCCCTTGCCGGCCACGAGTATTATATCTTTATCGCGAGCCATCATGCACGCGCTCTTAATGGCCTCTTCGCGATCTGCCATCACCAGCGTTTTCTTTGCGTCCGTAGGCGAAACTCCGGCCTGCATCTCGTGAATGATCTCCATCGGATCCTCGTCTCTCGGATTATCGGAAGTAAGGATCACGCGGTCGCTGTGTCGGCAGGCAATTGCTGCCATCAGCGGCCGTTTGGTCTTGTCCCGGTTTCCTCCACAGCCTACCACCGTGATCACCTGCTCGTTGCCGGTGCGAAACAAAGCGATGGTCTCCAGTACATTTTGCAACGCGTCGGGTGTATGCGCATAGTCGACAATGGCCGTAAAGCGGCCCCCTGGCTGGATAAGTTGAAAACGTCCCGTTGCACCGTCGAGTGCGGAGAGTTTCGTAAGAATTTCGTCAGACTCATATCCCAGCAACACTGATGCTCCGTAAACGGCGAGCAGGTTGTAAGCATTGAAATCACCGATGAGTTTGAACCACACGTGCTTCGCTCCAACCTCCAGCTCTAGACCTTCGATAGTGTTCGCGATGATCTTCCCTTTGAAGTCAACCATCTTCTTCAGGCCGTATGTATACTTGGTCGCCTTGGTATTCTGCAACATCACCATGCCGCGCCTGTCGTCCGCATTAACCAGAGCGAATGCATCTGAACCGAGTTCATCAAAGAACTTTTTCTTAGCCGTAATGTATTTCTCGAAAGTCTCGTGATAGTCGAGATGGTCGTGGGTGATGTTGGTAAAGAGGGCGCCGGCGAACTTGAGTCCGGCAGTCCGATCCTGGTCGATTGCGTGCGAGCTCACCTCCATAAAAGCATGCGTGCAGCCGGCATCTGCCATACGGCGCAGCAGGGCATTGAGTTGAATGGGATCGGGAGTGGTATGGGTTGCCGGAATCACCTCCTCTTCAATTTTGTTTTCAACTGTCGACAACAGTCCGCGACGAATGCCGAGCGCACCAAATAACTTGAACAGCAACGTCGCGACGGTAGTCTTGCCGTTGGTTCCAGTCACGCCAACGATCTTCATGGACGCCGAAGGGTTTCCGTAATAGTTAGAGGCTACGATGCCGAGTGCTGCGGCACTATTCTTAACACCTACAAACGTAACGCCACCGCGCAACGACGTCGGCAAGGTCTGGCACAACACTGCCGAAGCTCCCAGGTCGAGCGCCTTTTCGATGAAATCGTGTCCGTCTGAAGTTGATCCTTTCACGGCAACAAACAACGCACCCTTGGCCGCCTTCCTCGAATCAAAGCAGATGCTACTCACCTCAATGGCCATATCGCCAACACTTGAAGTCAGCGGAACTTTATATAATATGTCTTTCAGTTCAGGCACTGCAGTTATCCGAGTTTGATAAATATTCTTTCCCCCTTCGATGCACGACCACCGGCCGTAAGTGACTGGCGCACCACTCTGCCGCTACCTTCATAGCTTACGAGAAGTCCATTGCGTTCAAGTAAATAGATAGCGTCGCGAAACGACATTCCCGTAACATCCGGAACGATGCCAGTGTTGGTGTTCGCCTTTTTCCAGTTCACACTATTGCCATCGCGGGAAGAACGAACCCACTCTTCTTCGGTTTGCGAATGGTTGGAAATGCCCAGGGTGTTGCACACGAGGGTAAGTTCTTGCTGGTTCCCACCGCGAATAGTGGGTAACACGTCCTGCTTGACAAATTTCTTGATGTCCATGGGCGCGTGCAGATTCAGGTCGCGCGCGTAGATGTTGTCGGCAATCTCCTTGAACACAGGTGCTGCCACGCTGCTGCCGTATTGCGCCCAACCGCGTGGATTCTTGATGAGCACGATGGCACTGTACTTTGGCGCGTGTGCCGGGAAATAACCCACAAAGGTTGTGATGTATTTGGGGACATACCGACCTTTTTCAAGTATCTGGGCCGTTCCTGTTTTGCCGGCGATACGATAGTGAGTCCCTTTAATATTCTTGGCTGTACCCTTTTCGACCACGCCCTCCAGCAACATCCGTAGCTTTCCAAGCGTCTTGTCAGAACAGATATGGCTGTTAAGCACCTCTGTTTCGAATGATTCTTGTTGATTGTCGGCACGATTAACTGCCTTGACAAATATCGGCTTAATCATTACGCCATCATTAGCCACAGCGTTGTACAAAGCCAGCGTGTGGAGGGGTGTTGTTTCAAAACCATAACCGTAAGCCATCCACGGCAAACTGATGCCGCTCCATCCCTTTTGCCCTGGTCGCTTGACCTTGGGCTTCGGTTCGCCGGCGATTTGCAATCCGAGTGGCTCCGACTGCTTTAACTTATCGAGATAGTCGACGAACTTTTGAGGACGCAGGCCAAAGTGTTTGTCCACCAACTTCGCCATGGCCACGTTCGATGAATGCTCAAAAGCCTCCTGGACGGTTACGGTACCTAGCCCTCCTTCTTCGTGATCGCGAACCGTCTTGTTATAGAACATGTACTCGCCGTTACCGACGTTGATGCTGTCATTAAGCTCGACCGGGCTGTCTTCCAGGAGGGCGATCATGGTGAGCAGCTTGAAGGTAGAGCCGGGTTCAAAAAGTTGTCCGGTGGCGTGATTGAACTTTTCAACGAAGTCGCCATGGCCGTTCGAACTGAGGTTGGAGATTGCCTTTACTTCGCCGGTCTTCACATCCATCACCACCACGAGTCCGTCGTCGGCCCGGTGATTCATCATGGCTTTGTGCAGGGCCGTTTCGGCAACATCCTGAAGGTTGATATCCAACGTAGTTTGCAGGTCGAGTCCATTTACCTCCTTGACATTGTTTGCGTCATACACCGGCTTCCAATCGCCGCCAGCGATCTTCTGATAGTAGGCGTATCCGTCCTGACCACCAAGTTGTTCGTTGAAGCTGTATTCCAAACCGGCGCCCTTGTCGTTTTCATTCACATAGCCTATCGTGCGACGGCTCAAATTCGTGAAAGGATGATAACGCACATCCGATTTTTCAAAGATGGCACCACCGCGTAACCTTCCTTCGCGGAAGATCGGCCAGGTATTCATCATTTTTTTCTGCTGATAGTTAATGCGCTTACGGCTTAGCACGACGTACTTCTTACCTGTGGTGCGCGCGTCAATCAGCATGCGCTTGTAGTCAGTCCTGGAACGGCCGCCAAAGAAACGGGAAAGCTGATAAGCCAATGAGTCGACGCCATTTTTAAAAACCTCTTCTCTGGGAAGGGTTGCGTCGAAGGCTACTTTGTAGAATGGCAGCGACGTTGCCAGGAGGCTTCCGTTGTCAGAGTAGATATTTCCGCGCGTGGCCTTCACACGCTTGTAGTCGAAGGTAATGCGCTCACCCATGGCTGCCCACTTCTCGCCCTCTACAAACTGTATGTGCCCGGTCTTGAGGACAATGGCTACAGCAAAGAGCACTACGAACAGGAATGCAATGCGAACGCGCAGTAATATGGATTGCTTAATATTCACTTATGCTCGACAACTACTTTATAGGGTGGCTTCAGACTCTCTTTCAATCCCATTTCGTTCACTTTACGTGCAACTTCCGACTGCTTGCTGGCAAACATGAGATCGGCTTTCAAAGTGGTATAATCGGCACGCAAATCTTCGACCTCTGCCTGCATGGCACTGATCCTTCTCACGGTCTTCTCGGCGTAATGCGTGTTGCTGATATAGATGAGCCCCAGCGTCATGACAAACAAAATCTTGGGGAGATACTTGACAGGAAAGCCGTCTTCGAAGTAGTATTCCAGTTTTAATCGCTGCTCCAGCGACGCGAACATTCCTTTGCCGGGGAACGGTTTCTTCGCGGCCTTGATCTTGTGTTTGTTTTCTGTCATTTGGTCGATCTGTTGTCCAATAATCAATAGGATCCGGTTGGTATATTCTGTGGGGACAACGCATGCGTTGTCCGTACGGAGCATTGATCCAATTGATCCGATTGGATCCCGGTGATCCTATTAGATCCCCTAATCCCGGTGATCCTATTAGATCCCGTGATCCCATTGATCCCTTATATCTTTTCCGCCACCCTCAATTTTGCGCTGCGGGCGCGGTTGTTATCTGCTACCTCTTGTTCCGACGCCTCGACCGGTTTCCTGTTTACCGGTTTGAACGGCCGAATCTCATTCCCGTAAAAATCCTTCTCCACATCGCCGAACATCTTTCCTTTTGCCATGTAGTTCTTCACCATCCGGTCCTCCAGGGAGTGATAGGACATGACCACCAGCCTTCCGCCGGGAACTATCACTTCGCCGCATTGGTGCAAAAAATTTTCAAGAGCTTTCATTTCTTCGTTAACTTCGATACGAAGCGCTTGAAACACCTGGGCGAAATATTTGTTCTCCTTTCCTCTGGGTGCAGCCGATTGAAGGGCGCTTTTCAGATCGGTCGTCTTTTCCAACGGTCGGTCTACACGGTACTGGGCAACAAGCCTCGCCGCCGTGCGCGCATTCTTCAGTTCGCCATACATGCCAAAGATCTTATGGAGTTGTTCTTCGGAATACCCATTCAATACCGTCGCTGCTGTCGCACTCCCATGTTGATCCATTCGCATATCGAGCGGGCCATCAAACCGCGTCGAGAATCCGCGCTCCGGCGAATCGATCTGGTGCGACGATATACCCAGGTCGGCCAAAATGCCATTGACTTGCGTTACACCGTGCAGCTTCAGGTATCGCTTCATATGCATGAAGTTGGCCTGACAAAAAGTTAAAGAACGATCGCTGATCTGCTCAGCCTGTATTCTTGCATCGTCATCCTGATCAAAGGCGTATAACCTGCCCCCTTTCAGATTCCCGAGGATCTCCCTCGAGTGTCCCCCTCCCCCAAACGTCACATCTACGTATATCCCCTCCGGCTCAATATTCAGCCCCTCCATGCATTCTTGCAGCATAACGGGTTTGTGGTACTCAGACCCCATTGCCGATCAGGACTCCCGCTTCTTCGGACCCATCACCTTTTCTGTGTAGGCAGCCACCTGCTTCGCAGGAACCACGTTGGGTTCCAGCTGCTGATTATTCCATACCTCGATCTTGTTGCCCACACCCAGCAATTTTATGTCTTTGTCGATGCTCGCCCACATGAGGAGCATCTTCGGGATCAGGATCCGGCCGCTTGAGTCAAACTCCAGTTCAGCGGAATTCGGTATTACACTTCTTTTCAATATCCGGTGCTCCTCCACAAACTCACTCAACGCATTGATCTCTTCGAACACCTTCTCGAACTCATCGGTAGGGTAAATCGTCAGACAGGTCTCATAACCCTTGGTAATAACGAGCTTGTCATTCGCAAACTGCGAACGGTATTTGGAAGGCAAAGCCATCCGGCCTTTGGCGTCCAGTTTAATCTCGTAAGTACCATAGAAGCGGATCATCAGACGTAGTGGTTGTCCTGTCCCCCGAAATTGGGTTCTTCCAAACAAACTTAGGGGAATTTTCACCACTTCCCACCACTTTGCCCCACATTTTTACATTTCGGCTGAAAAAAGAGTAAAAAAGGCTACGAAGCGTCGTATTCGGCGCCGAAATGCAGGTTAAAACCCTGTCTAAAGAACTAAGAAATTACCGGACGACCCCTTGATCGAGGAGTTCCGCAACGGTTTGTACGCTATAGGCGAGCTCTTCCATCAAAATTTCCCTGGAATGCTGACCCGTGGCGGGTGGTGGCAGAAGGTGGTGCTCACGGTGGGGAAAAGTGGGTCCGACATACGTCCGAACAGCCCGAAGACCCGCGCCGTCCAACAACAACTGCTTCGCCGCGGGCATTTCGAACACCTGCGCCAGGTTTTGGATCACGCCGGCCGGGATATGGGCCCGCTGCAGAGAAGCCATGAAAGAATCGGTTGATCGTCTTCCGATCATATCCGCCAACAGGGAATGAAGGTTACCCCGATGACGGACGCGTTCCATGTTGGTATTGAAGCGCGGATCACTATTCGAAATACCCAAAACCTCGCAAAGGAGGCCAAATTGCCGATCGGTACCCACCGCCAGCAAAATCTCATCTCCCTGGGCAGTCTTAAACACATCACCGTATGGCGCAATATTGGGGTGTGCGGACCCTTTCTTCTGAGGGATCTTCCCTCCCACCAGCCAATTTGTACCCTGGTTTGCCAGCGACGCTATTGCGGCATCCAACAACGACACCTCGACCAGGCTTCCCTCCCCGGTTCGTTCCAGATTGATTATCGCCAGCAACAGACCCTCTTTCAGGTGATGGGCTGCCAAAATATCGATCAGGGCCACGGGCATCTTGAGCGATCCGCTTCCAGGCTCGCCGTTCATGAACATGAATCCGGCTTCGGCCTGAAGCACGGCGTCGTACCCCACCCGTTCATCGTGAGGCCCATAACCCGTAATTCTTCCGTAAATCAGCCGTGGGTTGTCCCTTCGCAGGGTGTCAAAGTCCATCCCAAGTTTCCGGTCGTCGCCTGGTTTGTAGCTTGATATCACCAGGTCGGACTGCTGAGCCAGTTCCTGGACGATCGCTTGCCCGCGCGCGTGTTGGAGATTGATCAGCATCGACTTCTTGCCCCAATTTACCGCCGTGAAATATGCCGAGCGATCGTCGGTGGACTCGCCCGGAATCTTCCAGGTGCGTGTCACATCCCCCTGAGTGAGGAGGTTCTCCACTTTAATGACAGAAGCGCCCAGTTCGGCGAAGAACTGACCCACTGCAGGCCCTGCCAGGACAGTGGCAAGCTCGAGAACTTTCAAGGATTCGAACATCTACATCGATTGAATAACAGAAGCGCATGCAAATTGCGACTGCGCGCTGTATATGTAAATCATTTGCGGCATTTTTGTGTTCTTTATTGCAATCCCTGCCAGGGACAGACATAGTGTTCACGTCGGCGACTGGCTCATGGTTGCGCTATTGCAGTGTTCAAATAGTGGATAGGCCATATCATAAATTAACGATCATCAGTACATGACCAGGTCAATCGTAAATAGCGGGTTTTTAGTTCGGACGTGCGTGATAGCCTTGGGCATTTTCGCAGCGGCCTGCCTGGCAAAAAAGGAAGACTCAACGACCTTAAAGACTGGCACCTGGCGCGGAACGCTGATGCTGCAGGAGCAGGAGCTGCCTTTCCACCTGGACGTGGCCCGAAATGGGTCAGATGGCTATATCGTGTATTTGCGCAACGCGGGAGAAAAGATATTGCTGGATGAAATTCGCGTGGATGGTGATTCTATCGATATCGCTTTACATGTGTTCGATGCCAATATCAAGGCCAGAATAGAAGGCGACGAGCTTCACGGGTTGTTCATCAAGAACTACGAGAAGGACTACAAGGTGCCATTTCACGCTACTTATGGCGACACCTACCTGTTTAAGAAGGGAAATCCCGGCGACAGCATTCCCGACTTTTCGGGCAAATACAGTGTGCGTTTTGTGCACGAGCAAGACACAACGCCCGCGATAGGCGTAATTGAACAACTTGGCGATAGCGTCAAGGCCACTTTCCTGACGCCCACCGGTGATTACCGTTACATTGGTGGCACGGTCACCAATGGCAAACTTCAGATGAGTACCTTCGATGGAAATCACTCCTATATATTCTATGCCACGAAGCTTGCCGACGGACGACTGTCGGGAGAATATTATTCCGGTAAGACATGGAAAGAATCTTGGACAGCGGAAAAGAGCGAGCATCCGGTGATGCCCGATCCGGAACAAGTCACGTATTTGAAACCCGGATTTGAACGCATAGAATTCACTTTTCCCGATGTAAATGGCAAGAAGGTGTCGCTCTCTGACGAGCGGTACAAAAATCAAGTGGTGATCTTGCAGATTTTCGGTACGTGGTGCCCCAACTGCATGGATGAAACAAAATTCCTCGGGCCCTGGTACGAACAGAATAAGGATCGAGGGGTAAAGATCATTGGGCTGGCCTATGAACGAAAGGACGACTTTGCCTACGCCAGCGCCCGCGTAAAGAAGATGATCAGCAAGTATGGGGTGGGATACGATTTTGTCATTGCCGGGACGAATGACAAGGCGAAGGCTTCCGAAACTTTGCCGATGTTGAACAAAGTATTTGCGTTTCCGACGACGATATTCATTGGAAGAGATGGCAAAGTGAGGAAGATCTATGCGGGATTCAACGGACCTGGCACCGGGAAGTACTTTGACGAGTATGTGCAACATTTTAACGAAACCATGAACGACTTGCTGAGCGAGCAGGCCACGGCAAGGGTGCAGTGATGCGGGTAAAAGAATACTTAACTTAGATTCATGAAGGAGCGTGTAGTGGTTGGACTTTCCGGAGGCGTCGATTCAAGCGTTGCCGCGTATCTGCTATTGCAGCAGGGATACGAAGTGATCGGCATGTTCATGAAGAACTGGCACGATGATACCGTGACCATCAGCGACGAATGCCCCTGGCTCGACGACAGCAATGATGCCATGATTGTTGCGCAACACCTGGGTATTCCCTTTCAGGCGATCGACCTGAGCGCAGAATATAAAGCACGCATTGTCGACTATATGTTCGCCGAATATGAACGCGGACGCACGCCCAATCCCGATGTGCTTTGTAACCGCGAAATCAAGTTTGACTGCTTTTTACAGGCGGCCTTAAAGCTCGGAGCGAAGTATGTTGCCACGGGTCACTATGCACGGCGTTCGATGTTGGAGCAAGATGGCAAGACCGTCCACCGCTTGTTAAGTGGCAGAGACGGAAACAAGGATCAGAGCTATTTTCTATGCCAGCTAACGCAGGAACAGCTGTCGAGATCCCTGTTTCCAATTGGTGAACTGCAGAAATCTGAAGTACGCAACGTTGCCCGGCAGATCGGACTCGTGACGGCGGACAAGAAAGATTCGCAGGGATTGTGTTTTGTTGGCAAGGTACACTTGCCGGACTTTTTGCAGCAAAGACTGAAGCCCAGGAAGGGCGTGGTGGTGGAAGTACCTTCCAGTGCATCGGTATTTGCGAATGGATTTGCATCCGACGATCTAAGGAACATCACGGCGAAGTATGAATTGCGGCCGGAAATTGGTGAAGAGGTCGGCGAGCACAAGGGTGCTCATTACTATACGATCGGGCAGCGAAAAGGCCTGCACATCGGGGGCTACGAGAAGCCCCTGTTTGTGATCGGTACGGATACCGAGCGCAACATCATCTATACGGGAATGGGAGACGAGCATCCTGGTCTCTACAGGAAAGGACTATTTATACCGGCCGGAGATGTCCATTGGATTCGTAAAGATCTGGCGCTGGAGCCCGGCGCATCGCATCCCTATTTGGCACGAATCCGATACCGCCAGCCGCTAACTCCATGCACCCTGTATCACCGAACGGAGGGGCTGTTCGTCGTATTTGATATGCCTCAACGAGGGGTCACACCTGGCCAATTTTGCGCCTGGTATGATGGCGAAGAGTTGATCGGCTCGGGTGTCATCAGCTAACCGACATTTTCGGCTTAAGCACAACTATTTTGCATGCTTTGCGTATTTTTACCCGAACTTATTAACAAACTACGCTTTATGAAAAAATATGTCTCTATGCTGGCAGGCGCGTTACTGCTCCTAGTGATTTCTCAATCCAACGTTTTTGCTCAGGACGGAATATTAAAAGGTGATTTCCTGTTGAGCCCCGGTCTTGGATTCGGGTATATTTATGCGGGTGGCGTCACCGTTGGAGTAAACGGAGAATATGCGTTCACAGATGAGATCAGTGGTGGTGGCTATCTTGCTTACACAAGATGGGATTATGGGTACGTTGGAAGCGATGTTGCCTATAACTTCATTGACTTCGGCGTCCGTGCCTCCTACCATTTTGGCAAACTCCTGAAAGTTCCAAATAAAAATTTCGATCCCTATGCAGGCGCGCAGTTAGGATTTGTAGCCTCAAGCTATGATTATGACAACGCGGGTTACAATGACCCTTATGACGGCGGTGTTCGCGGCGGCCTTTATGCTGGCGCACGTTGGTTCTTCAACGAGAAAGTTGGCGTTTTCGGTGAAGTAGGCTTTGCCCTTTGCCCCATCATGCTCGGCGCAACATTTAAATTCTAAGGATATTTCGCCTGAGTTGCGCTCTACAAATGCAAGACCTCTCCATGGTGGGAGGTCTTGTTTTTTATGCTCCCAGATCAATCTCGGCCCTCCTCCAGGCCTCTGCCTTAGAACGTTGAAGTTCCACTAACTGCGGCATCTGTTTATCCCTGCAACCTTCCCTCGAAGAGATGCATCCCACTATGCTTCCTAAAAAATCTCCGTGGCCTCCCAAATACTGGATTTAATTCGATCGAGTCCGAACGCCTTCAGAAAGAAATTCTATACCTCCTTGAACCCGCTCACCCCGCCAGACACGATAAACTTCATAGCCTGTGGCCCTGAAATGTTCAACGGTTGCACATTCTCGCGTGGAACTACATAATGAAACCCTGAAAAAGCATAAGAGTGAGGGAAGTACACCACCACCATCTCCTGTAATCCAAGCTCTGTCAGATCTGGTTGCGTGATGAATCCAATCTGAAATAAAGAATTGTCGTTGTTGATCCTCACCAGCACTGGTTTGTTGAATTTTTTCTTGTCGCCCACGAACGCGCCGAGCAGATCTTTCAAGGCGGAATAGATAAGCTTTACGAGTGGAATCTTGTTGATGATATGGTCGAGCCAGTTGCCTGCCGCCTTAAACGCAAAGTTGGTTGTGAGATAGCCAAAAGCGGTGATCCCGAGGAGGAGGATCAGTACGCCAAGTCCGGGATATGGCAGCGCCAGCAGGTTGTCGAGCCAACGCAATGAAACGAAGATAAAATAAACCGTGGCCACCAGCGGCACAATAAATAGCGTGCCACTGAAAAAGTACCTGGCTACGCGTCTGAACGAGTGTTCCACAAGAATTTTTTTTTAGAGTTACAAGACAGATGTTGTTGATTCTACTGCAGCGTGTTCAACCCGGGTGTGCCCCGGATGGTGGAAAGCAGCCAACTGCGGCCCTTGCCCAACCTCACAGGGGCTAATGTCCCCGAACGGCTGGCAGCGCTAATTGTCATCCCCAATTATAAATTTTCAATTGGCCGTAATCATCTTTCCCAAAGCCATCCTTACCACTTCGTCCACTTGCTCGTCGAAGCTGATGTGTGTCGTGTCGATCAGGACGGCATCGTCGGCCTGGCGAAGGGGGCTTTCAACACGTGTCGTGTCGATGTGATCCCGTTGAAGAATGTTTTCAACAACGTCGTCCAGGTCCACCAACTGATTGCGATCGAGCAACTCCTTTTGTCGGCGAAACGCGCGCACGATTAAGTCGGCCTTCATGAACAACTTAAGCTCCGCCTGGGGAAACACCACTGTCCCGATGTCGCGACCATCCATGACCACCGCTTTTTCGCGCCCCATTCGACGTTGTTGTTCAACCATGGCGATGCGCACTTCCTTGATGGCGCTTACTTCGCTCACCGCGGCCGACACGCGCATCGAACGAATTTCTTTTTCCACAATCAGGCCGTTCAGGAAAGTCTCAGACTTATTTCGCGAATTGACTTTGAAGGTCACGTGAATTTGCTCGAGTGCACGGGAAATCTCTTTGGGATTCGTGAGGGCCACGTGATGTTCCAGAAAGTAAAGGGTGACCGCCCGATACATGGCCCCGGTGTCGATATACCGGAAACCCAACACGTTCGACACCTCCTTAGCCGTCGAACTCTTGCCACAAGCGGAGTAGCCGTCGATGGCAATGACAATTTTTCGGAGGTTCATTAGCAATCCTTTAGCGGGCAGGGTATCTCTTTTCCCGGCTTTAACTTTTTATGCTTTTTCGGATGCGATGCACAGCTGGCCACCGACAGGGTGATCGCCACAAGGGTTACAAAAGTCAGTACTCTCTTCACAGCTTCAAAAGTAATCATTAATGGGTTACCAGTCATTTCTTCGCCGGACTTTGCCGGGCGGCCAATCAATCTTTCTCTATCCCAAAATCCAAAAAATGCAGGCGCCATAAAAATTCGCGACGACCAATCGCCCGTGTTACCCGCAACCGGAAGGGCGCCTTTCTCAACCTATGCGTGGAATTAATCGTTAAATTGCCATACACACGTGTGAAGCACATCCTTCAACTTATGGAAACAGATAATCAACAAGGCGAGAAACGATTCGAAAATTTCGGCAAGCGGGTAGACCAGTTCATGGGCGAGCTGGACGAGGCGACTGTACGACTTCAAAAAGAGTTCGGCGAGCGGTTCGAGGAATTGAAGGTATCGGCCGAGAAACTGAAAAGCGAGGCTGGAAACAGCGAGCGCTGGAAAGAGGTAGAGGCAAGCTTAAAACGCGCCGGCGAAGAGTTGGGCAAAGCCATTAAGGCTGCGTTCAAGAGCAAAGGGGATGTGCCGCCAAGTGCCTGACCGGGCATAGCGCGCGTCAGGCACGGGACAGCAACTTCCTTACATCATATTTTAACTGCCTTCCATCTTCCCTGGCGGAAGATGAGAATACCTGCTACGGCCATCAGCGATTCAGCCACCGATACGGCAATATATACGCCCACGGGACCCGTTTCGAACCCCTTCGCCAGCGCGTAGGCCAATGGGATCTGGAACAGCCAAAAGCCAACGAAGCTGATAACGGTAGGGGTACGCGTATCTCCGGCGCCGTTAAACGATTGGGTGATCACCATGCCGTATGAATAAAACACGTATCCCAGCGACACGATCTGGAGGCATTGAATGCCATTGCCCAGCGCTTCCTCGTCGGTCGTGAACAAGCCGAGGATCGGCGCTGCCAGGCTGAAGAACAGAACGGTTATCACGGCCATGAAAACCATGTTAAAGAACGCGGCGCGCCATACCGATCGTTCGGCCCGATCGGCGGATCCTGCGCCGAGGTTTTGCCCCACGAGCGTAGCTGAAGCGTTCGCCATTCCCCAGGCAGGCAGTAAGGCAAAGATAATCACCCTGATGGCTATCGTGTAGCCTGCAAGTGCCGCACTTCCGAAGTCGGATATTATCCGCATCAGGAAAATCCAACTGGCTGAACCAATCAAAAACTGGCCCGTTCCACCAGCCGAAACAACCACCAGTTTTCGGATGATATCAAACTTTGCCCGCAAGCCGCCGAGACGAATGATAATCTTTCCATTTCCCTTCTGCAGGTGATAGAGTTGGTATAACACTCCTATGCCGCGACCTGTATTGGTGGCAATGGCAGCACCTTGCACACCGAAAGATGGGATCGGACCCCAACCAAAAATGAAGAGCGGATCCAGGGCTATGTTCACGAGGTTGGCGATCCAGAGCGACCGCATCGCGATCGACGCATCGCCGGCACCGCGGAACACTCCGTTAATGACGAACAGCATGACAATCGTAATATTGCCTGAAAGCATGCCTCGCGTGTAGCCCACATTGTTCCCGATAAGCCGTTCAGAAGCACCCATGAGACGAAGCAGGTCTTCGGCAAAAAAGAAACCAATCAATGCGATGACGATTGACATGCAGACGCCGACAATGATGGCCTGTCCGGCCGCGGTTTGTGCGCCTTCAAGGTCTCTTTCTCCTACCCGGCGCGCTACCATAGCGGTTGCCCCCATACCCACGCCCATCGCCAGGGAATACAGCACGGTAAGCAATGATTCTGTTAGCCCTACCGTAGCTACGGCCTCGTTGTCATGTAACAGGCTCACAAAATACACATCGACTACGGCAAACAACGCTTCCATTGACATTTCCAGAATCATGGGAACGGCCAGTAGAAAGATCGCCCGATCAATGGGCGTTTGTGTAAAGTCCTGCTCGCCGCCTGTTATGGCCTGGCGAAAAAGACGGACGAATGATTTGATTTTATGAAAGAGAGATGACATGATCTATGATTTAAGGGTGACGCGGATGAGATACTTCCGGGATCAAAATCCCGGGACGGCGCTCCAAGAAATCATATCTGGAAGCGCCAGCTTAAAAGATCATGTTCATAGTTGTGTTGTTAGATGCCATCAAGGCTATAAAAAAAGTACAACGGGCATATCCAATGAAGGTTGCCCGCAGTACGAAAATAGTTGAGAATATTTTTTGTTCGATGTTAATCCTTCTGGACCGAACTTGCACCAGAAACATCAGATGATACCGTTGGACTTCCTCTGTACAGCAGGCGACTTGCACCGGAGGCAACAGCAGCAAGGTCGTCGCTCACAGTAACTTTTCCGAAGCTTGCGCCGGACACATTCACATCGGCAGCGCGAACGGGATAATCAAACGCTATGAGCACCGAAGCTCCTGAGACCTCCGCATTCATTTCATCGCCTAGTCCTTCTATGTCAAGCTTCGACGCGCCTGATAATACGACTTTTACTTTGCGATATCCGACTTTTACCTCACAAAGCGCTGCGCCGGAAAGAAAAACATCCAGCTGCTGATCGCTCTCAAAGTCTTCGATTTTGGATTTAGTACCGCCAGAAAAGTTAATACTCTTCAGCGCAGGCATCTTGACTTCAATTCGGGTAGAATGGTTTCGATTGGCGTTGTTTCTGAACCGGGCCGTGAGCGTGTTCCCGCTCACGAACACTTCAAGGTCATCGAGGTTTCGCTGGTCACCTCTTGCCTCAACTTCGAAACTTGATGACTGTTCCACGTCGATGATGAAGCCACTGCCCATTTCGAGGCGATCGAAATCCATCACGGCAAATTCCCTTTTATC